>NZ_JBHVRO010000015.1:0-73080 GCF_042885655.1 Psychrobacillus sp. NPDC058041
TTGGAGTAGACTATGTATTTCATTTGGCAGCATTAAAACATGTGCCAGTATGTGAAGAAAATCCTATTGAAGCTTTCAAGACAAATGTATTAGGGTAATAGTGTAGCCAATGATTCGTCCACAGCACTCAGGAATTAGTGAAGCCAAGATGCACTTACAGGTCGTTAGTGCTTTTCTTAATAGAAAGTTAGTAATGTCCAAAAAGTGGTTATTCGAACTAAATCACGCATTATATCGCCCCGCGGAAAGCGAATGCCAGAGCGCTAAATCCGTGTGGTCGCTATTTATTAGCAAATTGATTAGAAATACACTCTAAATTAGAACAGATAAGGCCCGACTAAGAAAAATAAAATGATTAAATTCATAAAAGTTGTATATACTACAAAAAGATTGAAAGTATCTTCCATTAACTTATATCGAAGAATTTTCAAAGGAATGATTGAAAGAATAGTAGAGATTACTAATAAAATTACAAAATGCCAGTTTTCAGATATATAAGGAATTTTGTAAATGATAGATTCTATTGAAGTAAAATTATAAATGAAATACGTTTGAATACTAAACAACGTAATTATATGAACGATAAATGCCGTTTTAAAAGAATGAGCAAATCTTAGTTTTTGCAATAATAGTACCGTTCCATAGGATACGATAAAAGTTATAATAATCCATACAAATGAAAATAGGACAAGTATAAAACCATTAAACAATTTACCAAGTAAAGTATAACCTGCTTCTTTATAATCTCCCGCCATAATCCCATTACTCTCCTGTTTCTTCAATTCATCAGATGAGGAGTATTCAAGAAAGCGGTTTGATCCCTTCATTTTAAAATAGGCAACTGTTTGTTCATCTAAAAAGATAGGACGTTCATAACGGTTAGGGATTTTAGTTAGAGCGTTCACTTTAATTGTATCTTCTGAGAAGTTACCAACAAAAACTTTTGTAACTTTTTCTCCAGTTTCATCTAAAAAAGTAGATGAAACTGTAATCATTGGTCCAGATGTTCCTTGGTAGAAAGTTGGAGAATAAACATCTTTTAAGGGTGATCCAGATTGTTCCTCAACAAATGAAAGTATGTTGTAAGTAGGTTCTTGATTGAAGGATAGATTAAATAGCGCTGTTACTATTTTATTCGTACTAGTACCACCAGAGATTGTTTTTTTATCTTGTATTAGAGAGAAATTGTTATCTTCGAGCTGAATTATATCTAAAGATGATAGAATTTCTTGTGAGCTTACATTGAATTGAAAAAGCTTAGAAAGTTGATCTGTTAAGTTGTAAACAGTATAAAGATCCTCTTTGTCTTTTTTGGTTATAATAAAGATGTCATTGCCCAATACTTTCACGAAGTATACGGGATCGTTTATCTTGAAACGTTGCTTTTCGTTAGAAAAAGGACTGTTTAAAACGATAATTTCTTGATCCTCTGTCCAATATACAAGCGTATTTTTGGTTTTGGAAAAATTAGAAACATTCGTAGCTACCACTGTTTGTCCGGATGAAATATTGGAGTGAACTAGCGTATCGTCTTTAATAAAGTAAGAATCGGTTTTATCGCTCCAACTGTTTTTGTATGTATTTAATGACTCGTGCGTACGATTTTCATTACACGTCATTTCTTTATCACAAGATAAAACAATTAACTTCTTGAAATCTAAAAGGCTAATCGTGTAGCCATTTTCTTCTTGAACACTTTGAAGAGTGGAGAAGTTACTCACTTCTGTGTTAACTGAGTAGGAGCGACTCCATTCTTTGGAAGGGAGTTTTGTTTGATCTTGCAACGTAAACCAGTATAGAAATCCTACAATACATGCTAAAAATAGTATGCTTATTGATAATAACTTGTTTTTCATCATGAACCTCTCTTTTCTTTAGGACAAATAATTTCTATCTATTTCCTTTAACTCTATCAATTGTATGATTATTCGTAAAGAAAATCAGAATATTATATTTCTTGAAACATTATATTATTGATAGACTGTTGTAACTTCTAGTTGTTTTTGGTAAAATTAAAGTTGTTGTGGACGTTCTTATCAGGAGGTGGAATAAATGCATGCGTTTTTATTAGTATTACTTGTCATCGTATCGCTCGCATTAATCGTTGTTGTATTGTTACAATCTGGGAAAAGTGCTGGTCTTTCGGGAGCCATCTCTGGTGGAGCTGAACAACTTTTTGGAAAACAAAAAGCTCGAGGCATGGACCTTGTATTACATAGAGTGACGATTGTTCTAGCGGTGTTATTTTTTATCTTAACGATTGCTATAACTAAATTTTAAAAACAGATCGCCTGACCGACTTCTGATTGGTTAGGCGTTTTCTTTTAAATTTTACATACATTCATATTTTTAATTGTCATGATGCATCGCCCTTTCGCCCATACTATTACTTGTGGGGAAAAGATTCTGCATTATTGATTGGAGGATTTATTTTTATGCGAATTTCAACGCCAAAACCTTTTTTCTTTGAAGCTGGGAAACGTGCAGTATTACTTCTTCATGGATTTACAGGTAATTCGTCTGATGTTCGAATGCTCGGACGCTTCTTAGAGAAAAACGGATATACATCATTAGCACCTCATTATAAGGGACATGGAGTACCACCTGAAGAGCTTCTGGAAACTGGTCCAACGGATTGGTGGCAAGATGTAATTGGTGCTTATGAACGTTTAAAGGCTGCAGGATATGAGGAGATTGCGGTTGCTGGTCTGTCCCTTGGAGGAGTATTCTCATTGAAATTAGGGTATACAGTTCCTGTGAAAGGAATTGTCACCATGTGTTCTCCAATGTCGATGAAGACGACAGACATTATGTTTGAGGGTGTTTTAAAATATGCGAGAGAATATAAGAAGTATGAAGGAAAAACAGATCAACAAATTGAAGAAGAAGTAGAAGCAATACGACAAACACCAATGGAGACATTAGCAGACTTAAGAGAATTTGTTTATAATGTTCGTGATCACGTCGATCATATTTATGCTCCACTCCTTGTTACACAAGGTAAGAAGGATACAGTGATAGATATAAATTCTGCGAATATTATTTATGAAGAAGCGGAATCCATTGATAAAAAAATAAATTGGTATGAAAACTCAGGTCATGTCATAACGCTTGGTTCCGAAAAAGAACAATTACATGAAGATATATTAAACTTTTTAGAGTCACTTGATTGGAATGTGTAAAACAACCTAAAAGTGCACACGCTGAAAAAGGAGGGATGTACTATGGAAAATATGAAAGAAACTCTACTTGATTTAATGCGCTCGGAAGAGTATAAACCGTTAACGGTTAAAGAAATTGAGAATCATTTTGGTTTAACTCATTCGGAGGAATTTAAAGAATTAGTAAAAACACTTGTTCAAATGGAAGAGAAAGGACTTGTTGTTCGTTCGAGATCCAATCGATATGGTATTCCATCGCGTATGAACTTAATTGTTGGAAAGTTTATTGGCCATGCTAAAGGTTTTGGATTTGTTGCACCAGAAGAGGATGGCATGGATGATATTTTCATTCCACCAACGGAAGTAAATGGTGCAGTGAATGGAGACAAGGTGCTTGTTCGTGTTTCTCTTGAATCTTCAGGTGACCGAAGAGAAGGTTCGATTATTAAAATTACGCAAAGAGGTATTACCAGTGTAGTTGGAACATTCCAGGATAATAAAGGATTCGGTTTTGTTATTCCCGATGATAAGAAAGTTCCAATGGATGTATTTATTGCTAAAGGGGATACACTTGGAGCGATTGAAGGACATAAAGTAGTTGTAGAAATTACAGATTGGCCAAACGAAAGAAAGTCTGCAACTGGGATTGTTACACAAATTCTTGGACATAAAAATGATCCAGGTGTCGATATATTATCAATTATTTATAAGCATGGTATTACAATTGATTTTCCAGAAGAAGTAATCAATCAAGCAGAATCTGTTCCAGATGAAATTGATGAAAAAGACTTGGAAAATCGTAGAGATTTACGTGAAGAAGTAATTGTAACGATTGATGGAGCAGATGCAAAAGATTTAGATGATGCAGTTACGGTAACTAAATTCCCTGATGGGACATTTAAGCTTGGCGTACATATTGCTGACGTAAGCCACTATGTTACAGAAGGGTCACCACTTGACAGGGAAGCGTATGATCGTGGAACAAGTGTATACTTAACGGACCGCGTTATTCCAATGATTCCACATCGTTTATCGAATGGTATTTGCTCACTGAACCCACAAGTGGATCGTTTAACGTTATCATGTGAAATGATTATAGATGGATCAGGTATGGTTACATCTCACGAAATTTTCCAAAGTGTTATTCGAACAACAGAACGTATGACGTATACTGATGTGTATAAAATTTTGGAAGAAAAAGATGCAGCGTTAATCGAGCGATATGAGCCACTCGTACCAATGTTTGAAACTATGGCAGAGTTAGCAGCTGTTCTTAGACAAAAACGTGAAAATCGTGGAGCAATTGACTTTGATTTTCCGGAAGCAAAAATTCTAGTAGATGAAGATGGTTGGCCGACAGATGTTGCAATACGTGAACGAACTGTCGCAGAACGACTTATTGAGGAATTTATGCTAGCTGCCAATGAGACAGTAGCAGAGCATTTCAAATGGATGGATGTTCCGTTTATTTACCGAATTCATGAAGATCCAAAGCCAGAAAAACTGCAACGCTTTTTCGCGTTTTTAACAAACTTTGGTCTTGTTGTAAAAGGGACAGGAAATGATATACATCCAAAAGCATTACAAGAAATTATCGAGTCCATTGAAGGAATGCCTGAAGAACCCGTAATTTCTACTATGCTGTTGAGATCGCTTCAGCAAGCTAAATATTACTCGGAATGCTTAGGACATTTTGGATTATCAACAGAATTCTATACGCATTTTACTTCTCCGATTCGACGTTATCCCGATTTAATCGTTCATCGATTAATTCGTACGTATTTAGTTGAAGGAGATGTAACACAAGCTACCCTAAATCATTGGGGAGCTATTATGGACGATATCGCAGAGCATACGTCTAAACGTGAACGTCGTGCAGTAGATGCCGAGCGTGATACAGATGCGCTGAAAAAAGCACAATATATGGCGGATAAAATCGGAGAAGAGTTCGAAGGTATTGTTAGTTCCATTACAAACTTTGGAATGTTTATCGAGCTTCCGAATACAATAGAAGGACTTGTACACGTAACAAATATGACGGATGACTATTATCGTTTTGATGACCGTCAAATGATAATGATTGGTGAACGTTCAGGTAAGCAATTCCGAATCGGAGATGAAGTAACGATTCGAGTAGCTAATGTCAATGCAGAAGAATCTGCAGTAGACTTTGAAATCGTAGGAATGAAAAAAGCATTCCACCGAACTAGAAAAGAAGCACCAAAAGTAATCCACGCGCAGAAAAAAGAAACTACTCCAGCTAGAAAAGGAGCTTCTCAACCAGGTCCGAAAAAAGGAGTCAAACAGAAAAAGAAATTTTACGAAGCTGTTGCGAAAAAGTCGCAAAGACGTAAAAGACCGAAGAAAAAATAAAGGGGCGAGTGATTGCCCCTTCGAGCTTTTAAAGAGGTGAATGAGATGGCAAAAAAGCATGATGATAAAGTGCTTGCACAAAACAAAAAAGCGAGCCATGATTACTTTATCGAAGAAACAATTGAGGCAGGCATTGTACTGCAAGGCACCGAAATCAAATCGATACGAAATGCTAAGGTGCAATTAAAAGATTCCTTCGTCCGAATTCGAAACAACGAAGCATGGATATCGAATATGCATATTAGTCCATACGAACAAGGAAATCGTTTCAATCATGACCCATTACGATCACGAAAACTACTTTTACATAAAAAGCAGATTAGCACATTAATCGGAGAAACAAAACGAGATGGATACTCCATCGTTCCGCTTAAAATGTATATAAAAAATGGCTATGCAAAAGTATTAATCGGAGTCGGAAAAGGGAAGAAAGATTACGACAAACGAGACGTCTTAAAGAAAAAAGAAGCAAAACGAGATATTGAACGAGCATTCAAAGAGCGCAATCAATAACGTGCTGCCACGATGTGGCATTACATGGTACTTGAAATTTGACCATTTTTGATGTATAGTTAGCTATGTAACAAAGTTCAGCGTTGCAAACTAACGTTTGTCAACAGTCTGACTTATTCCATAAACGGGGACGTTATGGATTCGACAGGGATAGTCTGAGCTTGAGTTGCGCGTCGGAGGCTCGGCTCCGTAAAAACGGACCTTATAATAACAGGCAAAACAAACAACAACTTAGCATTCGCAGCGTAAGCTCGGATCTGCTTTATCTATCCATCGCCCATGTGGCTAGGTAGAGCTCAACTTTAGTGGGATACGGTTGGCAGTGCCACTTGAGCTGTCAGCAAGAGATTTCCAAGTTAGCGTACAGGACGCCCGCTTGTCGGCATAATGCTACGCGAATCCTAAATAGGCAAGATACACGCGTAGAAGCTTAAGTGTTAGAGTTTCTGGACGCGGGTTCAAATCCCGCCGTCTCCATATTACAATTTCATTGAGTTTCAATGAACGTCAAAACCCTTGGTATTCAAGGGTTTTTTCTTTTTGTCTATATCATCTAGTTTCAATGAGAATCAATCGAACGTAGTCAAAAACGTAGTCAAAGCGTAGTCACTCCACTACATTTCAATATAGCTGGCGAACTTTAAAATTGCTTCATCTTTTGCTTTCTGTCACGTGTGTGTAAATATCCATAGTTATTTTTAAATCAGAGTGGCCTAAACGAACATGTATATAGAGAAGAATCTAGTTGCCTTTTATAGGGGGCTTGACACAAAAAGAGAAAATAAAAATACACAAATACTATGGCAAATTGGTATTATCTAAAAACAGAACTATATATAGAGTGTGTCTCCATACAAGATAAACCATCATGGCATGCGCTAGGGTATCAAGGGGTTTACCAAGGCAACTATGCGCTTATTGAGCCTCCAAGAGAGTTTCAGGGTAGCTCCTGCGATTTGTTAATCAGTCACACAACAATCGAATTTGCCAGCTGCATCACCCTATCCAGTCAAAATCGGTATCACAGAGATGACCGCACGATAGGTGGGCTATTCTATGTGCGTGGATGAACTTAAATGGTCTGGAAAATGTAACAATTGAAAGAGCTTCTTAGAGATTGTATTTAAAAATTTAAGAGTATCTTTAACATTAACTATTAATGATATAATTAAGGTAAGAAATTGAAGCCTGGAGTGAAAATTAATGACTTCTAAATATGACCATTTAACTAAAGAGCAATTGATAGGAATATTAAAAGCTCGAGATTCCAATAGGAAGTTAGGTTTAGTTTGGGAAAAAAGCGAAATTGAACCCGATAATACGCTAAATGATGATTTTATTACAATGACACATATTCCAAAGTTGTCTTTAGGTGGGAGCCCTTACGATAATTTATTGATAGAAGCTGATAATTTTGATGCCTTGAGATATTTGAATATTACACATAAAAGCAAAATAAAATGCATCTATATCGACCCGCCATATAATACAGGAAATAAAGACTTTATATATAACGATAGCTTTATTGACAAATATGATGGTTGGAAACATTCAAAATGGCTAGATTTTATGTATAAACGTTTAAATCTAGCAAAAGAATTACTGAGAAATGATGGGGTTATATTTGTATCTATTGGGGAAGAAGAATATGCTCATTTATCGCTGTTAATGGATGAAATCTTTCCTAATATGAAAGTTGGGACATTTGTATGGAGAAGAAGAAGTGGCTCTAATGATGAAAAAGAATGGTTTTTAAGTTCGGATCATGAATATGTCCTATGTTATGCAAATAAAGACTTTAGTTTTTCAGGAGTAGAGAAAGACTGGTCTAAAGCCCAAGATGATGGAGATGAGAGAGGGAAATGGGTGGATGGCCCGTTAAATCAAGGAAAGGACATTAAGCAACGTCCAGATGCGTATTATCCAATTTATAACCCGGAAACTTCCGTTTGGTATCCATGTGATCCAGATAGTGTTTGGAGGTTTGCTAGTCGAGAGCGAGCGGTAGAGGGACAGAAAATCCGAACTAAATTTATGGAGCAGATAGTGGAAGAAAAAAGAATATCATGGCCGTCTAAGGAAGAAATAGCGTTTTTTGAAAATATGGAGCAATTAGATAAAGCCATGAAAGATGGTAATTTACCGCATAATTTAAGAATCTATGAACGGTTACAAGCATATAAAGAAGACTTTAAAAATGGACGTATAAAAGAAAAAGTTTTATTGAATATACCGCCTTTAGAGTTTTGGGTTGGAAAGAAGATAGGCTTAGGGAAGCCTAGAATTAAAAGATTTATCTCTGAAATAAAGAAAACTGAGAAACCTGTCTCTACTTGGATAATGCCTTCTTCTATCAAGAAAAAAGATTTAGAATTGCTGGATTTAAAAGAAGTGGAAGCTTTTAAGGTAGGAACTAATACAGAAGGAACTACTCTTTTATCGAGAATGATAGGAAATAAAGATTTTTCTTATCCTAAACCATTAAGTTTAATTAAATCTTTAATACAACAAAGTACAGATCCAGAATCTGAGCATATTATTCTAGATTTCTTTGCAGGTAGTGGAACAGTGGGGCAGGCTGTATTAGAGCTTAATGATGAAGATGGTGGAGATAGAAAGTTTATATTAGTTTCAAGTACAGAAGCAACTAAAAAGCATCCTTCAAAAAACGTATGCAAAGAAATCACTTATAAAAGGCTAGATGCTACTATCAATGGATACAGTTGGAAAGATGCTAAAGGGATTCATGAGGTTGAGGGAACAGAAGGAAACTTCGCTTATATGAAATGTGAGAGAATTTCTTATGCGAATCTTCACTTAGATATTAAACATGAGCAAATTTGGTACTGTTTGCAGCAACTACATTTTAACTTCTTGGATTCTTACCAACCAATGGATAAATATCAAGTTTCAAAAGGTGAAAATTTAAATCTTTACTATATATCAGAAGTATCTAAAGAGATCATTCATTCTGTAAAATCGGATATTCTAAATGATAAAAAACAAGCTGTAATTTATTGCTGGCAGCCTGGTATTCTAAACCAAAAAATCAAAAATGAAAATGTTTTAATCGAAGGCATTCCAGAGAAATTAGTGGAGCTATTTAGGAGGTAATATTTTTGAAGATTATACCTAAAATATTTCAAACAGAAGTTATTGACAATGCAACTACTATTTTAAGTAGTTGCATTGAAATGTTATCAAAAATAAAACGAGATGAATTGTATGAACAGAACAGAAACTTAGTTATTTCCAAAAAGGGACATATATTATTTGAAGCTCCAACTGGTACAGGTAAAACCTTAATGGCTAGTGAAATTATGAATAATATAAGTAGAGATTTCAATGTGATTTGGTTTTGGTTTACGCCTTTCTCAGGTTTAGTAAATCAAAGTACAGAGAATTTATATAATGGATTTAATTTCTTAAAAGTTAAGTCTTTAAATGATGATCGTACTGCAAATAACATTAAAAGTGGTGATGTGTATATTACTACTTGGGCTAATGTCGCTGTAAATAATAAAGATACGAGGAAAGTTCGTAAAGATTCAGAAACCATGTTATCTTTTGATGATTTAATAGACTATGCACGATCTAGAGGCTACTTTATAGGAACTGTAATAGATGAAGCACATCACAGTTTTTCGATAGACTCTCAAGCCCAAAGTTTTTATAGAGAAGTTCTAATTCCGGATATAACCATATTAGCTACTGCTACGCCTAAAGATCAAGAGATACAAAAGTTTATTGAATGTAACAATATTGACAAAGTGCATAAGATTTCTGTTTCAAGAAAACAGGGTGTAGAAGCAAGGTTAATAAAAAAAGGTGTTAAAGTTGCTGTTTTTAAGGCTAATGAAAATGTAACTAAATTAATAAACTTTGAAAAAACTGCATTGAAATGTGGTGTAGAAGCCCACTCTGAAATTAAAGGAAAGTTAAAGGAAGCTAATATTGACATTACTCCTTTATTGCTTGTTCAGGTAGATTCTAAAGATCAAAGCATTGATCTAGCTAAAGATTGGCTTATTGAACTAGGTATAGCTAAAGAGAAAATTAGGGTTCATACTTCTGATGAGCCCAATCCAGACTTAATGTCTATTGCCCATAATGAAGAAGTAGAAGCACTAATTTTTAAAATGGCTGTTGCTACCGGATTTGACGTGCCAAGGGCATTCACTTTGGTGTCTATGCGTTCTGCACGAGATGTTAATTTTGGTACACAGATTGTCGGAAGAATTATGCGAGTGGATAAAAGGATGCAAAATTTAGAACAGTATCCTGATGTATTAGATTATGGGTATGTATTTTTAGCTAATAAAGCATACCAAGGAGGTCTAATAGAAGCTGCACAAAATATAAATTCGATAAGAGATGAATTGGCAGACATAACAGAGTCTGTTGATTTAATCGTAGTAGAGGACGAATTATTAGAAGTACATGACGGTCAAATTAATTTGTTTCCAATTGAGCATACGAATGAAGATGATAATTCAAATATAGTTGAAACAGAAATAATCAAAGATCCGGGAGATACCTACCAACTTGTATTATTTCCTTTTCTATCATCTGATGTTGATCTGTCCAAGGGATCAGAAAATATATTAGACTCTGATATAAGTCAAAATCATTCTATCGATGGAAAAGAAGAAACATCAGCAACTAATAAAGAAAATGTTGATCAGGTAATAGGAGAAAGTAAGCAAAATGAACATGAGGATATACCTTCTATTGAGACCATAGGCACAACTTTAAATTCGCATTCTAATCCAGTATTAAATAGTCTTGGTTTAGGTAGCGATTTGTCAAAAAAATCTAATTTAGATGGGTACAACTATCATTTAAGAGAAGACATAGATTTCCCGAAAAATTTTAAGACTGCTACGGTGACATTAGATACCAATAAAATTTTAAATGATGTTATAAAACGTTTCATTTTTGATGAAAAAGTTTTAGCTGTTACACAACAAAGTGCAACAAAAATATTAATGGAACAAATTGAAGTTTTTGAAAATATTCATGCATCTTTAAAAGAAATAAATGCAGATTTGGCACAAGTAGAGATAGATAATTTAGCGCAGAAATCACTTTTTGATTCAAATAAAGATGGTATGCTTGATGTAAGATCACTCCATGAAGAACTAGCTAAAAGATTAAAAAAAGCTTTTGAGAACTATGGTTGGCAACATATGACTAGTGATGAAAAAGTAAAAGAAGGTTTACACAAAATCTTAGCCCTGAAACCCGATGCTTTAAAAAAGGCTGTAAGTGAGGCTTTAGCTAATAATATTGAATCAGAATTAGCTGATACATTACCAAAAATGGTAGGTAGTATAAAAGCCTTATCTCCATCTAGATATAATATTTATGGGATATATCCTGATGATCTTAATAAATGGGAACTAGGTTTTGCAAGGTATTTAGACGAGGACTTGGAAGATGTAGTGAAATGGTGGCATAGAAATCCTTCTAGAAAGCTTTATTCTGTAAGTGTACCGATTCCTGGACAGCCTAACTATCATCCAGATTTTATTGTAGGAGTAAATGATAGGAAGAAAGGTGAAGGGATTTTATTAATTGAAATAAAAAGAGTTATAAATGATCAAAAAGAGAATGCACAAATTAAAGCGCAAGCTGTACATCCAGATTATAAAGATATCATGATGTTATATCTAGATGGCGATCGGTGGATGACTGTAGAGTACAACTCAAAAAATGATAAGAATGAATTAGACAGAGTATTTAAACTAGATTTTATGCAAGTATATTAATACTAAAATGAATGAGTTGTATTATGAAATTCTGACATTAATATTGCCCCAGTAAACTGTATTTTTCATTAAAAGAAGTCAAAAGCGTAGTCAAGGATTACAATAGTAGCAAAAAGTTCTTATAATTGCTGATATTATAGTGTTCTATGTGACGGTTGGTTCGACTACCGCCGTCACTTTATTAAAATGGCTGCTGAGTGCAGTCATATCAACGGTTTTAAACTATAGTGAGTTTGAACGGTTTTTGAACTAGGGAGGAATCTCTCTAATAAACTCCCAATCGAATTTGTGAAGATTGACCTTCTAAATTATTTAAATTAGGAGGTTTTTTTATGGGTAGAAAACATGGTAAACCTATTTCATTACAAACACTTTCTAATAAATTTGTAAATAAATAGTTACGCTATAAAGTGTTACTCTCTTCTTTTTTTAATGAGGTATAAAGAAAATTCCTTAAAAGCTTCATCTACATTAAATAAATGAAAATTATTACCAAGGTACTGGAAAACAATCTATTAAGCTTCATTTATTAAGATTTTATTAATAAAATGTAAATATTAAGAGCATTAGGTAAGCTGAAAACTTTATAACCTTCCTACAAAAGAAAAAAAAGTAAATAAAATAATGTATAATAACTACAGGGAGGGATAAAATGCTGAAAGAATTACGTGAATTTACAGTTAATAGTGTTGAATTATTAGAAGAAATGAAAAAGGATTTAGAAAATGAGAGACAGCTATTACATGAATTCTTAAAAACTAATGTAATATCGCAATTATCTACGAATAAAATTATTCTTCAGGATCGGGTTAAAGGTTCGGAAAGTCTAAGTGAAAAAATAATTAGAAAAAATTATTACGAAAAGTATAACGGTAATCATGAAGACTTTGTATCTAGATTACCAGATCTTATTGGAGTAAGAATCGTATGCTTTTTGAATGATGATGAAGAGGTAGTTGTAAATGATTTAATTAAAATATTTAAAGAGGAGAGTACGGATTTTGAGGGGTATAGATGTATTGAAAATGGTAAACACGATAATTTTTATATTGAATTAAAAGAAGAGCCAGACATTCAAAAAAATCAAAACCCTATACATAAATATTCATGTATCTGGTCAAGGAACGGTAAATTGTTCAATGTTGAAATTCAAGTGAAGTCACTAATCCATATGTTTTGGGGAGAATTAGAACATATGTTGATATATAAAAATTATAATTATTTAGTTGATTCTAATTTTTATAGTGAAATCATGGACTCAACATATCATTTATTAAAAAATGTTGATAATCAATTAAAGGTAATACAAAATCATTTAAATGATAGTGATAAGAGTAAAGAAATCAGAGAAGTAAAAGAGATGATTGCAAAAATATTACATAAAAATATCCAAAAGCAAATTGAAGAATGTTTAGGTTGTAAAATAGATTTAAGAGAATTATATGATTGTTTGGTAAGTATCTCTTATCACAATGTCACAAAAACAAATAAAGTCTTTGAAAAAGCTAATCATAATATAGTAAAGGCAGCACAATTTACATTAACTGAGGATCAATTAAATCTCCGAAGTGAAATTCTACTAGAAAGAAATAATATAGGTCAAGCTGAAGGTGTCAAAGAACTTTCAAAACTTCTAGATAGTCTCTTAAAAAGTAATGATATATATTGGTCGCTTTTATTTGTTACATTTAGTCACTTAGAAATGGATTCCGAAGATGAATACACGACTATAATACAAAGTATTTCAGATAAAATAATTAAATTATTTAGAACGGGATATTTAGGTGATATAACTATAGATACCAATGCTTCAAATTATTTGAACAGTGCTATTTTATCCTCAATAATAAATGCATTATCTTATTACAAGAAGATTGATTTTATAAATAAGAGAGAACAAATTGTAAATATTGTAAGTGAGTTTATTCAAGAATATCAAGAGTCGATTGAGGAGCTTACAATGGATGAAAGAAATGAAGAAGTATTAAATTATATTACTTGCTTTTTATCAAGCCAAATAATTATATCTGTAGACGGTAAAATTTCAGGTGAATATTTAGCTCCAATTGTTCATAACTACATGAATAAGCGAGTTAGTTGGCAACCAAATATAAATGAAAAAGAGAAGCTAGAAAAATTTATTCAAGGTGAAGATCTTCCGAGTGATATAGTATTGAGAATTCTTCAAGGTGAAATATTAGAGGAGGTATCTTATGCAGAAACAAGCAATTGAATTTAATCAATTTGGTTTGAAAATGTACCTTTTAACTTTGACAATAGAAGAATTAGTTAATAATTCGTACGTAAATATATTTAATTCTGAAACAGGAGAAGGCTATCAAAGACCTGTAAGCCCAACACATTACAAAAAAATAACAAAATATTTTAGAGATGAGGAGACTCCTATTTTACCCCCTACAATATTAGCGGCGATAGATAAAGAAGATATTACCTTTAGTAATAACACTCTTATCATTAATGACAGCTTACGACTAGTAGATGGTCAACATAGAATCGAAGCTTTAAAATATTTAAAACAAATAAATAATTCTAGATATAATGAATTAAAACATGTAGAGATGCCAGTTACATTATTATCGATTGAAAATAGTCAGGAAATACATGAAGTTAATACATTTATTGATATAAATAGTAAAGGTAAGAAAGTTAGTACGGATTTAGCAATTAGATTGAGAGATAAATTACGTAATCATGCAGGATATTATAAGACACATAAGGATTTAATAGAAGCTATTGCAACTAAAGTGGCTCTATTTCTCAACAACGAAGATAAGGTAAGTGTGTGGTATGGAGCAATAAAAACCGGTCCTGAAGTTAAAGGTACAATAATAAGTATAAATGCATTTTGTAGGTCACTATCATCTATTATTGAGAAAATAGTTGAAACTAACGTTATTGATTACAAACAGATAAGTGTAGAAAATGTTAATGATATTGTAGAAAGTATATCTAAAATAGTGAATGAAATTTGGGATACTATTAGGAATAATTGGGATGACTGCTTTGAAAAATCAATACCAATGTTTAAAAAGGGTTACAATTTACAAAAGGGAACAGGCACATATTCAATTCACCTCTTGTTTAATGAATGCCTAGAGAAAAAGGAGGGCAACAAGGAAAAAGCTATGGTCCTTTTTAAAGAGTATATTAAAATGAGTGGCGTTGAAAGTGAAGATTGGCTTACTGGAGGAAATTTTAGTGGTTATAGCTCAGAATCCGGATTTAGATATATAGCAAATGAGATAAAGAAAAAAGCATTAGTGCAGTAATTGAGTGTTTTGAAGAATATTTGGTGATTCTACTACATCCATTTTGAATATATTCACCACCCTCAGCACTCATCACATTGTGAAGCGGTTGTGTGGTTAGAATTAGTATAATGAAAAAGAACGAATTTCCGTTTGTGGAGTCCGTTCTTTTTCTTTTTTTGTTTTTCTGAGACCCCTGCTTAATCTACAATAAAAGAGGAGAGCGTAGATTAATAAGACTATTGATTTCGGTGAACTACTAGTATTGACTCCTCAAACCATTTTCATTCTCAGTGGTGAAGAGCTGATTTTGCGATTCATGGAAGGCTAACTGAGGGATTAGTTGAAGATAAATAAAAAAGCCTAGGTTCTACTATGATAGGATCTAGCCAATTACTAAAATCACCACCACACATATTTTTCCACATACACTCGACACATGTTGAGTGTATAGCTGGAGCTGGAAATGAGCCTGACAATATAGTATTTTGAATAACTTGAGCTGCTCAAATTCTAGGTCTTTTAAAGAAAAAAACTTGCCCTCGCAACGTAATTTTTATCAATCGTAGTCAAAAACGTAGTCAATCAATTTTAATGTTAGCTTAAAACCTTTGTAAACAATTCCATTCTAGTGTTTTGAAGAGAAGGAAGTTCGACTCCCATAGGGTCAAGATTTATATGCCCCCATATTTTTGCTCCTAAAAGCTCATCTAATAAAGGTCCTTCGAAAATACCTTTAGTATCTATATCATAATTATATGAAAAAATTATGTAATTTGTGGTATTATTAGATCCAAGTGAACGAGAAAAAGATCATCCATTTGCACTAATGAATGCTGCTATTTTAGATGAGTGACTAGAAGAAAATGATCTACAAATAATATGGTTTAATGATTGGTGATGACTACGAAGTCGTTACCATTTTTTGTTTTTACAAACATTTCATATAATGTATTTATCTTTAAATAATCTCTGGTATAATTTTGGTAGATATCTTATAAGTTGGGTAAAAAGAAAAATTTACATTAACTTGGCTGATCTGAAGAATACGGTTTAATAATTATGTATCCAAAAAATGGGGGGATATTATGTTTTTAAAAAGCTTAACAATCAACAATTTTAGAAAGTTCGGAATAGAAAATAACAAGATAGAATTTGTTGATTCTAAAAGTTATCAAGAGCAAAAAAATAAAAAGGAAATCAATATTGCTCCAACTACAACTTTAATAGTTGGAAAGAATAACTGTGGAAAAACAACCATTATTAAGGCGTTAGATAATCTGATTAATAATAACAAAGATGCTTTTAAATCAAATGATTTTAATTTTTTATACTTGAAAAGGCTATTAGAAGGATCTGGTAAATCAATCGAAACACCATATCTTCAATTTAAAATCGGTATAGGAATTGAAGATAATAGCAATGATTTGATTACGAACCTTGTACCTTTTATGAGATTAGATGATGTAAATAATTCTGAATTGGAAATTAACGTAAAAGTGGAATTAGAAGATGAAGAGGTTTTTATTGCAGGTTTGAAAAAGCTATTTGAGAAGAATCACAATTCAAGTGTACTATTTAGAAAATATTTGGAGTTAATAGATAATTCAAGTTTTAAAATTAACTACTACAATGCTGCCAATGATAAAATACGTGATTTTAACATAAAAAATCTAATTGAATTGAGAGCGATTAAAGCAAATAATATTGAAAGTGAAAAATGCTTATCAAAAGCTTTTAGCAAAATAATTGAATACCGGTATAAGTCATTATTTGGAGAAGAAGTAAATGATATTAGTTTGAAAATAAATGATATAAATGAAGATCTAACTGTGTTAATTAGTGAAAAGCATACAAATAGTATAAACGAGTCTTTGGAAGAAATTGAATCGAATGAAAAACTTAAAGTCCTTTTAAGTGCGGATTTGACATTTCAAAAAATGATGAGTAATTTAATCAAATATGAATATATTGAACGTGATATGAACATACCTGAGAATCAATTTGGGCTTGGATATACCAATTTGATGATGATAATAGCTGATTTAATAGATTATATGGAGAAATACCCAGAAAACTCCTTTAATAGTAAAGTAAATATAATTTCAATTGAAGAGCCTGAAACATTTATGCATCCACAAATGCAGGAGTTATTTATAAAAAATATTAATGAGGCAATAGCTTCTCTACTTAAAAGTAAAAATAAAAACGTAAATAGTCAGTTAATCATAACAACACATTCATCACATATTCTGAATAGTAAAATACATAGTGGTAATACTTTTAATAACATAAATTATGTTACGGTAAAAAATAATTTTACCCATGTAGTTAGTTTAAGTGATGATAATATTATGCCTAGTGAAAGTAATAAAAGAGAAAATGATCTTAAGTTTCTAAAGAAACATATTAAATATAAAGTTTCTGAATTATTTTTTTCGGACGCCATTATTTTTGTTGAAGGTGTAACGGAAGAAACACTTATTAGGTTTTATATCGATAATAATAAAATGTTAAATAAATACTATATATCAATTTTCAATATTGACGGGGCTCATGGGCTAGTTTATCACGAATTAATAAAAGTTCTAAAAGTACCTGCTTTAATAATTACAGATTTAGATATAAAAAGAAATGACAAAGAAAAAGACGATTTTAAACAAATATCTGACATAAAAAATAGGTTAACAACTAATGAAACAATAAAAAAATATAATGGTTCTAATGAGCTGGGAGAAATAAATGCTGTAAAATTTGAAATAAATAACATGTTTATTACATTTCAAGATAAAATTGAAGATTATTATGCAACAAGTTTTGAAGAAGCATTTATCTTAACTAATTTTAAAAATGAATTACTAAATACTGTATTAGGAAAAATGAAACCGAATATCTATGAAGAAATTGTAGGTAAGGATATAAATCTAAATAGTATCAAGGAAAATTCGTACAAGCTTCAAAGAAAATTATCAAATAATAAAAGTGATTTTGCCAATGAACTGCTCTTCAATTATATTACTATAGCTGAAGGTTTAGAAATTCCCAACTTGCCGATATATATTGAAGAAGGGCTTACATGGTTATCTAGTAAATTAAAGGGGGAAGAATAATAATGAGTTTATCAATAATTTCCCCAACTATTAGAGAAAAAGAACAAGAGTCACTAAATACAATCTTTAACTCCATCAATAAAAGTGAAAGTATAATTTTTAACTCTGGTGCTGGTGCTGGAAAAACCTATTCACTTATTGAAAGCTTGAAATATGTAGTAAGAAACTATGGGGTACATTTAAAAAAACATAGTCAAAAGATCGTTTGTATTACATATACAAACGTTGCCACTAACGAAGTAAAAGATAGGCTAGGTAACACAGATTTAGTTTTAGTCTCAACAATCCATGAGAGAATATGGGGACTTATTAAAGATTATCAAAAAGAATTGGTCGAGATTCATAAAGAAAAGTTACAAGAAGAAATTTCAAGTTTAAATCACAAATTAAAAACTGGTAAGGACTATTTATCTTTTCAAGAATTAGACCATGACCAAAAGATATATTTTAAGAACATAATAATTGATAATAAGGAATTGTTTTTTGAAAATTATAATACTAAAGCAGCTGATTTAAGAGAAGCATTTAAAACACTCTTAAATCATTACCCAAATTTATTAAAAAACATAAGTCATTTTAAAAAAATCATAAATACAATATATAACGTAGAGAAGTTGAGTAAATGTTATGAGAGTATTTCTCTAAATAAAAATGGTTATAAAAACGTGGAATATAATTCGATTTATAATATAGACCGACTCCATAAAATGCAAATTAGCCATGATACTTTGCTAGATTATGGTCTAAGAATTATTGAAAAATATGATGTATTGAAGCAAATTATAATTGATAAATACCCCTTTGTTTTTATTGATGAATATCAGGATACCAATGAAAAAATTGTATTAATAATGAGTCATTTAGAGAAATATTCTAATAAAATTGGTCATAAAATTTTTATAGGTTATTTTGGAGATACTGCTCAAAATATATATGAGGAGGGTGTAGGGAGTAAAATAACTGAAGTTCACTCGGATTTAAAACCAATTAATAAAGAGTTTAATAGAAGGTCAACAAAAGAAGTAATAACAGTTATTAATAAAATTAGGAATGATGAAATAGAACAAGTATCAATTTACGATGATTGTGAAGGTGGAGGGGTAAAATTTTATAAAGGCACTCCAAATGATATTCAGGATTTTATAGATACGTACATCCATGAATGGAAAGTAAATCAAAAAAATAAACTACATTGTTTAGTTTTAACAAATAAGATTGTTGCTGAATATAGTGGATTCAAAAACATATATGAAGTATTTAAAGAGACTGATAAATATAAAGGTATCAATTATAACCTACTCAATACTGAACTTTTAAGTAATGATTTTTCTAAGCTAGGTGAAATCCCTAAGTTATTATTTAATATTGTGAGACTTTACAATAATCTTGCGAATAAAATGACTCCAGTTATTAATATATCGCCAAAATTAAGCTTATTTGATGACATGAAATTAGAAGATTTAAGGAAACTAATTAATACATTAAAACAAATCAAAGGGAAAACACTTGGTCAATATATAGAAGCTATCTCAACTGTCTATACTGAAAGCAATGAAGGAGATTATAAAAAAATAATTGATTGGACTTTTGGATTTGAAAATATCAAAGGTGAATTTTTTATAACCCACCTTATAGAAAAGCTATTTAATAATAGATCGGATGATGATATCGATCGTGCAAATAATATTGTAAAAGAATTACTGGGAATAAACATGAATGAATTTGAGAAGTGGTATAAATTTATTGAAGATAAACAAGAGGAGAAGGTTATCTATCATACTTTTCACGGCACAAAAGGTCGGGAATTTGATAATGTGATAATTATTATGGGAAATTCGTTTGGAAGAGATCGAGATTATTTTAATTTCTTTTTTCAAAACTTGGAATCAGACCAATTAGAGGGTAAAGACAAACAAAAATTTGAAAAAATTAAAAATTTGCTATATGTTTCATGCTCAAGAGCTATAAAGAATTTAAGAGTTTTATATATTGATGAATTAAACTACTTTGAAAGTGGAATAAAGGAAGTATTTGGGAGAATTTATTCGTATAGTAGGAAGTAAATTTTTTAAAGTAACTATAATATCTCTTTTAATGTTTCTTTAATTAATTGTATTACGTTATAAGCAATCTCTCTAAGTCAGGTGCATTAGCATAATCATGGTAAGGATGACGTGTTGGTTTTTGAATTTTGATTTTAGAATTTAACGATTTGGTAATCATTTCATTGCTCTTAAATACTGTTTGGTGATGGTGTTCATTTATTTCATATACAATTTTTTTTACACTACCAGTTTTCTTATCAAATTCAATTAGTATAACATTAAATATTTGACCGAAAATTTTTATTTTTGGTTGTTTCATTATTTCACCCCTTTCAAAAATAACATTAATAAATAGTTTTATTTACAATATTTACAAAATATTCCTTGAAGAATTAATAATCAAACCTAATATAACAATATTACGGATATCTTTGATTTATTCCTTTATTATTAGCTTTTATATATGAGCAGATTGATGGGGTAAAACATCTTGGTGATAAGTGTTTACAAAAGTATATAGTCTTAATCATTAAGTAATGTGTTAATTACCACTTAATTAATTATAAATAACAAATTCTTCTATTGAGATGATTATCATAGAACAATCTTGTAAGAAAAATTGGATCAGCCATTGATTTTTCTTTCATCTACTCACTAATTGAACCACTGACTCCAAATAAAAAAAAAACTGACCAATATAACGTTTTCGAAGGTTATTAGAAAAGTTGTAAAACAAGATTTTTACCTATTACTTTTGAATTAGAGAATAATCAGTATATTTTACTGCGAATTTCAAAGTAGTATTTGGAAAGGATTCAAAACAGATGCTCGGTTCTTAGTCAACCGAGCATTTTAAACAAACCTACCGACACCTCTTATGTTGCCACAATCACTCTACATAGGTAGAAATCTGTATAACTTCCGGATAGACTTTTCATAATATTCAGTTCGCAAAAAAACACCTATAATTAGGTACCTTTATCAACCCCACTCTGTGTCAACAACATTCATGTTAATTCAAATAAACGTGAATGTTGTTATTTTCATGTTTGTTTCTAACACAGGGAACAAAAAAATAATTAAATAATTTTCTTAAAAGATTTGGTTAGTTAATGACCATGTCTTTTTTTAAAATTAGGAGGATATGAACGTAATGAAGAAGAATATTGTGGTGATGCTGTATTTTGATAAAGAATTAATTGGAATGACACTTATACCTACAATCCTTCACAAAGAAACAGATGCTGTTAGACTGAAAGGGGAATACTAATGGAGAATTATCAGTTTGATGTTGTCAAGTCATTCAAATACTTAACAGAACCGAATGCATATATTTACCGAGCAATTATGAAGTTTTTATATGATAAACACAGACAATTTGAAACCTTTGGTGCGACTTTGAAAGATATTCATCAGATGTTGTTAGCATACAAAGTGGTGGCAGAAGATTTTTCACTTTCTCGTGTAGAAGAGTCTATGAAGGCATTAGAGAACTGGGAAGCGATTCGCTCTCATCAAAGCCAAGAAAAAGGGTTGAGTTTGGAGGAACGGAAGAAAAAAAGATTTATTTACAGAATTACAGATGTGGGTGTAGAGATAGAAAATCTATTATCTCGTTTAGTAGAACTAGAGGAAACTATGATTATCAGTATGGACAGCCGTAAATTCATTAAATTATATAGGCACTTAGAAATATTTAAAGACTACGAACCAATTTTTCCTAATGAAACGGTCATTGAAGTATGGAAAAATGTGTTCGATGTACATAATGACCTGGTTAAAAATGCTGCTTGGTATTTGAGTCAAATTCAAGAAGCAGAAAAGACAAATCTATTTAACACGGAACTCTTTTTAGAGTTCAAGAATAATTTTATTCAATACTTAGGAACGTATATAACAGAATTAAATAAAAACAAATACAAAATAATTCGCTTACTAGAATCTGTTTCAGATGAACACATCATAAGATATATTGATAAAATAATCGAATTCAATCGTCCATTAAGTATTTTTAGAGAAGATGTTTCGGAAGAGAGAATGAAATTTAATTATCAAAATATGTGGGTCAAATTAAAAGATTGGTACTTGTATAAAGGAGATACCATGAGCGAAGTAGAAAGATTAAGCAATAAGACAAATGAAGCAATAAGCATGATTGTTTCTTATGCAAATCGTTTGACGGATACTATGACTAATTCTCAAAGTAAGTTAGATGATTATCGATCTGCAGCTGCTCGTTTCAAAGACTGTTCAACGGTAAAGGATGCACATAAGTTGTTCGCCTCTATCTTTGGTGCTGCTCATTCTCGTTCTATTTACGCAAAGGACATGTTGGACATAGTTGAAGATGGAAACTTTACAAGTGTTGAAGAAGTGTGGGGTACTTCATCTACTCCATTAGAAATACCCAACATGAGTAACCGAGGACCAAAAGGGACGACGAAACAAAGAACGATGAATGATAATAAAGCAAAACAACGAGAACAATTACTCGAAAAAATGAAAGAGCGAAAAGAAGAACAAGATAAACTTGCGAAACTGATTAAAGACGGAAAAATAATTTTCTCGGAACTAGACGTGTTAGAACCTTATCAACGAAAAGTAATCTTGAAATGGTTATCTCGATCTCCTGATTTAAGAAAAACAAACAACAAAAAAAGTATTCCTTTCCGAACAGAAACAGGTCTATTGTTCCGAGTACAAAAACGGTCGGAGAACAAAATACAAGTAACTTGTACAGATGGTACACTTACGAGCCCGGATATTGAAATTATTTTCGAGGGAGAACTGTGATGGATAATCTTAAAGATAACTTAATTCCGGATGCGGTCGAATTATTAATGGAGAACTTTATGGTCCAACGAAAAAATAATCCAGATGTGTTTCGAGAATTAATTCGAAACGAAAAAGCTATACGCATATTCATGATTAAAAACTTTGGATATCAATTAAAATTGGATTCAGAAACTGCAAAATTAGAAAAAAAACCGTACTTTGCACGACCATGGATGGGTATTGAAACTTTTACGAATGAACTCGATTATGTATTTTTAATGGCAACTCTTGCTTTGTTGGAAAAAAGAATAGTAGACGAAGAGTTCACAATAAGTGATTTAATTATAGAAATAAGTATCTTTCTGACAGGTATTTATGAAACGGAATGGAAAGTTAAACATCAACGGGAAAGTTTAATTCGGGCTTTAGTATATGCGCAGGATATGGAACTAATAAAAGTGATGGATGGAAATATATCTGATTTTGTGAACTCAGAAGCAGGGGATGTATTGTATGTGGTGACGCCGCTCATTCGGTACATGTTTCGCAATTTTTCTAAATCACTGGCTTCGTTTGAATCCGAGGAAGAAATATTACATGATGGCGTAAATCAAGAAAATGTTCGCCATTCCCTATTTAGAAAATTATATTTTGAAGCAGTCGTGTTTATGAGTGAATTATCAGAGGAAGAAATCAAGTTTATCGAAGAAGAAGAAAACTACGAAGACGTAAAAAAAACTATTGAACAGTATACGAATTTTGAATTAGAAAGGAACTACCAGTCGATTTATTTTGTGCAAAAGGAAAGAAAAAGAACACTTAAACAGCATCCAAGTTTTAAACATCTCTCGTATCTTGTTTGTCAGATATCAAATACGCTTCTGAAAGAAGCAGAAAAAGAACTTTCCATTGAGTTATTGGTACTGAAGAATAGTAAATTTGAAGATATTTTAAAAAAAGCGTGGACTGAATATTCTCTAGGGTGGTCAAAAGCGAACCGAGAAATGCCATTTTACAAATTGAAAAAAAAGGTGATTGATTATGCCGTAGAATGGAAATTAGCTCAATATGATGAAGATACAATGGAGTTAACGATATACCCTGCGTTTGTTCGAACCGTGGGAGAGTATGATCGCGATTTAAGAGAATACATTGATGAATTTAATTTTAAGGAGGGGAGAGGTATATGAACTTTCAAGATAGAAGCAGTAGATGGGTTCCAGATAAAGTAGGATTCGTGAATTTTTGGGTGTACGTTAATGAAGAGTTTCCGTTTGGAAGTGGAAAAATATTATTTAGGGGAAGAAATGGCCATGGGAAGTCTGTATCTATGCAATCCATTGTGCCAATGTTGTTAGATGGAGATATAAGTCCTGCTCGAATAGATTCTTTTGGTTCAAAGAAAAAGAAAATAATAGATTACCTAAAAGTGGATGATGAAGTAGAAAAAGGAAGAATTGCATATGTCTATATTACTTATAAAAAAGATGAAACAAATGAAGTAATCACAACAGGCATTGGTTTAAGAGCAGTAAATGAAACAAAAGTGGATTTTTGGGGATTTGTTATTAAAGGGTTGGAAATTAATAATGGCTTCAATTTAACGAAAAGTGCCGGATATAATACTCTAGGAAGAGAAGAGTTTGTTACGATTTCCAAGGATGAATTAATGAAAAAAATAGAAGAATTAGGTTGCGGAAAAGTTTTGGATTCTGCAAAAGAATATGCTGACGAAGTGAACAAGCATATCTTTAAATATGGGGAGAATGCACAGTTGCGAGAACTTACAAACTTATTAATTCAAGTACGCTCTCCCAAGTTATCGAAAGATGTATCGCCAAAAAACTTGCATGAAGCACTTAGAAATTCTTTAGGGGAATTGCCGGCAACATCCTTTTCGATGATTTCCAACACTATTAAAGATATAGATGATAGAAACAGAAAAGTCGAAAAAACAGAAACTGATTTGGCGTTAGCGGAAGGACTTTCAAGAGAATATGGTACTTATTTACTTAATACATTAGGTAATACAGCATATCGTTATCTAGAAGCTTCTGAGGAAAAACAAAATGCTTCTAGGAGATTAAAAAAGAAAGATATAGAGTTATTGGAATTGATAGCTGACGTGGCGAGATTGAACGAAGAATTGAATGACGTGGATATCGAGCTTTATACGAAAAGGACACAATTAGATTTAATGGAATCTTCAGAAATTCGAGGGTTTCGAAACGAAAGAGACAAAAAACAAGAAGAAAAGTCAGACAAAGAAGAAGAACTAGTAAACAAAACTAATCAGAGGGAGGTACTAGAGGATAATATTCTCAATTTAAAATACCAAATCAATCAATTGGAATTAAAATGCTATGAAATTGAAAAAGAGACAAGTGAATTGGTTCGTGATAGTAAAGATATCGCAGAAGAAGTACAATTTCGAGAACATGATTCCTATCAATTGCTTCTGAACGAAAACTTACTACACTACGAAATGGATAAAACTTATTTCGAATCATGGAACAAAAGAATTAAAGACCATTCGAAGAAATTAAATAATGTTTTATATGCTTTGAAGGAAGAACAACGTATACAGGAATTGCTAAAAAACAAAAAAGAAGAAATTCGAGAAGTGGAGTCGGGTATCGAAGAAGAAACTAAAATTATTAAGGAATTAGAAAAAGACTCAGAATTCGAAAAAAACGAATATAGATTAAGACTCTCAAGTTGGAATGGGGGTAATCAAGAACTCCATTTAGAAGAAGAAAACATAGCTGAAATTGTATACACAGTTGAAAATTTATTTGACTTTGAAGACATGAAACCAGCTAAAATTGAACAAGAAATGACCGTCATAAAAGATGCATTATTGGAAAAAATGAACGAAAAAATATACGAAATTCGAGCGAGTGTTAAAAGTATAGAAGAGAAATTAATAGAATTAAAAGAAAAAAAGGAGGAATTAGAAAAACAAGTAGAAGTGCAGCCATCTTTCCGTCGTTTAAGTACGATATTGGAGCGGCAGCATTTAAAAGCCATTGGGGTTCCATTTGTTAGTTTTTATGAAACTATTGAATTTAAAGAAGAAGTTGTAGAAGAAAGCAAAGAACGAATAGAATCTGCTCTTATTGATATGGGTATCTTGGATAGTTTAATTGTTCCAAAAGAGTTTATTGAGATGGTTGGAATGAATGATTCTGTTTTTGTACCTACTGCTATTCAACCAAAAGGAAATACACTGGCATCTGTTGTAAAAGTAATTGTTCCAGAAAACAATGCAGTAAACGAAGAAGACATTCTAGCTGTTTTAACAAACATTTCTTTAGAGAAAGTAGAAACCGAAACATATGTCACGGTAGCGGGAGAATACCGTCATGGATTAGTAAAAGGTATTGCGGTATTAAATGAACAAACATCTTTCATTGGGGAAGAAGCTAGAAGAAGACACAGGGAAAGTATAATACAGGAATTCGTTAATCAGTTGGATGAATTAGCAAAAACACTAAATATCCTTCGAAAAGCAAAAGCGGAATTAGAAAATAGAAAGATACTGTTACTCTTAGAATTTAATGGTCGTCCTTCATTAGATGAAATGGTCCGTTTACATGAGAAGATGAATCGTGTTCTTTATCGAAAAGAGGAACTAGAGAAAAAGAAAGATAAATTATTTATTGCACACGATGATTTAACCACAACGTATAGCCAAAAACGCATTGCTCGAGCAGAAGTAAGTGTTTTTTTAGATGGTGTAAAGGATATAGATACCATAGAAAATATGTTGGATGTAGTAGAAAGTGAATACCTGGAAAAAGTCCAACGTCTAACTAATCTGATGCATCAATTTGAAAGCAAGAAAAATCAATACGAAAACAACCAAGATAACCTAACTAATACAGAAGATATAGCGAATGAGTTACAAGGTGAGATAAATAGCTTAACTTCACAAATCAAGACACTTACGGTGAATATCGATGGCATTAATAAGATATTAAAAGAAATGAATGCGGAAGAAAAAGAAAAAGAAATAGAAGAAACAAGAAGTAGAATTAAAGAGCTTGATAAAATACGGGATTACAAAATAAAAGAGATTCCTACCGTGGAAGCGAAACTGGGAAGAGTCAAAGAGGACGTTTCCAAATTTACAAATGAAATGGCATTCACGGAAGAATATTTTGAGGTTCGAAAAGAAATGTTCAATTTAGACCTTCGACTGAAAGGAATAGAAACAACATCTAACTTGGACGAACTGGCTGCTAAATATGCAAATGAAAAAGTAAATGTCATAGAAGCTTTACAACAAATGCATGATGTGGTTTCAGATATCCGTGCAATTGGACTAGAAGACTATGCGTTAACAAGTCAAGATGTAAGTTCTGGGAATGCTTCAATAAAAGTAAATGATTATCCACACAAAAAAGACAAGATTGAAATAATCTACAATGAAAAGAAAAGGAAAAACATAAGTTTGTTTGTGCAAGGCTCCAAAATGAACCCAACTGAATTTTTCGATTACCTAAAAGAGTTAAAAGTGCAACAAGACGCTTATTTAAAAGAAGAAGAAGCAGAATTAATTAAAAATGTAATGATTCAAGGTGTTGGAGAAAAAATTCGCAAATTGGTTGAAAAAGCAACTGTTTGGAAAGATGATATAAATAGGTTTATGAAACAATTAAATAGCTCGGTAGAAATTCGCTTAATGTGGAGCCCGATAGAAGAAAAAGATACTTCTTATTCTTTATCTACAAAAAAATTAGTAGACTTATTAGGTCGTGACTTTGACACATTGAAAGAAATCGATGTAGACGCATTAAGTAAGCATTTCATGACGAAAATTAATATTGCTAAAGAAAAATTAAACAGTAATCAAACAGAAGAGGAAGTGAGAAATCTAGAAGAAGCATTGAGGCAAGTACTTGATTATCGTGATTGGTACAAATTTAAAATTATGTACAAGCTAGAAGGTGAAGACGAAAAAGAATTGACTCCTACACGTATGAATTTGTTAAGCGGTGGAGAAAAAGCGATGGCTATTTATATTCCTTTATTCTCCGCAGCATATTCGAAATATAGTACTGCTGCACCTGATGCACCTTACCTTATCGCACTGGATGAGGCATTTGCTGGGGTGGATGAAGACAATATTTCAGAAATGTTTGGGCTGATGGAACAATTAGGATTTGATTATATTTTAACATCACAAGCGCTTTGGGGGGATTATCCAACCGTCTCGAATATTAATATATTTGAATTAAACTTTGACAAAGTAGCACGCTTTGTAAGTGCAGAGCCTTGGAAGTGGGATGGGAAAAAAATGACATTAAATGAAGAAATCTTATCTTCCAAAGGTTTATATCTGGACGAGAATGATGAGTTCATGGAAGAAATTACTCATGATGAACTTCAATTTGAGTTTGTGTTCGACTCTATAAGGAGTGAGGAATAATGAATGAAAAAATAAAGAAAGAAGCTATGGATTACTTTGGGAATAAGTCATTTTTACGCCTTTTCTTTCTTATTAAAGGAAAGATTGAAAGCAGAGAGAAAGTTAGTGGAACAGTTAAGATGACGCCAACGTTTGAAGAAAGAAGTATGATTCGGAACTGGCTCGGTGGAAATATGGATTCACAAATAATAACTATATCATTAAGCAAATTCGAGAAAAGGTTAAAGGAATCCAAATTTGAAGACATTAGTTTGTGGGAATTGGTTGAATTGATTACAGGTTCTTCGATTATTTTGAAAAAAGAAAGGATGGTGAAAGAGGAAACACAAAAAAACACGTATTTTGATTCTTTGTTGGATACATATAAACATCCACATGCCCAAGTTTTGATAAAGAAGATTCAACAAAAGGAAAAAGGCTCCGCAGGTTTTATTTCTACTTATAATGCAAGAGATTACGAAACTATTGAGTTAATATTAAAAGCGATTTCAGAACTACCTGATGAAGGAAAGTTTGAACGTCTACCTGTATTCGCTGAACGAATAACTGGGGACCCTCATTATTTTGATACCCATAAAAAAATATACCAGGCACTTGAAGTACTATTCAGCGAAAAGGAACAACGGACCTACCGTAGTAAATTGAATTCGGAAGAAGAAGTGAATCTTTTATCCTTGGTGGGTCTTGCAAAAGATGATTTGCATAGTTTTGTTACGTGCTACGGGTTAAGAGCTTTTCGAGATGGAAAAGAATTACAACAATGGCACTGGGCAAATAAAGAAAGGAATGCACAAAATATCCCTCTTCGTTCTTTACAGTCTATTGACCAAGTGAAACCAGAAAAAGGGAACAAGGTGTTTGTATTAGAAAATAGTGGGGTGTATTCAAGCGTATTAGATGAACTGAAAGAAGTCTATCCTGTCGTGTGCACACATGGAAATTTTAAATTATCTGGGTTATTAATGTTAGATAAACTAGTTCAAGATGGAGCAGAGTTGTATTATTCTGGCGATTTGGAT
The DNA here is from genome assembly GCF_042885655.1 of Psychrobacillus sp. NPDC058041. Classification (NCBI taxonomy): domain Bacteria; kingdom Bacillati; phylum Bacillota; class Bacilli; order Caryophanales; family Bacillaceae; genus Psychrobacillus; species Psychrobacillus sp. NPDC058041. Next base: position 29,471 of record NZ_JBHVRO010000015.1, read on the forward strand.
GTAACTGGGGTATTAATGGCAAATAGTTTGAAAAACAGGTACGGAAATATGATGCATTTTTGGAGAATGGGAAGAGAAGAATACCTTCGTTGTGTTTCACAAGTCTACTTACCCGCTACATCTATGGAGAGATTAAATTCTGTAGTAGAGAGTGAACTAAAAGAAGTAATAGGCGAAATGCAAAAGCAAAAGAAGGCTGGTTATCAAGAACCGTTAATTGAGTTATATTTATCAGACATTAAAAGTTCAAATCAAGTAGAAGCATAGGAAATAAAATTAATTAACTTCCTTGAGTTAGAAAAATTCATGGTAATTCAAACACATGTGAATAATGTAATTTTCACGTGTGTTACTTACACAGGGAACAAATTTAATGAAGATATAAAAGCCACGATTACCGAAGATGGATTGAACTGCCCCGTAAATGTTAGACACTAATCTGACATTTACGGGGGTTTTTTATGGCTAAATTTACAGCCAAAAAAGAATACAAATTGTATTACGATATTAAAATGGTAACGAATCTATGAAGGAGATCTTGCGAGAGACACAGGTAAATAGAAATATTGTGAGTGGATGGATTCGCCTTTACGAACAACACGGTATCGAAGCTTTTCTAAAAACCTATACAAGCTATTCATCACAGTTTAAAATGGATGTACTTAATTATATGAACGAAACGGTTACATCCTCTTATGACGCAGCTGCTATTTTTAATATTTCATCTCCTGGGATGATTCGAAATTGGCGAAAAAAGTTTGAACAAGGTGGAACTGATGCCCTAGAACAAAAGAAAAAGGGGGGTCCTTCCATGAAAAAAGAAACCAAATTGAATACAAAAAAACATCTCCAGTTGAAGGGTCTATGGAAGCTCTACGTGCTGAGAATGAACGTTTACGCATGGAGATTGCCTATCTAAAAAAGTTGAACACTTTAGTTCACGAACAGGAAAAATTACAAATAAAATCAAAGCGCAAGTAATTTTTGAACTAAAGGCAGAATTTGATGTAGTGGAATTAGTTAAAGTCGCTGACATTCCACGTAGTACGTACAATTACTGGGAAAAACGTTTACAGTGTGTAGATAAATACACAAAGGTAAAAGAAGCGATTGAAGCCATTTACCATGAACATAAAGCGCGTTATGGCTATCGTCGCATTGCCAAAGAATTAGAGAAAAAGAGCATTCATCATGATCCGAAAACAATTAATCATTAATGAATGAGATGGGAATAAAATGCGAAGTACGAATGAAAAAGTACCGTTCTTATCGTGGAAAAGTAGGTAAAATAGCGCCTAATTTACTAAATCGTGATTTCCATGCAGACAAGATGAATGAAAAATGGGTAACCGATGTCACGGAGTTCCATTTATTCGGTGAGAAACGTTATTTATCACCTGTTTTAGATTTATGTAATGGAGAAATCATTGCTTACAAGGTAATGAGCCGTCCAGTTTACCAACTTGTAGGTGACATGTTAAACGAAGCGATTGGAAGATTAAATTTAGGAAATGAACTCATTCTACATTCCGACCAAGGCTGGCATTATCAAATGAAGAATTATCAAAAGATGCTCAAGCAACACAATATAAAACAAAGTATGTCCCGTAAGGGTAATTGTTTAGATAACGCAGTCATTGAGAGCTTCTTTGGCTTATTAAAGTCGGAACTACTGTATCTACAAGAGTATGAGAGTATGGAACATTTTGAACGTGAACTACATGAATATATCGAATACTATAACCACAAGCTTATGAAGGCAAAATTAAAAGACCTAAGTCCAGTAGAATACCGAACTCAGGTCTTAGAAGCTGCCTAACCTATTTGTCTAACTTTATTGGGTCAGATCAGATTTCGGTGATTGTGGCTATTTGGTTGAGTAAAATTTTTTAACACGGAAGTGGAGTCTGGTTTTACTTCGATGAAGTTGAGGTAAATAATGAAGAACACTATAAATAGTTGAGGACGAAGGAAATAGCAGCAAACATGTAAAGATAATAGTTGAATTTAATTCAGATACTTGTGTAACAGGAACGTATATGTATTATTTTTACTTTGTTTATTTCATTTGTTTTTGTTGAATTCCACAAAACATCTCATAAATTGCAGGCTTGACTTAAATACTATTTAATATTAGTTAAATGTGTTGACAGGAAAAATGAATTCATGTTATATTTAGTTCGAATTAAAGATATATTAATTTGAGGTATCGTAATTCAAGATATAATAGCTAATGTAGAGGAGTGATACGATTGGAATTAGCCACAGAAAAAATGAATGCTGTTTCCGTAATCCTTCGTGCCTCCCAGTTGATTCAAGAAGTGATTAGAAGAGATGCAGCTTGTAGTGAATTAAATCCTACAGAGTTTACTGTATTAGAATTACTCAATCAGAGAGGCGATCAGCCGATTCAAGTGATTGGGAAAAAGGTTCTCATTTCAAGTGGTAGTATCACTTATGTGGTAGATAAGCTTGAACAGAAGAAGTTTGTTGTTCGTAAAGCATGTCCGGAGGATCGTCGTGTGACTTATGCAAGTCTGACGAGTGTAGGGAAGACACTTATGGATCAAATTTATCCTCAATATGAGAAGAAGATAGAAGGAATCTTTGATCAGTTAACAGAAGCGGATTTGAATAAAATGGTTGAATTACTAATAAAAATTGAATAGTTTGCAAGAAAAAAAATTTTTTAAATAATTATCTCGAATTCGAGAATTATTAATTCGATACAAATAAAAGGAGGAAACGTAATGAATCATTTAAAAGGGATACACCACGTAACAGCGATTACAAGTAGTGCAGAAAAGAACTATGAATTTTTCACATATGTACTAGGAATGCGTCTAGTAAAGAAAACAGTCAATCAGGACGATATTCAAACGTATCACTTATTCTTCGCAGACGATAAAGGGTCAGCTGGTACAGATATGACATTCTTTGACTTCCCAGGTATTCCAAAGGGAACGCATGGAACAAACGAGATCTATAAAACAGCTTTTCGTGTACCAACAGATGAGGCACTTGAATACTGGGTGAAACGTTTTGATAAGTACGAAGTAAAAAATAATGGTATTGAAGAAGTATTTGGCAAGAAGACTATTTCATTTGTGGACTTTGATGATCAACAATATATGTTGGTTTCTGATGAATTTAATGAGGGTATTGCATCTGGAACACCTTGGAAAAATGGGCCAGTACCGTTGGAATTTGCGATTACAGGCTTAGGACCAATTCATATTCGTATCGTCCAATTTGATTATTTTAAGGAAGTATTGGAAAAAGTAATGTTGATGCGTGAAATCGCACAAGAAGGTTCACTACATTTATTTGAAGTTGGTGAGGGTGGCAATGGAGCACAAGTAATTGTGGAACATAATAAGATCTTCCCAGCTGGTCGACAAGGTTACGGTACAGTTCATCACGCAGCCTTCCGTGTAGAAGACACGAAAGTGTTATATGAATGGATTGACCATATGCAAGCTGCTGGTTTCGGTACTTCGGGGTATGTGGATCGCTTCTTCTTTGAATCTTTATATGCTCGTGTAGCACCTGGAATTCTTTTTGAATGGGCAACTGATGGACCTGGATTTATGGGAGATGAGCCTTACGAAACAGTAGGGGAAATATTATCGTTACCTCCATTCCTTGAAGGAAAAAGAGAACAAATTGAGGCATCTGTGCGCCCGATCAATACAGTACGTAGCACACTTAACATAAAAAAAGAATACTTATAAGGAGGTGAAATAGAAAAAATGGGCTTTTTAAATAAATTATTTGGAACACAAGAACAACAACATGAGGAGGAAAAAACAATGACAAAATCAAATATAGGTATTATTTTAGGATCAACACGTGAGGGACGCGTAAGTCCACAAGTAGGGGCATGGGTAAAAGAATTAGCGGATAAACGTGGGGATGCAAATTACACTATTATCGATATCGCAGAATACAAATTACCTCTTTTAGGTGAAGCAGGCGGCGATGCATCAGGTGCAGCAGCATGGTCAGAAATCATTGCAAAACAAGACGGATTCGTATTCATCGTTCAGGAATACAATCACTCGATCACAGGAGCACTTAAAAATGCTTTAGATTACTTACGTGAAGAGTGGAACAACAAAGCAGCAGGTATCGTATCTTACGGTTCAGTAGGTGGGGCTCGTGCAACAGAACATTTACGTGGTATTTTAAGTGAATTACTAGTAGCACATGTTCGTGTACATCCGGCATTATCATTATTTACAGACTTTGAAAATGGTACAGACTTCAAACCAGCAGCTGTACAAGCAAATTCAGTAAACCAAATGCTAGACCAAGTTATCCCTTGGACAACTGCATTAAATACAATACGTAAATAATTTAATGAATTAGATCTACTTATCACAAAATGTGCATGCACACATGTACATTTTGTGATCTATATGAATAAATTTCGAGCAAAACGATATCAAGTATATTGAAGGTTTTGCTCGGTATTTATAGTAGAAATGGAGGAACCAAGATGAACAAGATAGCAGGACATCATCATATTTCGATGATTACGAAAAATGGCCAACAAAATAATCAGTTTTATCAAAAAGTGCTTGGGCTTCGTAGAGTGAAAAAAACAGTCAATCAAGATGATCCGAGTATGTACCATTTATTCTATGGAGATTTAACAGGAAGTGCTGGGACAGAACTATCTTTCTTTGAAATTCCAATGGCAGGAAGTACAAAGAGAGGAACAAATGCTATAACACGAATCGGGTTACTAGTGCCGTCGTATAACAGTTTACTATATTGGAAGAAAAGATTTGAATTACACAATGTGCAACATGGGGAGCTGACTATGTACGCAGGACGTGATGCACTCCACTTTGAAGATGGCGATGGATTACGACTCGTCCTTCTAAATAATAATGGCGATGAAGTGCCAGCGTATTGGCAATCTTGGGATGATTCAATCGTTCTAGAGGAGCATCGTATTTTGGGAATGGGTGCTGTGGAAATAACCGTGCAATCACTCGATAGCTTAGCGAATACATTAGAAAACCTGTTTGGCTATGAACTTGCTTCGCGTAAAGAAAACGAAGCTATCTATCAGTCGGTAAAAGGGCAGGCTTTTGGTGAGATTGTCATTGTGGAGCAAGATGGTCCAAAAGAAAAACCCGGAAAAGGCAGTGTACATCATGTAGCTATTCGTGTAAAAGATGGCGAGGAACTAAGGGAGTGGCACCAACGTATTCAAGACTTTGGATTTGAAGTGATGAAAATAACAGACCGTTATTATTTTGAGAGTTTATATTTTAGAGAAACAAACGGTATTTTGTTTGAATTAGCAACAGAAGGACCAGGCTTTACGGTAGATTCGTCCATTGAAACCCTAGGTAAAGAGCTAGACTTACCACCATTTTTAGAAGGCAAGCGAGCGGAAATCGAAGCAAAATTAGAGCCTATTGAGTAAAAGTAAAAAGAAGTCATATTAGTGATAACGAAGGAAAAGAAAGTAATCGACGTTACTTGGTTACTATAAATATGTTGTGAAATTTATCTAACAAAGGAGGAAATAATAATGAAAAAACAAACTGCAGGTATTCACCATATAACAGCAATAGTAGGTCATCCACAGGAAAATATTGATTTTTATGCAGGTGTATTAGGTTTACGTTTAGTTAAACAAACAGTGAACTTCGATGATCCCGGCACATACCATCTATACTTTGGAGATGGTGGAGGGAAACCAGGTACAATTATTACCTTTTTCCCTTGGGCGAATGCTTATCAAGGGAAAATTGGGGACGGTCAAGTCGGAGTTACAACATATGTAGTACCAACAGGATCATTAAGCTTTTGGATCAACCGTCTTGCAACATTTGCGATTCCATTTAAAAAAGCGGAGCGTTTTGGTGAACAAGTGATTCAATTTGATGATCCACATGGCTTACATTTAGAACTTGTTGAACGCGCAGAAGGTGAACAAAACAACTGGACATTTGGCGGGGTAACACCGGAAGTAGCGATTAAAGGTTTTGGTGGCGCAACACTTTACTCTAGCAGACCAGAAGAAACCGCTAAAACATTAACGGAAGTATTAGGGCTAGAAATGGTAGGCACTGAAGGTGATTATTCACGTTTTAAAGCTCCAGCTGATATCGGTAATACCATTGATTTAAAAATGGTGACTGGTACTAGTGGTTCTATGGGGGTCGGCACAGTTCACCATATTGCATGGCGTGCTAAGGATGATGTAGACCATCTTGAATGGCAACAACATGCCATGAATAATGGCCAACATGTAACAGAGGTGAAGGATCGCAACTACTTTAATGCGTTGTACTTCCGTGAGTCAGGGGAAATATTATTTGAAATTGCAACAGACCCTCCAGGATTTGCACATGATGAATCACAGGAAACAATGGGGACACAGTTGATGTTACCTGCCCAATACGAACAACACCGAGACCAACTAGTTAATTCGCTAATTCCTATTCAAGTGCGTCCAATCGACTAGTAAAGGGGCTGACCAAATTGATTTCGATCGATCCAAAACAAAATAGTGAGCGAGATAATTATAAACTTCTAATTGGTTCTATAATTCCAAGACCCATTGCCTTTGTTACTACCCAATCGGAGGATGGTATCGTGAATGGTGCACCATTCAGCTACTTCAATATTGTTTCGTCAAACCCGCCGATGGTTTCACTTGCTGTCCAAAGACCTAATAATCATCTGAAAGATACTGCTCGAAATATTTATAACAATCGTCAATTTGTAGTGCATATTGTGGATGATGAAAATGTGGCGAAAATCAATGAAACAGCAGCTTCATTACCTGCATCAGAAAGCGAAATCGAATTAGCGAATTTAACGCTCGTACCAAGTGAGAATGTTTCTGTACCGGGTGTAAAAGAAGCAAAAGTTCGAATGGAATGCAGACTTGTACAAGCTATTCCTCTAGGTGGCAACGGACCTGGAAGCGATTTGTTTATCGGAGAAATTGTACGGTTCCATATAGATGAAGCAATTTATGAAAATGGTCGTATTGATCCTAGAGGTTTAAACGCAGTAAGTCGCTTAGCCGGTGTTAATTACGCGAAAATTGGTGATATTTTTTCTATTGATAGACCGAAATAGTAATGTAAACCCTACTATTCATCTCTGTGTTAGAAACATTCACGTTAATTAGTTGTATGTGACACAGGGAACATAGACATTTTGTAGATTTAAGATTTGTTTTTATAAAAAAGATTGATCATTTTCTACCTATATTGTTCAGCAATCGCGCCCGATTGCTAAAGATCGTGCCGTACAAAGTTTGATGATGAATTATATTTCCGATCGATAGGTTTTTCTCAATTGTTCGCCTAAACCAAAGTAATGTCGAAAATTATATATAAGTGGACTCTATTACTTGGGTCAATATGATTTTCTCTGATGATTTCTTTATGAGCGTGTACGTGTATAGATTGTGTCTCAACAATTACAAAATCAGGGGAATATTCAGGAATTCGAATGTGTTTCACCTTTTCTTCAATTTGAATTGGACATTCTTGAATCCGAGTAGGTTTTACCAATTTAGACTCAACGGGAGTTAATCCACTAATATCATACTTTTCTTCTTCATAGATAAATCCATTCTGTTTCTTGTAATCCGGAACTGGATTTTTCCCTGTAAATGGAGCCAATCGTTCAACATTCTCCCATAATGAAGGACTATTAAAATCTGAACTATTTTATTATCAAGAATTTGAAAGTATGGAACATTTTATTTCAGAATTTGAGAAGTACATTTACTATTACAATAACAAACGAATTAAAGGAAAATTAAAAGGAATGAGCCCTGTCCAATACAGAGTTCATTCCTCAGTAACTGCTTAAAATATGTGTCTAACTTTTTGGGGTCACTTCATTTGAAGTTCCTTATAAATTCGTTATCTTACAGGTTCTATAGATGAGATCCGCCACTTGCATCGAGCAATTGACCAGTTATCCAACGGCTGTCTGAGGAAGCGAGAAAGGCGGCAATATCTGCCACGTCCTCGGGTTCTCCCCATCTGTTGAAGATTGAAAGACCAGCCGCATATTTTTGTCCATCAAGGTTTTCTAAAGTCTCGGCATTCATCTCTGTATTAATAATTCCAGGCTGGATGGCGTTTACCGTAATATTACGGCTCCCTAGTTGTTTGGCTAGAAGACGCGTAAATGTGTCGATAGCACCTTTGGACATACTGTACGTGAAGACACTTGGAGAAGCTGCACGTGTCACAAAAGATGAAATATTAATAATACGTCCTCCATCTTTTAAACGTGGCAAAGCTTGCTGTGTAACAAAAAGTGGTGCTTTGACATTAATCTTCATTACCTCGTCAAATGATTCTTCCGTCGTCTCTTCTAAACTGATAATTTGACCAATTCCAGCATTGTTGACAAGAATATCGAATCCGTCACCGCCCTTATATTCCCGAATAGTATCATCCAAAGTAGTAAATAAATCTTGAATACCATCTAGAGTACTAAGGTCAGCACCAATCGCGCAAGCCTTTCCTCCGCTTTGCTCGATCTGGTGAACAACTGCTTCTGCCTCATTACGTCTTTTCCCGTAATGAACGACGACAAAGGCTCCCTCTTGTGCCAGACGCAATGCAATACTGCGGCCAATTCCTCGACTTGATCCTGTAACTAAAGCGATTTTTCCTGATAACTTACTCATGCTTCCATCTCCTTGTTCAAACATAGTTATATTACATAGAGAATTTTATCATGGAACATTATTTGTAATGTTGCTCTCTTAGTCGGTTACAAGTGGGCGATTGCTTCAGATAACTTAGTTCATCTCTTGGTTGCCGCATTGCTTATATAAATCTTTAATACGTTTTTGACGATGTGCATCATATTGTTGTTTTCTCCTAGGTTGCTAAATAGACCAGATTTTTCATTTAATCGATGGGCTTCATCAACTATTAATACATCAAATTCATTCTTATCCGTAGAATGGAAGCTACCTGATCTTTTAAATATACTATCAATGCTTTTTTTCTTCATCGTTCCTTTAAGCTTTGCTGCATACACATCACGTGGGGCACTAGTTTTTGTAACATACATCGCAAGATAATCTTCTGTTTTCGAATGAGCTGAACATATTAAATTCAACAACGGCAGTGGAAGAGGAATGGACCTGAGGGTAAAAGGGGATTTATGGTAAAAACTGACTAAGTTTGTTTAGATAATTATTGAAAAGAGGTAAATAAATAAATAAATTACATCTTGGGTAGTTTAAGACTAGTATCAATTAATCAACAAGGAGGCTTTTCGATTGGATGATAATAAAAATCATAATAGACCAAAGTTGAAAAGAAAATCGAAACCAAAGTTGAAAGAAGAAGAAATTACCATTGTTGACACGAATTCCGCACGCAAAGCTGTTTTTGCAACTGCTGTTGGTAATGGAATGGAATGGTTTGATTTTGGAATTTACTCTTATCTAGCTGTTACAATTGGACAAGTATTTTTTCCTGAAGTAAGTGGACCCATGCAATTAGTATTTGCTTTTGCAACATTCGCAGTTGCCTTTATTGCTCGACCGATTGGTGGAATTTTCTTTGGGATGCTTGGAGACCGTTTAGGACGTAAAAAAGTCTTAGCTATTACCTTGATCATGATGGCTCTGGCCACATTAAGTATTGGTTTGATTCCAGCCTATGCATCTATAGGCTATACTGCCACCGTGCTTTTACTTATTGCTCGTCTAGTTCAAGGTTTTTCAGCGGGTGGAGAATATTCGGGTGCTATGACGTTTATTGCTGAATCCACACCTGATAAAAAAAGAGGTTTTATGTCAAGTGGTCTTGAGGTTGGTACCTTAGTTGGCTATATCGCAGGATCTGGTCTTGTTACTTTACTCACCTATATTTTAGGGGAGGAAACAATGTTAGAATGGGGTTGGCGTATTCCTTTTTTCTTATCTGCCCCTATTGGTTTAATTGGCTTTTATTTGCGAAATAAATTAGAAGAAACACCTGCATTTGAGGCAATGAAGGAAAGTAAATCTGACGATGATGATGAATCCGTAAAGCATATATTACAGTACCATTGGAGAGCAATACTGATCGGTATGTTTGTTGTTTTCTTTTATATTGTTGTAAACTATATTGTTTTATCTTATATGCCATCTCATTTAACTGCTGTTCTAGGTTATGGAGAAACAGAAGGGCTTTTATTAATTGTTATTGTAATGGTTATTATGATTCCGATTGTTCTGTTAATGGGCTATTTTAGTGATCGTATTGGAGCGAAGAAGGTAATTCAAGGCGGTTTAATCGGGTTGATTCTTTTAAGTATACCTTCGTTTAATTTAATCGGTAGTGGAAATACCATACTTGTATTTTTGGGATTAATGATTCTTGGAATATTTTCTGCTTCTTTCCAGGGAACAATGCCAGCACTATTACCTTCTCTATTTTTTACGAATGTAAGGAATGGGGCATTGGCGATAACATTTAATATTTCTGCATCATTGTTCGGTGGTACGACACCTTTACTTGTATCTTGGTTAATTAGCAAAACGGCGAATGAAATGATACCTGCCTACTATGTGATACTTGCATCTATTGTCGGTATTGTAGTGGTAACCATCTTTCTAAAAGATACTTCAGGAAAAGCTCTTCGAGGTTCACCGCCGGCGGTTGAAGAAAAAGCTGAAATAAAAGAGATTTTAGAAGAACCAGAAGAAGCATTATGGTGGGACGAAGAAAAGAAAGAAATTCAAGAACGTATTGAAAATCGTTCGGAAGATGAAAAGTAAATTAAGAAAAAATTAATGGAGTGTTTTTCTTAAATATCAATAAGATTATTCATAGCAACCTTCAATTAAAAAGCGTAACGTAATTCTAGAGTAGAGATTGCGCTCTTTCTTTATGAATCAGGACATTTTGTTGAACAAATCCTTGAATTTTTATGTTGAATTTAGATTGCAAAATAGATGTTAAAATATGGGTTTTTATTTTAGGGATATAGTAGGAACATTGTTTGCGTTGCTAATTATGGTGATAGGTTCTGTAAGGTAACGGGTGCTTATGCGGCCGAGCCTAGGTCGTAAATATAGCGGGTGCGATTCCCGTCGAGAAAGAACTAGCCATTCACTCGTAGCGAGTCTTGGAGGGCTAATGGTAACATTAGACTTTAAGCGTAGACAGTTACGTGGCGGGCCGAAAGCCAAATGATTGATAGGATTGAGCTCCAAAATGTTAGGAATTCAAGAGGACTGTCGATGCTATTGTCTTTGCTGCTGGAGAGTTGATTATGCGATTTATGAAAGATCTAAAAGCCACGATTACCGAAGATGATTCGGTGATCGTGGCTTTTTGATTGAGTAAAATTTTTTGGCACCTAAGTGGAGTCTGGTTTTACTTCGATGAAGTTGAGGTAAATAATGAAGGAGCCTTTAAATAGTTGAGGACTTGAAGGAAATAGCAGCAAAGATGTACTTGTGAAATAGGAACGTATATGTATTAATTTCACTTTGTTTATTTTGTTTCCATCCCTAAAAATATATTCCCTTTTTAACATAGGTAACATGTAAAAAATGGCATTTGAAATGATGAGTTATAGCTGTATACTAAGTATGTAAGCGCTTAATGGTCAGACGTTTGACCTTTTGGAAATACAATATTGTGGAGGCATTAAATGAATTATTTAATATCAATCGTAGGCTTAATTGTTGTGCTGGGTCTTGCCTGGGTTGCAAGTAACAATCGTAAAGGGATAAAAATCAGACCAATTATCCAGATGATTATTATTCAGGTAATTTTAACTTTTTTATTACTGAATACTAAATTTGGATTGATTCTTATTAAGGGAATCGCAGCCGGGTTTGCAAAATTACTAGATTACGCTAATGAAGGAATCAATTTTGTATTCGCTGGCATTGCGAATGAAGGACAAGCTCCTTTCTTCTTAACTGCTCTACTTCCTATCGTATTCATTTCGACTTTGATTGGAATTCTGCAGCATATTAAAGTTCTTCCATTCATTATGAAATGGATTGGTTGGGCAATCAGTAAAGTAAATGGCATGGGTAAATTAGAATCATACAACGGAGTAGCGTCCGCTATTGTTGGACAATCTGAAGTATTTATTACCGTGAAAAAACAGCTTGGGAAATTATCTCCTCAACGTCTTTACACACTATCTGCGTCAGCGATGTCTACTGTATCGATGTCTATTGTCGGAGCATATATGACGATGATTGAGCCGAAGTATGTCGTAACGGCAATTGTGATTAATTTATTTGGAGGATTCATCATTTCTTCCATTATTAATCCTTACTCTGTAACTGAAGAAGAAGATCTCCTTGTTGTGCAAGTAGAAAAACAAAGCTTCTTCGAAATGTTGGGCGAGTATATTATGGATGGATTCAAGGTTGCAATCGTGGTTGCGGCGATGTTACTTGGATTCGTTGCGCTAATGGCAGGAGTAAATAACTTATTTGATATGATATTTGGAGTCACATTCCAGTCAATTATTGGCTATGTATTTGCTCCATTTGCGATTTTAATGGGTATCCCTGTTTCAGAATCAGTAACAGCGGGTGGTATTATGGCTACCAAATTAGTTACAAACGAATTTGTAGCGATGCTCTCATTAAACGATTTAGCGTCAGGCTTAAGTGAACGATCAATCGGAATCATTTCTGTTTTCCTTGTTTCCTTTGCAAACTTTTCTTCCATTGGAATCATCTCAGGTGCTGTAAAAGGACTTCATGAAAAACAAGGAAACGTTGTAGCACGATTCGGCTTGAAACTTTTATACGGAGCAACGTTAGTGAGCATATTATCAGCGATTATTGTAAGTCTTATCCTTTAGTTAAAGGACTTCCCTGTGACAGAAACATTCATGTTAATTCAAACAAACGTGAATGTTGTGATTTTCATGTTTGTTTCTAACAAGGCACAAATTTAAATAGTGGGCTTGAGAGGTTTCGGAAAGAAAAAAGATAATTTTTGTGAAATAATTTCCTATTGAGTTATAATAGTGTGCTAGTACATAATGGGGGGAAATAGAGATGAAGAAACAATATGAAGTAACCTTCTATTTAATCAACGGAGAAATAGGGCATTTAATCGAAGAAACTTCCCTTATTCGGGCTAGAAACTCTATTAAAAATCAGTTCGAAGATGGAGAAAATAGTTTGGCGTTAACTGATGACTTAGTCTTAGTTAAAGCTAACGTACAATACTTTATAGTTAAGGAATATGAAGGACCAATAAAATAAATCTACGCTATCTGAATTGGGTAAGCTGTTATAGTAACAAATATATATTTAAAGAGAATCCTTATTTTTGAGGATTCTCTTTTTATGTTGTAGTAAAAACAGTAATTTATTCTAATCTAAAAAAATTTACAAAAAAATAACTATCTCTTACAAAACGTCAAAATTCACCATTTATAAAGGGATTATCCTTATTCGTAAGTAAATCAAGAGAAATATCAAGTTCGACAAAAAATGACATGTAATATATAATGTGATAGTAATATATAAGCATGAGATTAGTACTATTTTTTCTATAATTGAAAAAGGCAAACTTATCGAAAGGTAAGGACGCAAAGCTACGAGTCTAAAATCCACTTGGATAATGATAGTCGGGTTGCCAACAATAACAACGTTTATTTGGCTATCCTATCTTTATTTGGGATAGCTTTTTTTATTACACTTATACGAAAAGTACGTACAAATGTCAACATTGAAATAAAGCAGACTAAAGTGAAAAAGGGGATTAAGAGATGATAGTCGTAGATAGAAAGAAGTATAAAATGGCAATTAATGAGGTCGCAAAGGAAGTTCATGTACAGGTCCATGGATTAATGAAAGCAGAAGATGCAGAAGGTTACATGATAGATTTACAGGATACGATTAATAAAGTATCGAGACAAAACTATACGTTTGTTGTCGATGGGACTCACCAAACACCCGTCCCATCAAAGGTTGTACCACAGTTGGAGCAAACGATGCAATTTTATTCTAGCTTAGGTTTTAAGGATGTCCTTGTAGTAAAACCTTCGTCTAAAATTGCTCAAGTGCAAGTTAGGAATGCACTTGAAAGAATTAAATTCACAGGTACATTTATCGATAAAGTAAAACATTCTATGTAATGTTAGTTCCTATAGAAATTTTATAATCTGAGAGGAAGATCATTAAGTGCAAACAACACAAGAGTTGTATAAATATGAAATTATTACGGAGGAACAAACAGATTTAATCCAGAAAGCAGCTGAATGTCTAGCTCGTACATTCATTGGAGTGGACGTTTCTGGAAAATGGGTTCAGGAACCGATGGTAGGTCAATTAAATATAGGTTATGAAGATTTCTATGAGTTTACCAAGGGTTATTTAGACTCTACAGTAGCGCAAGGATATTGCGCAGTCGCTCAGGATATTAATAATAACGTTGTTGGTGTACTTGCTGGAGATACAAATGCACCAGAGATTATCGGAGAAGATATATTTGAAGGTTCTTTTTATGATATGAATGTAATTCTGCGTGTCCTGGAGGATGTGGATAAACGTTTTATGGAAGATTATAAATTGCGTAACGGAAAAGAAGTTGAAGACGGAGAGTTATTACACCTATTCATGTTAGGAGTGATAGCTGAACATGACCGTCACGAGATTATTCAGCAATTAGGAAATAGATTGATAACAAAGGCATCATCACAAGGGGTAAAAGCTGTTTTAGGTGAAGCAACAAACCCGAAGTCAATTCGTGTAATGGAAAAATATCATAATATGAAAAGATATGAAGATGTAGAAGGAAATTATATTGTTCATAAATATCAGGATAATAGTAAGTTGAATGGTATTTCTGCAACTGTAGCGGATGGAACATATATCCTTATTAAGGAACTTTAAAATATTCAAAATTAAGTTAATTTCATAAATAGCATTTAATTATTAAAACGCGAACAATCTTTAATTTATTGATTGGAGCGACAGGCAGCGACTCCAGCGGGATGAGTGAGAAAGATGAGACATTACAAACGACGCGAATGCGGCGGTGATGGCTCATCTCTCACCCCGCGGAAAGCGTCTGCCTATAGCGGAAATCATACTGATTTATGAAGAGTATATTATATATATTCATACATTTCACATTAATATTGTTAGTGTTTTATGTTCTAAATTTGAATTATGAAATTGATTCGAGAAAATCTAATTCAATAATAAATAGGAGTAGGAGATATATATATCATGGAAGCTATTTTGCTAGGAATAATTGTTATCTTAATTGGGGTATCGGTGTATTTTGCTTTCCGCTATTTTTCACTAAAAAATCATCCTCATATTAATAAAGAAATAATAAATGGAATGAAAGAAATATCAGCAGGTAATATCACAAGCAAAGTTAATGAAAGAAGTGCTGATTATGCTGTATTTAATCAACTAATTGAGTTCTTTAGCCGTGTAAGGGAAAAGTTTGTTTCATTTTCAAATAATGTACATGAAAAAGGAGAAAAGCTCGCTGAAATCGGTGAATATGCTTCTGAGAAAGCGGATATTGTTAGAGCTGCAATTGATGAGGTAGGTAGAGGATTACAGAAACAATTAGTAGCAACAGAAGAAAGCGCCGAATCTATGGAAGATATGGCACATGCTATTGAAGATCTATCAGTGAGATCAAATCAAATTTCAGAACAATCGAACACAACCTTAGAATTGACGCAAGAAGGAAACGAGAAACTAAAGGATTCCTTAGAAAAAATGGAGCAGTTTAATCAGACGGTAAATACAACATTTAGTGCAATAAATAAACTTGGAGAAAAATCTCTCGAAATCGGCACTATTGTAAAAGTGATTACAGGGATTTCAGAACAAATTAATTTATTGGCATTGAATGCGGCAATAGAAGCAGCTCGTGCGGGGGAACACGGTAAAGGATTTGCGGTTGTTGCTGATGAGGTTCGAAAATTGGCCGAACAATCACGCCAGTCTTCTTCTGAAGTATCTAATATTGTAAAGAATATACAAGAAGAAACTGAAATTGTAGTCAAGTCAATGCAACAGGGAACAGAAGAGTTTAAAGAGACAAATACGACCATTGTAGAGGTTGGAACCATGTTTGAAAAGATTCTATCTATTACAAAAATCATTGCTGAAAATAATGAAAATTCATCTGCAAGTACAGAAGAATTATCTTCTGTTTCTCAGCAGATAATGTCAACAATTGTTGAGATAGCTTCTATCTCTCGCGAATCTGTTGAAATGTTTGAAGAACTAATAGAAATTAGTGATGATGAACTGAATACAATGCAAAAACTTGATCAAGAAGCAAAGAATCTTGTAGAAATGAAAAATGATGTTAACAAATTACTATTTGCATGGAATCACGGTGTAGAAAATGTGGAAGATAAAGATGCTAAAAATAAGGTCAGTGCAGCTGTCTAAAGATATTCACCTTGCTAGCTGATAAAAATAAGTGTGCTTCTTATAGGTTGATCCAACTTGTGGGAAGCACCTTTTTATGCGGGTAAATACTATAAACATCAAGGAGGTAAAACAATGAAGGAAGTACAAAAATTGTTTCCTAGTATGGACGGGAATGGCTTTCAAAGAGAGGAATTATTGTCCCACTTTAGGACGATTTTAACGAAAATAGATGAATTAAAGGATCCTAACAAACTAACTCTAGGAGAAATGCCCGAGTACACAGAGGATTACTATAATCGTGTCATTCAAAAGGCGGATGTTCCGAAAACTGGAGTGTCAATGGAAGTAGTGATTCAAGAGCTTCTAAAACTTGTTGAAGGACATCGGTACGTCAATCGAAATTATGTAGCCAATGCAGCGCCACTTCCGAATATTGCTAGTATTATTGGGAATTTAGTAATGGTGCTAGTCAATGGGAACAATCTTTGGGATGTGGAAGGCCCAGCAGCTGCTACAGCAGAAATCGAAATAACAAGTATGCTATCCAAACTTATCGGATACGATGAAAACATCAGTGCAGGATATACAACTTGGGGAGGACAAGGGGCTGTCTTTAATTCTTTACGTCTTGCCATTGCCCGTTACGCGCCGTCCTCTAATCAAAATGGAGTACCGCAAAATCTCTATTGCTTCTGTTCTGAGCTATCACACTACAGTCTGTATAAATCTGTAGAAGCAACTGGGATTGGCGTAGAAAACATGATTCGCGTGAAGGCTAATGCTGATCATTCTATGAATCTAGAAGATTTAAAAGAAAAAATGGAGCATGTTATTGCAAAAGGCGGCGTTCCTCTTTATGTCCTTGCCACAATGGGAAGTACTGATACATTCGGGATTGATGACATTGAAGGAATTAAGAAGATAGCGGAAGAATTGGAACGCACACATTACATATATCCAATCTACATTCATGCAGACTCTGCTATGGGTGGCATGTATACATTCTTTAATAATTACGACTTTGAAAGCAATGCTCTGGGATTTGAAGACAATGTTAATGAGGTATTGAAATCCTATCAACAGAATTTTAAACATATCAAGCTTGCAGATAGTATGGTCTTTGATTTCCATAAGCTTGGACAAACTCCATACATCACGAGTTTATTTTTAATCAAAAACAGAGAGTATCTTAAGTATGTTGATTTGGATGCGGCGGAAACGCCTTATGTTGGAAATCGAGGTTATGGTAGCTATCATACAGGCTACACGCTCGAATGCTCACGAATGGGAAGTGCTTTGTCGATTTATGCGTCTTTATTAGCATTTGGAATCGAAGGCTATCAAGAGCTTTTAGCCAACTATATTCGTGTCAATTTAGCATTTAGAGAGACGTTAATAAAAGAAGTTTCAAATGTGGTGATCACGAATGAGATTTCACCGATTACAACATTCCGTTTTTATCCTGAAAAGACAAAATGGAATGATGAATTGAACGGACTGTTAACAGTAGAAGAATTGACGGAAATTAATCAATTTAATGACGAGTTTGCCGAGGTTATTGGTATCGAACGAGATACCGTCTTCTTTGGAAACACAAAAAAGCAGTGTCTGGTCGAAGCAGCAGACTCAAACAAGCGGATATCCATATATGCACATAAATTTTTTGCAATCTCACCATACACAACATTAGAAGAAGTCGACCGTTATGTTGGATTTCTAAAAGAACACCTAGAATTTTTTGTGAAAAAAGAATTGATACCTTCCCTGTGACAGAAACATTCATGTTAATTCAAACAAACGTGAATGTTGTGATTTTCACGTTTGTTTCTATCACAGGGAACAAAACAAAAGGCGATTCATCTCACTTAATGTGGGATAAATCGCCTTTTGTTTTGTTAAGCATATAAAGCTAAATGAATCATTAGTTCAATTCCAGCTGGTATGGCAGCTTCATCGATATCAAATTTCGGATGATGGTGAGGATACTGGCTATTTTCACTTTGCATCCCTACGTTAATAAAGCCACCTACTTTTTCTTTTAAGTAGTACGCAAAATCTTCAGCTCCGAGTACAGGTTCAAATGGTATAAACACCTCATCCCCAAACGTCTTTTGGATGATTTCTTTTGCAACTTCACATGCTTCTGGATGATTGTATACTGGGGGCGTGCCTTCGATGTAATGATAATGGCCTGTTGCGCCAAAACTTTCACAAATAGATTTCGTCAGTTGAGCAGTTTTAGTATTCATTAACTCAGCACCTTCATACGTTAAAGCACGAATTGTACCTTGTAAATGTACTTTATCTGGAATGACGTTGTATGAATTTCCAGCCTGCATGCCTCCAAATGAAATGACACCTGCATGTAAAGGATTTAAATTTCTACTAATAATGGATTGGAATGCTTGTATAAGATGAGTTGCTATGTAGATAGGATCTACTGTTTCGTGTGGACTACCCCCATGTCCACCTTTTCCTTCAATAACAATGTCAAAGTCATCACAAGATGCCATTGCAGGACCAGTCGCAAATCCAATTTTCCCTAGCGGCATATTGGACATATAATGAATGCCATAAATGACATCGACACCGTTTAATACACCTTCCTCGACAAGCTGTTTCGCCCCGCTCGGTGATGCTTCTTCAGAGCTTTGGAAGATCAAAACGATATTATTTTTTATTAAATCCGGGTGCGTACTCATCCATTTTGCAACTGCAAGTAAAGTTGCAGTGTGTCCGTCATGTCCACAACCATGCATAACGCCAGGAACTGTTGAAATATAAGGTTTATCTCCTTCTTCATACAGTGGAAGGGCATCCATATCCGCCCGAAGAGCAATCGTCTTTTTCCCTTCTGTCCCTTTGAAATACGCCACAACATTAGGTGCTGAAAATTTTGGATCGATTGGGATGCCAAATTCGTCTAATTTTCCTTTTACATATGCAGCTGTTTCATATTCTTGACCAGACAACTCAGGGTACATATGAAAATGTCTGCGTTGTTCAATTGTCCAATCGATTAAATTTGAATCTACAAGTTTTGTTTTGTACATAGTTAAACCTCCGTTAGTCATGTTCAATTACGCAGAGAAAAAATAAACTCAGCAAGAGTTTGACCTCTTACTGAATAATTAATCAATCTCGCCTCGGCTTGATTGCTCCAAGATTTTGAATTGAGCTTTTGGTTATGCAGTCTGCGACAGGACG
Organism: Psychrobacillus sp. NPDC058041; assembly: GCF_042885655.1. Lineage (NCBI taxonomy): Bacteria > Bacillati > Bacillota > Bacilli > Caryophanales > Bacillaceae > Psychrobacillus > Psychrobacillus sp. NPDC058041. Next base: position 49,077 of record NZ_JBHVRO010000015.1, read on the forward strand.
TCGCGAACTTAGACAGCCTTCCTTAACTCCCTTTAAAATCTGTGGCATCAGTCGGAGGCTTTAGCCTCATTCAGCCCCTCACTTATAGAAGTGGGGGACTTCAGTTGAATGAAGTTAAAACGGTCCGTAATGAATTACTTGAGCAATAATTAAGAAAAGAATAGTGATAACTATTTGAATCAAAAGTAAAGGGAGAACCCATTTTACCCATCTAGTATAGGGTATTCCTGCAACAGCAAGTCCAGCAAGTAATACGCCTGATGTTGGGAAGATAGAATTGGAAATACCATCACCAAGCTGGAAAGCAAGTACTGCAGTTTGTCTTGTCACGCCTACAAGGTCAGATAATGGTGCCATGATTGGCATTGTAAGTGCCGCTTGCCCACTTCCAGAAGGAACAAAGAAATTGAGAAAGAGTTGTAAAAAGAACATGCCGATTGCGTTCATAATCGGCGATAGCTGACTTAAAAAGGTTGAAGAGTAAAATAAAACAGAGTCAATAAGTTTCCCATCTTGAATAACAACGAGAATTGCTTGTGCGAACCCAATGATTAAAGCACCACCAATAAGCTCTTTTGCACCGTCTATGAAACTGTCTGCCATTTTGTTCGGACTTAGTTTACCAACGACTCCGATAATAATGCCAAATAGTAGGAACAAAGAGGCGATTTCAGTTATATACCAACCTAGTTTGATAACTCCGAAAATCAAGACTACAAAGTTTAGTAAAAAGATGGATAGAATCCATTTATGACGAGTCGTTAGTTTAACAGTAGAATCGACGTTCACTTGATTTCCTTCTTGAACGATTCCGATAAACCTCTTTTCAGGATTGGCTTTGATTTTTTTAGCGTAACGGTAAACGTAGATGACTCCAACAAGGTATAACGTAACGAATAATACAATTCGGAGACCGATCCCTGAGAATGTAGGCAATTCGGCAATACTTTGTGCGATTCCAACGTTAAAAGGATTCAAGATAGCACTCATGAAACCGATATTTGCTCCAAGTGATACAATTGCAAAACCAACCATTGCATCCAGCCCTAAAGCAATCGCGAGTGGAGTGATAATTGCAATGTATACAATGGTCTCTTCAGACATCCCCATTAATGTGCCGCCTGCTCCAAAAAACAACATAAGAACTGGGATAAGCAGTAATTCTCGATTGGCAAGTTTGGCTGTTAAATTTAGTATCAATGCATCGAGAGCGCCTGTTGTCTTTAATATTCCAAAAGCCCCGCCAATAATTAAAATGAAAAAGATAATGCCGGCACCATTGACCAAACCAGTATGAATACTAGAAAAAATATCAAAAAAACCGACTGGAGATGAATCTGTTAAATGAAAAGAATCAGGAGTGACAATCGTACGTCCGTCTTTTTCTACTCGATCATATTCTCCAGCTGGCATAATGTATGTCAAAATAGCCGAAATGACAATCACAAAGAAAAGTAATACAAATGCATTAATGTTCAGAGCTTTCTTGTCTTTTTTTTGAGAATGATTTTGGTGTGTAACTTCGATGTTTTTCTCCATTCCATAAGCTCCTTTTAAGATTGTTTATGAATTTTTATTCAACTTATTGTAAGGTATATTCATTAAGTGTGCAATGGAAATTTTTATTTTGTTGAGAAATATAGTGGTAGATTAGAGATGTTATAAGTATTTTTATGAAATTCAAAAGCTCTCTGCAAAGTTCAAGCAAATCAAAAAATATACAAAATGTAATGAGAGAAGTTAATGAATGTTGTAAGGAGGAGAAAAATAGCCCTACTTATTTAGTTAGGGGAAGGGGAAATAGAATGATGAACTGAATGATATAAATATTAGCTAAACTAACAGGGTCCGTTCATGGATTACTGAATGATCCTGCTGGGTATTGGAAGCGAAAAGAAACAACCATGCCGACACAATACTTAACAGAATACTAATAAAAATGAACAAATAGAAAGAGCATGTTATGAAAAAATATTAATCATAACATGCTCTTATTGAATTTATGGAACAATCATTAGTTCATTAAATATTATATTTACATCTCTAAATCAGTGAAAGCGTAGGGTAGTAAATCCCCCAAGGTCAATTCTAATATATCTTTGTTCTCATTTGTTAAATAAACAGGCATTTCGGGTAAACAGAATTCTGCTAAAACTTGTCTACAAATGCTACAAGGTGGAAGAAAATCTACCGTGTCACCTGAGACAGCTATAGCCTGAAAATCTCCCTTTCTATAACCATTTGATATTGCAGTAAAAATAGCTGTTCTTTCGGCGCAATTAGTTGCACCTAATGAAACATTTTCTACATTCACTCCATTAATTACAGTACCATCTTTTAGTAATAATGCTACTCCTACTGGGAATTTAGAATAAGGTACATATGCTGCTGCTTTCATTTTACGTGCACTTTCCATTAGTAGCTCTTTGTTCATATTTTCCATCCTCCATAAAAAAGAATGAACTTTTCACAGTTCCCTTAACACCAACATTTTGTTGGCAGGACTTCTAATGATATATTTAAAAAAATATTTGTCAATATATCTGTAGAAATACCTTCCCTGTGTCAAATACCTTCCATGTGTCAGAAACATTCATGTTAATTCAAACAAACGTGAATGTTGTGATTTTCACGTTTGTTTCTAACACAGGGAACAAATTTCAATTCTCCGGAAAATAAAAGTCTTCTAGTGGGACATCAAAATACATAAACATATCCTTAAAATAAGTCTCATCAATTAATTTGCGAAGCACGCCTTTGTAATAACCAGGCAAGTTACGAATTTGTTTTCGCTTTGTTGCCATCACTGCAATTCTCAGCGCACGATAGGCCAGGTCATCAAAAACTTCTCCATCATCTTTATAAACATCAAAACGCAACATATCACCCGATAAAGACAGGTGGATGCCGAAAAAATCGCGTGCTCCTTTTGTTTCACCAATTGTATTTGCAAGTAATTCTTTCATTCTGCTAAATAGACTTGTGGATAACTTTTTTGATTCCATAGGAGACGTGGTAGTAATATTTTTAATAGAAGATTTTAAGAATAACGGTTCATTCTCAGAAATCGGCTCATTTTCCTCGTCGTCATGCGGTTTGTTCGCATCATCCCGACTGTTCAGCCCCCCCTGGTCATCGAAGGGTAAAATAATATAAATGTTAGCACCTAGCCCGCTCATAACAGGACGTACATAGTGAAGGCGTAGAATAATGCAAAGCTGTTCGAGCTTCCGAATCGCCCGACGAACAGTCGCATTCGACTTGCCGATAGCTGTTTCAATCGTTGCGTGTTTTAAATGGGCAGCTCCATATTTCACCGAATACCTTCGGATTACATCTAGCACAAGTTGGTCCGATTGGTTTAGCTCGTTTCGATGGAACGCGCAATGTTTTGCAGCAGCATCATCCATCTCCGCTATTGAATTGAAACGAGCGTAGTTTTGTAAGTAGTGAGTCATTAATATTCCCCCTTTTCCTTCTATATAGAAGGGAGGAAGCGAAAAGTGGACAGGGGGATGGGAAAGTTTTGAATCGTGTCCCTGTGTCAGGAATAATTCCCGCTATTCTGAAAATAAAATATCTTCCCTGAGTAAGAAACATTATTAAAACAGGAATAAAGGATTTCAGGAAATGACAACGAAATAGATACTTTAAGAAAGGGAGTAGAGGTAGCCGCTTTTCATTTCACAAAGCAGGTGGAGTAAATAAAAAATGAAAATAGCTAAGTGCATATAATTGTTAAGAGTAGATTATAGGAAAGGCAGGAATGGTTATGATCGTGTGGTTTCGACATTTGCCTCAGATAAGTATGGATGTAGAAGATTGGAAGCCTTTCATTCAACATCCATGGTTTAGAAAGCATTTCATGAAGTTTGTTTACTTATTAATGGCTGCTTTTTTTCTAGCACCAATTTGGTTCGAGGTAAGCTTCGCTCAATTGACAAACTTCCCCCTTCTTCTAATCATTCTTCTAGTATTTGTCATACATGAAGCGCTTCATATGCTTGTCATACACAAGAAAGGCGACATGAGCTTAACGTTCAGAGGAATCTATTTTTGGATCCATACAAATGCAATTCTTTCTAAAAAAAGATATTGGGTCTTCATGAGCTTACCTTTTATAGGATTATCAATAATCCCGGCAGTTAGTTCGTTTTTTGTATCGGGGGATTTGAAAGCACTCCTGTTATTTATCAGTTGGTTCAATTTGATCATCTCTGCATCCGATATTGTTAATTCAATTTTGATCATAATAAAACCAAATCAATCTGTATTTTGCAGAGGGTACTATCGGGGAAAAGTCATCTAAGTCAGAAGGGGGTAGGATTTAAGAGTGCAAGTTGAGAGAGGCAACATTTCCCGTAATAAAAAGTTAGGATTGGGGTGCATTCTCATGAAAGTTTCTCACAAATGCACCGTCACACACAGATTCCAATTTATGGGATGATATATTTTCTATGAACGTCAAAACCTTGATACAACAAGGCTTTGACGTTTTTTTAGTGTCATGTTATAGGATATTAATAACTTGACGGAAGTGTAAAATGGGAGTACTCTACACTAGTTACAGAAAAAAGTTATAGTAAAGTAACATTTATTAAAGTTTAATGTCAATAATGTAAATTACTATAAATCAAGATTTGAATTCAAATAAGTAAAAGGTTGGTGCGAAAATGAAAAATCTAATAAGTAAAAAAGATAATCGTTTAAACAACTTTTTAGGAATATATATAATAGCTGTTTTGATGTTATGGATTAAAACATATATCACTCAAACATCACAATTTAAACTAGGTGTAGAAGGACCTCTTCAACAATTCCTTTTAATATTAAATCCACTAGGTTCAGCATTACTATTTCTAGGAATTTCATTTTTATTTAGAGGAAAGAAAAAATACACATCACTAGTTATAGTTTATACTCTTATGTCTATTCTTTTATATGCCAATGTTGTTTATTACCGATTTTTTAGTGATTTCATAACATTACCCACAATTTTCCAAACGCAGAACTTCGGAGATTTAGGTGGAAGTATTCTTACTTTAATAAAACCTTTTGATATCTTGTTCTTTGTGGATGTATTTGTAATGTTATTCTTACGATTCTCAAGAAAAATACAAAAAGAAACAAATCGTTTTGGGTATAAAAAAGCAATAGCAATTATTGCTTTTGCTTTAGTAGTATCAATCATAAATTTAGGACTAGCTGAAATTAGTCGTCCGCAACTATTAACTAGGGGTTTTGATAGAAACTATATTGTGAAATATCTAGGAATGTATAACTATTCGATTTATGACTCAGTAGAAACTATGAAAGCATCATCACTTAGAGCTATGGCGGATAGTAGTGATATTACAGAAGTGAATAACTATATACAATCTAACTACGCCGACCCTAATGCAAAATATTTTGGTAAAGCAAAAGGAATGAACGTCATCTATTTACATTTAGAATCATTCCAAAACTTTCTTATCAACTACAAATTAAACGGCGAAGAAGTTACACCATTTTTAAATTCATTAACAAAAGATAAGAATACAATGTATTTCGATAATTTCTTCCATCAAACTGGTCAAGGTAAAACGTCCGATGCAGAATTTATGTTGGAAAATTCTATATTTGGGTTACCACAAGGGTCTGCTTATATTACAAAAGCACAAAATAAGTACCAAGCAGCTCCTAGTATTTTAAAAGATTATGGTTATACATCAGCTGTATTCCACGGTAATAACGGAAGCTTCTGGAATCGAAACGAAATTTATAAATCATTTGGATTCGATCACTTCTATGATGCTAGTTATTATGACACGAGTTCTTCAAAAGATATGGCTGAATATGGTTTGTTAGATAAACCATTCTATGAACAATCTGAAAGTCTTTTAAGTTCGTTACCACAACCTTTTTATGCGAAATTTATTACGGTAGGAAACCACTTTCCATATAGTATGAATCAAGACCTAGTAACAATTAATAAAGCCGATACTGGAGATGCAAGTGTTGACGATTATTTTCAAACAGCTCGTTATACAGATGAAGCAATCGAACAGGTCTTCAATCAATTAAAAGAATTAGGCTTATATGATAATTCGATGATTGTTCTTTATGGTGACCATTATGGAATTTCGGGTAATCATAATAAAGCGATGGGACAAGTCATGGGAAAAGAAATTACACCATATGAGAGTGCTAATTTACAACGCGTACCATTATTCATACATGTTCCAGGGATGAAAGGTGGAATCAACCACACTTATGGTGGCCAAACAGACCTTCTACCAACGTTATTACATTTATTAGGAATTGATACGAAACAGTTTGTTCAATTTGGTTCAGACTTATTATCAGAGGAGCATAATGAAATTGTTCCATTTAGAAATGGTGATTTTGTCAGTCCTATGATTGATTCAATTAATGAAAAATTTTATGACAATAAAACAGGTTTACCACTAGATGATAGTCAATTAGAGTTCGCAGATACTATTAAAAAAGAAGTGGATCGTAAATTGGAGCTTTCTGATAAAGTCGTGAATGGTGACTTATTAAGATTCTATACGCCAAAAGGATATACTCCAGTTGATCCTTCTCAGTTCAATTACAACAAAGATGCGAATGAAAAATCTAACTAATAAATCATGTCCCTGTGTAAAATCGTGTCCCTGTGTCAAAAACATTCACGTTAATTCAAACAATCATGAATGTTGTGATTTTCATGTTTGTTTCTGACATAGGGAACAAAAAGAACCCTTGTAGGGAGCCCACTATTATATTGGACCGTTTGATGCCCACACATCAAATGGTCTTTTTTATTGTACTCACAAATTGTTCTTAGTAACGCAGGGAACAAAAACTCTGATGAAAGAAGATTAATTCCCGATCTGTATATTCTGTTTGTTTTTAATCAAAATTGCACTAGCGAATGTACCAATTAATAAGAAGATACCAATCATTAGTGTTACATCTTGCATACCTGAATTAAAAGCATTAAAAACGAGTTTCTTCATTTCATCAAAAGCTGGCATAGCTTTAAATGTTTCAGCTTGCTTGCTATCAAAAATTTGTGAACCTGCAAAAGCTCCAGCTTTATGGAAAACAGCCAGCATTTGATTTCCAAACTCGGTAGGAATATTGGTTAAGTTCATGATATTAGTGTTCAGCGAATCGTTATATCCTTCCGTTAATTTAATTCCTAGCATCACAACGCCAAAAGAAATCCCCACTTGTCTAAAGACATTTAAAATACCAGAAGCCATCCCCACTTGCTCTTTATCAACTGAACTCATAGCAGCATTTGAAATAGGAGGATTGACTAAAGCATTGCTAATACCTAAAAGTATAAAACCGGGCATTAGATAGCTCCATTCAACCGGAGCTTCGATCATATAACGAAGAACGAATATTCCGATTGCACCGATAAATAGTGCTCCACTAATTAACCAACGATTACCAACCTTTCAACTTATTTGACTCGGAGGAGCATTTTGTCCGAATTGATATGTTGGAGTATATGGAAAAACATAGTGTTTTTCGTTAAGTTAGAGCACTTCCAGGATATATTGGATATGAAGAAGGCGGTCAATTAACGGAAGCAGTAAGCAGAAATCCATATTCTGTTGTGTTGCTAGTTGAAATTGAAAAGGCACATTCCGTTGTGGCGAATATTTTATTGCAATTAATGGATGACGGTTGCATTACAGACAGCAAAGGTAGAATTGTCAACTTTACAACTACGGTTGTTATTCTAACGTCAAATATTGGAACTCAATATTTGACGAATTCTGCTGGTGTTATTGGAGAAGAAGAGAATCTTGTAATGGCTTCTTTACGTGAGCATTTCAAACCAGAATTATTAAATCGGTTGGATGACATCATTATGTTCCTTTCTTTAACGAACGACCATTTTGAAAAAATTGCAGAAAAGTATGTGAAACAACTTCAAGATAGGCTGCTGGAGCAGGAAATTACGTTGCAAGTAGACGATGATATCATTAAATGGATTGTGTCAGAAGGTACAGATACTTCATTTGGTGCAAGACCATTAAAACGATTTATCCAACGTCATTTAGAAACAGTCGTTGCGAAGTTTTTAGTCGGAGGCACTGTTCTTCCTGGTAGTACAGTAGTAACTACAATTGAAGAAGACCAATTAAAAATTCAATAATTCCACACAATATTAATTGGTTGATGGAAGTGGCGAAGTAACTTGTATTAACCCTTTTTTGAGTGTTTCATAAAAATGGGAGTATCCTATGAAATTCAAATAAAGTGCTTTATAAGTTATGTGCAAGATTTTATCTTATACCACAACATTCCATGGAATTGGCGCAATATAGTATGGATTTTTCAACATATATAGTTTAATCGCATAATAGTTGTCACGATTAGCAAGCTAGAGCAATTGCAAGATTCAATTAGAAATAATAGGTTCATAAATTAATCCTTTTTGAAAATTAGATTGAAATTAATACAAAATGTTGTAAAATTAACAAAAAAATTGACTATTGTAAAATATTTGAGTATTATAATAATATGTTTCATTATTAACTAAATAAGGTGGTGAATCACATGAAAAAAATTACAACTGATCAAATAAAAATGGCAAACTGCCCAGTGAACGTACAAGGAGCACGATAATATTACATTTATTTTATAAAACACTAATTGACCATTTATAATGCTCAATTAGTGTTTTATTTAGGAGTTGAAAATACAATGATAAGATTTAAACCGTATATAAGAGTTCTTTTAAATGAAAAGGAAAAGAAGGTAATAATGTCAAGACCTTTAAAAGACGGAGATGGAGGGGATATTTTCGAGCTTACACCTTTAGGTTTAAAGGTAATAAAAAATTTAAATGAATCAATCTCCAAAGAAAATCTCATAAAAAAGATAAACGTTGTTTCACAAGAAGAAATGATTGAAATGGATGAAATATTAGAACTATTAATAAACGAGAAATATATTGGATTCGAGTTTGATGAAATTTCCAAAGAACATGAAGAACTAGAAAAAGTATATGGAAGAGTAATACCATTATGGGCAGAGGTTGAAACAGAAGTCAGTAATAGATATCAAATTCAAGAACAAATTATGAATAAAAAAGTTGGAATTATCGGTTGTGGTACAATTGGTATGGGAATAATATCTAAATTAGTAACTGTTGGGATAAATAAATTTATTTTGATAGACGATGATTTAGTTTCAAGAACAAATCTTACCCGTCAGCCAGCATTTTTATTAAGTGATATTGATAAATCAAAAACTACTGTTGCAAAACAATATATTTACGATAGGATAGAAAATCCTCAAGTTGAAGTTTATAATAAAAGAATTCGTAATATAGATGATTTATCAATATTTAATGATGTGGATATTATAATCGTGGCAAGTGATGAACCAAAAATAGATAAACTAGTACAAGAATACGGTAATAATACTAATATTACTTTATCATTTACAGGAGGATATACTGGTAGTACAGGGAAAATTTTCCCAATTGTAATACCGGGTAAGACACATGATTATAATTGCATTCATGAATACTTACATAAAGTGTATGAAAAACACACAAAGGGATATATAGATTTAAATACAAATAATAATTTTACAATAAGTTCAATTACATCTGTTGCTGATTTTATTGTAAGTATTTCTTCATTTGAAATAATAAAATGCCTAACTGGAGTAATAGAACCATATCTAATTAATAAAATCATTTTTTTTAATTTTGCAAATTACACAATTGATGAGTTAAACATAGAAAATGTAGAATGTAACTGTATAAATAATTTGGTATCTGTAGGTTCTAAAGAAGAAAAAAATTGACGATTAATTGTTGAAGTAGAAAAAACATAATAAAAGATAGTTAAGGCTTTCCTTTTGGTAAATTAATTTGTCACAAAAAATAATGACTTTCATAGTAACGTATAAAGAAAATATACTTTCTAATGTCTAAATAATACAATAGTTTTTTAAACTTGTATTTACGTATAAGCATCAATTAATCACCCACCTAATTTTTAGGTGGGTATTTTATTTACTCAACTAACGTACGGTGAAATCGGCAGATAAGCCTTGATATAATTTGGCAGACCGGAAATCCATTGCTGTAGTTGATTTTCAACTAGTTTTTGTGCAACGCTCAGTTATAAGTGACACGTTACATTTACGGTACGTGTCTTTTGTCTTGATTCCTGTTACTGACGACGTCACTTTGCTGAAACGATTGAGTAATACAGAAAGAGACTTATGCCAAATGGTGAAAGTCCATCCTCAAGGAGACTTACCTAGCTTGAGTAATCTAATCTATGGCATAATCGTGAGGTTATGTCTGAAGGAGATGCGGAAAATCGAGAGATCCGTAGATCAATGGGCAGACCCTAATGTGCAATCCCAGTTAAACCACCAGAAAGTAATCCTGCAGGGATAATTAACATATTAAGTGCAACAGCAGAAACCACTGTACCAACAATTATTGAAAGAAAATCTATTTCACAATTGGTGTGCTTTTTTCTCGGAAATTGACATATGTATCCACTCCTTAAAAGAATGGTGAATGATCGCGTTTATTCATTAATTTATGAGGCTTTAATATTTGACTAAAACTTCTGCATCCATTCCTCTATGTTGTATCTACGATCATTTTCTTATACATTAAACTCCAAAGTGGTTATTGACTTTGTATATACATATTTTATACAATTGTAACTCGACTGAAATTTTAGAAAGGTTAGGAGGTAGTATCATAATGAGTACTATTTATGAAGCAGAATTAAAGAGATTGCAAGAAGTTTTATCTAAACTAGATGAGCGAATAAACAAGCTAGAAAGTATTCCAGTTTATCATGGAGATAACTATACCGAGCAAATTCTTGAAAGTATGAGGGAGTTAAATCGGCAAAACTTACGAATTGGTGTACAAGAGCCATACTTTGGTCGGTTAGATTTTAGAGAGGATGGACATTTAGAGCCAAGTCCATTATATATTGGAAAAGTCGGTGTTTCTGATGAGGAAGCGAAGAAACCAATAGTTATTGATTGGCGTGCACCAGTTGCGAGTATGTTTTATTCTTTCAATGGTGGAGAAGAACTGGCTTTTTATCAATCTCCTGATGGATTGGTAGAGGGAGAAGTCTATTTAAAAAGAAACATAGCCATTCGTAAAAGAGAGCTAGAGCGTGTTGTTGATACGTATGTAAAAGGAAGTGAAGATGTATCTCTGACAGACGAATTTCTCTTATACCGATTAGGTGAAAATAAAGATAATAAATTAAAAGATATCGTTTCAACGATACAATCTGAGCAAAATGAAATTATCCGAGCTGAAAAAAATGTACCATTATTGATACAAGGGGTTGCAGGGAGCGGAAAAACAACTGTCGCTTTACATCGCCTTGCTTTTTTAATATATGAATATCGTGAACAGCTACAAGCAGATAGAATGATCATTTTCGCTCCAAACAGTTTGTTTTTAGACTATATTTCTGGTGTACTTCCAGAACTGGGAGTAGGTAATATTAAACAAACTACTTTTCCAGAGTGGGCGTTACGTCTCTTAGATAATGCGGTGAAATTGAAGCATCCAGAAGAAAAATTGAAAGAAGCTTTTTCAATTAATCGTGACAATAATAAAGTTATGCTCGATAAATTAAAGGGGTCAATCAAGTTTAAGTCATTTATTGAAAGAAGTCTTATTCAATTTGAAGAAAATCTAGTACCAACAACTAATTTAGAACTATGGGATCAAGCTGTGATAACAGTAGATGAAATTAAGAAGTGGTTATTGGTTGAATATAAGCATTATCCATTAACAAAGCGGAGGGAACGATTAGTTGCACGAATTAAGCGTTGGATAGAGATAGAACTTAAAAAGTTTGAAGGAACCGACGAGAAAAAGCTATTGAAAAAAGAAGCCAACAATAGATTAAATGCATATATGAAATTTTGGCCAAAAATGAGCGCTTTATCATTTTATACATCCTTGATGAATCGAGAAGAAATAATAGAAGTATTACCTGAAGCACTTGTTCAAGAAACAAAAAAGAATTGCCAAAAAAAAGAAGTACATGTAGAAGATTTAGCACCACTCCTATATATTTATCATCAGTTAACGGGAATAGAAGGCAAGCAAAAATTTCATCATGTTGTTATCGATGAAGCACAAGACTTTTCGCCGTTTCAAATTTATATATTAAAAGAGATTACACTAGGTAATTCTTTTACTATTTTAGGTGATTTATCTCAAGCAATCTATAATTATCAAGGTATAGAGGACTGGAATGACTTTAAAGAAGTGTTTCAAGAAACGGGTTATTATGAACTGACGAGAAGTTACCGTTCTACAAAGGAAATTATCGACTTTGCAAATGAGGTAATTAAGCAGGCCGAAGTTCCAGTAGGTCTAGCAACACCAGTTTTTCGTAGCGGAAAAAAAGTGAAAGTGATTGCTACAGATGATCAAAATACCGAAATCGTTAAGGTATTACAAGATTTACAAAATGAAAATCACAAGACGATTGCGATTATAGGAAGAACAGATGCTGAATGCCGTTCAATACATGAAAAGTTACTAACCGCAGGGATTAATGTAAACGTTATTGAAGCAAATCAACGGAAATACGAAGGTGGTATTTCTGTCGTACCAGTGTATTTAGCTAAAGGGTTGGAATTTGATGCAGTGTTACTTATTGATGTGGATGCAAATCACTATAAAGATTCAAAGTATGATGCCAAATTATTATATGTAGGCTGCACTAGATCTCTCCACGATTTACGTATTTTCTATTCAGGTGAAGCTTCACCATTAATTCAAGGAATATCAAAAGAATTTTACGAAAGTAATTAATAGATGTTTGAAGAGGATTACTCAGTCATATGTTAGAGTGTCCTCTTTTTTTATGTTAATTTAGAGAGAGTAGTTGGTTTTCTTGGAGAAACAGTAACTTAAAAAAGCTTCATTCGTATAAAGTAATATCTAGAAGTGCAATGGTAGGAATCCAGTATTCATGGTGTTTCCTAGTGCTTTCTATTTGTAGGTTGATTAAAAAAAAGATAGTTTCTATACCTAAAGAAGCGAAGCGGCGTCCGAAATTGTATCTTCGGACGCTATTAAAAGAGTAAGACAGGATATTATCATTCATTATCCAAATCAAAAGCAACTTGACTTCACGATCCATTACTCTAACGGTAATAGTGTAGCCAATGTTTGTCCAAAGCACTTAGGAAATAGCGAAGAACAAGATGCTTTTAAAAGGCACTTGCGCTTTCTTACTTACCTTTGGTAAACACATGGCAACGAGTGGTACGTCTTGAAGCAATCGTATAATACATAAAAAAACAAAGGCTTCCTCATTCCATTGAGGAAGCCTTTACTTTTCTAAACTTTAAACATTCGTTAGAAATTTTAAGGAAAAGTTAAGGAACGAAATCCATAATGGGCTTATCAACTTAAAACAAGGAGGAATAAAGATGGAAAAGCCAAAACAAAATCTAATAAAAATTTTACTCATTGTAAATTTGGTGATAAGTACGTGCGCAGCTATTGGGGTAGGGTATCTAACCTATAAACAAAGTACAACCCCTGACTTTTCAGAAATGAGATCAAGAGGGGGCGGCTTCCCAGGTAATGGACAATTCCAGCCGGGGCAATTCCAACCTGGTCAAGATCAATCGGATCAAAATTAATGTTGAAAAGGAGATAGGAATTTGAAAAAGTGGATTATTATTTCAGCAATTGTTGTCGTAATAGGAGGAGCAAGTGGCTGGTTCTTATTAGGTAAAAAAGATCAAACTCTAAGTGTTGAAGCTGTAGCACAAACAACAACAGTACAAGAAGGAAAGTTAGAAGTAGCAGTTAGTGGTTCGGGTTCGGTTACGGCAAGTACAGATCAAGATGTAACAGCAGAAAATACAACGCTTGTTGTAGATAGCGTAAATGTAGCATCTGGCGATACAGTATATAAAGGTAAAACACTTGTAACGTTTAGCAATGGTGCTGTTGTTACGGCTCCATATAATGGAGAAATCAAGGAAGTTAATGTGGAAAGTGGCAATGGGGCTTCACGAGGAACTATCCTTCTTCGTATCGAAGACAAAGATGGGGTTATTTCACCTATAACAAGGGGAGACAATAATGCTTCCAATAGCTTAAGTGGTGGAAGTAGCTTGACAGCGGATACTGTTAGTGTAAAGGAAGGAGATGTTGTAAAAGAAGGTACAACACTATTAACTTTTACAGATGGAAGTATCTTAAAAGCTCCAGTTGATGGGACAATCACTAGTCTTTCTGTTAAAAGCGGAGATTCTGTGCAAAATTCGGCGACTGTTGCACACATAACAAATTATAACTCATTGCAAACAACCATTAGTGTTGATGAATTAGATATTACAAAAGTACAAGTAGGGCAGTTGGTAAAAATAACAGCAAGTGCATTTGAGGATGAAACATTCGAAGGGAAAGTAACGAAAGTAGCAGAAGTAGGAACTCCATCAAATGGTGTATCTACATTTGACGTTACTGTACAAATCACTGACCCAAAAAGCTTGAAAATTGGTATGTCAACAGAAGCTAGTATCACTATAGAGAGTAAAGACGACGCACTATACGTTCCAGTAGAAGCTGTGTATAAAAGTGGAGATGAAAAATATGTACTTGTTCCAGCAACTTCTAGCGCTTCCACTCAATCTACAAAAAAAGTAACAGTAGAAACTGGTATTTCAAATGATACGTTTGTAGAAGTTACAAGTGGGTTAACAGTAGGAGAGTCTATTCAAATACCGATAGTCCGATCTAGTGGTAATTCTTCTCGTGGAGGAATGATGATGCAAGGGGGTGGCTTTCCAAGTGGTGGCTTCCCGAGTGGCAATTTTGGAGGAAGAAATGGAGGAGGCTTCCCAAGTGGCGGCGGTGCTCCATCAGGCGGACGAGGAGGGAACTAATGACTATTCATGAGCCGATTATTCAAATAAGAGACATGCAGAAAGTGTATGAACTTGGTGGCGAAAAAATGTTGGCTCTTCAAAGTGTTTCCCTCGATATTCAAAAAGGTGATTTTATTTCAATCATAGGTCCATCGGGTTCTGGAAAGTCAACATTTATGAACATGATTGGATGTTTAGATCGACCAGATTCAGGTGAATATTTGTTAGATAGTGAAGAAGTAGGGAAAATGAAGAGTTCACAACTTGCAACCATTCGAAACGAAAAAATAGGTTTTATTTTTCAGAATTTCAATCTGATACCGAAGTTAACTGCGGTTGAAAATGTAGAACTTCCTCTCATTTATCGCGGAATAAAAGCATCGGAAAGAAGAGAAATTGCTTTAGAAGCGTTAAAAAAAGTAGGATTAGTAGATAGAGCGACTCATTTACCAACCCAATTATCAGGTGGTCAGCAGCAACGTGTCGCAATTGCTCGGGCGCTTGCTGGGCATCCTCCTATTTTACTTGCGGATGAACCAACTGGTGCACTAGATAGTAAAACAAGTAAGGAAATTTTGGAGATTATGCATTCATTAAATGAGCAGGGGCATACCATTATTCTCATTACGCATGATTTAGATGTTGCAAAAAAAGCAAACCGTGTTGTTCGTATTCACGATGGAAAACTCTATGAGAATGGAGGTGAATGGTTTGCAAACACTCAAAATGGCACTGAAAAGCATCAAAGCAAATAAAATAAGATCATTCCTAACAATGCTAGGGATTATTATCGGTGTATCCTCTGTTATCGTCATGGTTGCGATTGGACAAGGGTCAACAAAAGAAGTACAGGACCAAATTGGAAGCTTGGGTACAAGTTTAATAACTGTAACGGTTACAGGGTCGGACGTTACATTTAAAGAAAAGGATGCAGAACAGATTCAAGGTGTCAACGGTATTAAAGCAATTGCACCAACAGTATCAGGAAGAGTGACAGTGAAAAATGGAAGGAATAATACCCAATTATCCATGATTGGAACGACTTCTTCCTACTTAGATGTCCGTGATTTACACCTACAATCAGGACGCTTCATTGCAGACTTGGATAATGATAATCATTCAAAAATTGCGGTACTTGGTTCAGATGCAGCACAAACATTATTCGGACTGGGTAATCCCGTGGGAGAATATGTAAAGGTGAATGGAACATCCTATAAAGTTGTTGGGGTTCTTGAATCAGTTGGAAGTTCATTAGGAACAAGCGGAGATAGTATGATTATTGTCCCTCTTAGCACAGGTCAACGTTTAGCCTCTACTTCTAATATTGGTACCACATATGTGAAGGTAGAAAATGAAGATATGATTAATTTCGTATCAAGTCTTATTGAAAGAACGATGTATACAATTGTAGGGGATTCCGATAGTTATAATGTATCAAGCCCAAAGGATTTAATGGAAACTGCATCATCTGTCAATAAAACCATGACATTATTGTTAGGCGGAAGTGCAGCAATTTCTCTCATCGTTGGTGGGATTGGTATAATGAACATAATGCTTGTATCAGTTTCTGAACGTACCAAAGAAATTGGTATTAGAAAAGCAATTGGAGCAAAACGTAAAAACATTCTTCTTCAATTCCTTATTGAAGCAGTTGTACTAAGTTCATTTGGTGGAATTATTGGAGTAGGAATTGGGGTAATCAGTGCTCAAATATTTACTATAGCAACGGGTACAACAATAGCATATTCCATACCTGTTATGCTGTTATCATTTGCTTTTTCTTTATTAGTTGGAGTTGTATTCGGTGTATTTCCGGCGAATAAAGCGTCTAAGCTTGACCCGATTCAAGCGCTTCGATACGAATAAAAACAACAAAGCGTTTCGTTTCTGCGAACGCTTTGTTTTGTTATTATGTAAGAAAGGAGGGAAACATGATGCGTATATTAGTAGTAGAAGATAATGTAGCCTTGCTGCAGTCTATTAACGAAATTTTATCTGAAGAATTTGAAGTAGATTGCGCAGAAAATGGAGAAGAAGGGCTATTTATGGCTATGCAAAATATATATGATTTGATTGTCCTCGATGTTATGCTTCCAGAAATGGATGGATTTGAGGTTATACAAAAGATACGCGGGGGACATATCGAGACCCCTGTTTTGTTTTTAACTGCTAAAGATTCTTTAGGAGATCGAGTCAGAGGATTGGACTTTGGAGGAGATGATTACCTGACCAAGCCATTTCAAGCACAAGAACTGCAAGCGCGTATTCGAGCGTTATTAAGAAGAAGCGGTAGTCTGACGATAAATCAAACGATTCAATATCGAGGGATTGTACTATTTGGAAAAGAAAAAGCCATTTTAGTAGATGATCATCCAATAAAATTAACGTTAAAACAGTATGAAATGCTGGAATATATGATTCAAAACAAATGTGCCATTTTGACGAAAGAACAGCTATACGATCGAGTATGGGGATTCGACTCTGACACAACAATCGGCATAGTAGAAGTATTTGTTCATCATCTGCGCAAAAAGATGGAACCGTTCGGGTATCATAAAGACATTCAAACGGTACGCGGCATCGGATACATACTGAAGGAACAGTAGGAGAGTAGAGAATGTTTCAACGAACTCGTATTAGACTCACTATATTAAATTCATTAGTCTTTATTATTTTAATTGGAGTACTTGCAGCCGTTATTTATTCTTATGCCGGGTCGCGCTTGTATCGGGATGTAAACAAAGACTTGCTTGAGGCAGCAGAACGTATAGCTGAGTCAGGACAACACCGGCCGATGATACAGCCTAATGGCTTGCCGAGAGGGCCAAGAGACCCCCGAATTGTTTTACTGATATGGAACGAAAAAAATGAACTGATTACCTTAAATGAGGGAGGAACAATCTTTGCCGACAATGAAACAAAATTTCGCCCAAAAGAATTAGAAATGCTTCGGGACATAGAAGCAGAAGGGTTCCACTTTAGAACCATTGCAATAAAAGTGCATCATCCAAATTTTGGAGTGATAACGATGCAATTTGTAAGAAACATTACTTCTGAAAAAGACATGCTCCATACATTGCTATTAATTTTAATCATCGGTTCAAGTATTGGAAGTGTGTGTGCGGTTGGTGCCGGATTCTTTTTGGCTGGAAGAGCGCTCGTTCCAATAAAAAAAGCATGGCAAAAGCAGCAGCAGTTTGTGTCAGACGCTTCTCACGAATTAAGAACACCTTTAGCTGTTATCCAGACGAAGACAGATCTATTGTGGCGTTCCCCGACTTCTACTATACAAGATAAGGCAATTGATATTTCCGTCATATCAAAAGAAGGGCGACGATTGTCAAAGCTGGTTACTAATTTACTAACATTGGCGCGTTCTGATTCAGATCAGCTAGAGATGGAAAAGAAAGAATTTTTATTAAGTCATTCATTGAAGGAGTTAATCGAACATTACTCAGAAATAGCTTTATATCAAAAAAAAGAACTTGTATTAGATGCCCCATCTTCTTTCTTTTTTATCGGAGACAAGGAGAGAATTCATCAATTAATGGTCATTTTAATAGATAATGCTATGAAGTATACGAAAGAGGGAGGAAAAATTTTAATTTCTTGTTCTCAGACCTCTCATTCGGTTTTGATAAAAGTACAGGATAATGGCATTGGTATTGAGGAAGAGAATATACCCAAAATATTTGATCGATTTTTTCAAGTGGATAAATCCCGGACTGAAGAAGCGGGAGCTGGACTTGGGCTTGCTATTGCATATTGGATTATCGACAAACATCATGGCAAAGTAAAAGTGCAAAGCAAAGTCGGAGTGGGAACATCTTTTGAAATTATTTTTCCAAAGAATCAAAAGATATAGCTACCCTTTGTCAGAAACAATCATGTTAATTCAAACAAACGTGAATGTTGCAATTTTCATGATTGTTTCTGTCACAGGGAACTAAACTAATTCTTTCTTCACTTTATTCCGTTTTAATACAGAAGTAAGTATGACAATCATGCTTACCAATCCAATCCAAACAAGTACAGAAAGCGGTGTGTTCCAAGTTAACCCTTCACCAAAGTAGAATAAATTTCGTAGACCTTGTATCATAAACCTCATTGGCAACCATGAGTAAATCCAATCCCGATAAAATGGAGACATCATTTCAGGTGCCATTGCTAGTAAAGGACCTCCAAAGAATAGTAATAAGGCAAAGATTGAAATCCCCTTAATTCCAACTAACGAAAGGACAGCTAAAATCATTAGGATAAAGCTGAATGAGGTAATTGTTAAAAATAATGCTGTATCAAGGAAATGAGGGATATTCAGTCCTACCATTTCCTCTGCTATCCATGTAAAGCCAAATCCAATTACTAGTGATACAATAGCACCCATTAAAATTTGGCCTACCTTTGTGACAAGGCTTTCTTTTCGGGAGCTGATTGGCAATTTGCTAACGGCAATAAAGAGAATTGCTGCACTAGCTAAACTTGCAATCCAAAGTGGTTGGAATAAGGAAACAGGAGCATTTCCGTTTGCACTATTGCTGCCGATTTCATTTACATTTGTCACTTTCTTCATAATTGGAGCAGTAAGGATTGTAGCCTGTTCTATAGTTAATGATGTTCCTTGCTTTTCAAATCCATTAATTAATTGTTCTCGGACTGTATTATTCATGTTGTCCACTACTCCATTTAAAATCTGCCCTGCCATCGTTGAAGCAGCCATATTCATTCCCTGATTGAGAAATATTTGTACTTCTGGTGAAGTAGGTGTTGGTGTCTGTAGGGATGCTTGCTTTGTGCTAAAATCGTTGGGAATCACTAAAGCAGCATAGTATTTCTGATTATCTAGCCCCTTTTTAACTGCCTCAATACTTTTTACTTCAACCCACTTTACTGCGGGTTCTTCATCTTCTTTAGATGCTGAAGTTTTCTGTATCATTTCAACAAGTGTTTGCCCCATATTCATCTTCGGTTGATTTGGAATTTCCACCCCTACATCCTCATTTACAATTGCAATAGGTAGATTATGTGGTTGAGGATGAACCGATGGAAATAATGTTAATGAAAAAATAAAAATAACGGCCAATGCAATAATGGGTGAAACTAGTAACAGTTTGTTTTTTAACAAATTGTAGCCTCCCTAAATTTTGTTATAATAATAAACAACGTGTTGTTTATTGTTATTTAAATCATAGTATCCAATCCTCTTTTGTTCAATAATCAAAAATGGCAGATGTGTTGGTTACGGAACAGCTTTTATAAATGTGTTGGATAAAATTAAGGAGGAAGTAATATGCGAGATAATAATTCGGATTTGCGGATCATTCGGACAAAAGAATCAATCCGAAAAGCACTAGTAGAATTAATTGAAGAAAAAGGATTTGAAGCAATTACAGTAAAAGACTTAACTACTAGAGCCAAAATTAATAGGGGTACATTTTATGCACACTATAAAGACAAATTTGATTTAATGACGAAATGCGAAGAAGAAATTATGCTTGAAATTTACACAATTGCAAAACAAAACTTACCCGCAGTAATTGCTACACTCGAAACAAATTCACCTAATTTAAAACCATTTCAACTAGCGGTTTTATTATTTGAGTATTTAAATGAAAATAATGGATTTATGAAAGCTGTGTTAGGCCCAAAAGGAGATTTATCATTTCAAACAAAATTAAAGGATTTTATGTGGAAAACACTTTTTGGAAATGACTCTAACGCACTTATTAAAGAGGATAGTTTACTTGTTCCTGCACAATATTTAGCTTCTTATGTTGCATCTGCACATATAGGGGTAATTCAACAATGGTTGAATAGTGGTAGGAAAGAAACACCACAAGAAATGGCTCGAATCCTTTCCACCATTACTTTGAATGGACCTTTCTTTGCTGCTGGTTTAAAAAAGTAAATAAATAATAGGGACAGTACAAAAAAACAAGTACTGTCCCTTTATTATTTATATGCTTGTTATCTCATCTGTGACTTTAGTTCAATAAGAAAAAAGGCAGTTGAGCATCCGTTAATTATTTTTTGGTTTGTTTATTTTTATTAATATAATTCCAATGGTAATAAATAGTCCAGAAAACAATTGACACTAAGAATGAATAATAAAACCCGTAATTGTTGCCTGAAAAGCACTCTGATACCAAACTTGTTCTAATTTAGCGGATAATCGTAACGTATGAAACCATTGTGATTCGCAATCTTGTCGTAAAGAGCTCGAGCGGTAGTATTATTATAACGAGTTTGCCAGTAAAGCTTAGTAGAGTCATGTTCACGAGCAAATTGAGCTACCTGCTCAATAAGTGCACGAGCAACACCATGCCCGCGAGCAGTTTCATCTACGAAAAGGTCTTGTAAGTAACATGCTTTTTCCATCCAGATTGTGCGATGGAATAGGAAGTGAGTGAAACCGACCAAGTTTCCTTGAAAGTATGCTCCTAAACCGAAAATTTCATGGTCGTTTAGCAAGCACTCCCAAACTTCATCGTAACGCTTGTCTGGGAGCTCCGTTTCGTAAAATGCTTTATAGCTCCGTGCCAAGACATTCCATCGATTACGATCATCAGCTTTGAGGGGCGTTATTTCAATTTGTTCGTTCGATATTTTTGCCATCTAGATCTTCCTCCGAATTGTAATGTATAGCGATATTCAAAGTTATCCTAAGCCTTATGTATTAATACAACTTAACTATAAATTATTAATTAGAAGATGGATATAATTTGTTGCAGTTAATTGCGTAGTGCGACCATGATGTGTAATGGAAGAGAAGAATCTGAAAACCCAAGATAATAAATAGAAAGATAAAATTGTAGAAAAAACAGACACGGGGTCTTAGAGGCACTTATTTAAAGCCCATTTTTACATAATGTGAAAAAAATTACTGATATTAATGGTTATAAGGTATGTGAAATCTGATTATCATTGTACTCGCAACCGTTTTAGTTCTGACTGAGTTAGAATGGGGAGATTGAATAAATTGGTCATAAATGTATACAACCTATGAAGGATAGGATTTCGTGAATTCGGCACTGACCCGGTATCACCTTAGTTTTCGAATATTCCTTGACAGGAATATTCCTTTGTGAGTATAATCAAATCGAAAGTACGATAATACTAGTGATGATGTAGATGTGCTTTAACCGGAGACCATCACTTGACGAGGTGAGCAACATGTCAGGGAAGATTCCAGGCGTGAACATGACGACGCTGAGCGCTTTGTCTGAATCGAATCGTATGAATATCGTCGAACTCTTGCGTGACGGTCCCATGACCGTTGGGGAAATCGCCGACCAGCTGGGATTGAGGCAGCCACAAACTTCAAAGCATCTAAAAGTGCTAAGCGACAACGGGATAGTGGAAGTGCAGGCAGAGGCTAATCGCCGCATCTACAAGCTCCGGGCCGAGCCCTTCCAAGCGCTGGATTCTTGGATACAATCCTTCCAGCGAGTGATGCAAGAAAGATTCGACAATCTAGATGATTATTTGAAGGAATTGCAGAACAAAGAAAAATCATAATTCATTTTATGATCAAGGAGGAGTTACAATGTCAAAGAACGAAATGGTATCGAGAGTAGAGAACGATCGATTACTGGTACTGGAGCGCACTTTCGATGCGCCACGTGAACTTGTATTCAAGATGTTTAAAGAGTCGGAGCATCTGAAACGCTGGTGGGGGCCAAGGGGCTGGGAGATTCCGGTCTGCACAGTCGATTTCCGTCCGGGAGGCGTTTGGCATTACTGTATGAAGTGCGTAGATCAGAACCTGGGTAAATTTTTTGGTATGGAAGCCTGGGGCAAAGGGGTTTATAAGGAGATTATCGAGCCGGAGAAGATTGTCTATACCGATTATTTTTCGGATGCTGAAGGTAATATAAATGAGTCCTTGCCATCGACCGAGATGACATTGGAATTCATCGATTTGGGTGGAAAGACAAAGCTGATAAACCGTGCCGAATATGTTTCCGAAGAGGCTCTTAAAACCGTCATGGACATGGGCATGCTACAGGGCATCACCGAAACTTGGGACCGTTTGAACGAGCTATTGGAGTCGCTGAAGTAGATTCTGTTTTCAGCGTTAGGGGGCATTAAGTTTAGTAATTACTTATTTAAGGGAGTGTGAAAATCAATGATTAGTAAAGTTGGTCAAATTATGTTGTATGTTAATAACCAGGATGAAGCAATGGAGTTTTGGACAGAAAAAGTAGGGTTTAGTGTAATTTCAGAGGAAGATAACGGTCAAGGAATGAGATGGATTGAAATTGCTCCATCTAATGAAGCTGAAACAAGTATTATTCTTCATAATAGGGAGCTAATCGCTAAAATGCAGCCAGAATTAAATCTTGGTACACCTTCTTTAATGTTTTTCTCAAAGAAATTCGATAATTTATATAGTGACTTATTAAACAAAAACGTTACAGTTGGAGAAATTGTAAATATGCCTTCAGGTAGAGTATTTAATTTTGCAGATAGTGAAAATAATTACTTTGCAGTAATGGAAAAAAAGTAAATTTCAATTCAATTTAAAAATAGTGAAAGTTAAAAGAGCTTGGATTTCCAAGCTCTTTTATGCTGTAAAACGAAAAAAAGAGGTCGTGAAGAGGGTTTCTTTTAAGCTAACGCAGCAGTTTAGTTGAACAAGTCAAAATTATTAAAGGAGGATTATTTTGGAACTCTTTAAGTTTTGGAACGTATTAACAGTTATAAAATAAAACACGAAGGGGGTGTTGTTCATGAAAAAGGGGTCAACTTATATATGGAAATTAATTTGGGTAATTGGATTATTTTTATTAACAATCTTAAGTTATGATACTAAAAATCAAATTAAAGATAGCTTTACATTTCATTCCGATATGATTTATTGGACTAGGTTTATTATTCTCTTTATATGGGGTATCTATCTATCACTTATTTTCATAAAAAAATGGTCATTTAAAATAAATCTACCTTTACTTATTTGCGTATTCATTCCTTGTTTTCTCTTTTCGTTAATTATGCCATTATCAGCAACTTTTTCAATTTCTTTTTCAACAGGGTCGCGCTTGTATCGGGATGTAAACAAAGACTTGCTTGAGGCAGCAGAACGTATAGC
>NZ_JBHVRO010000016.1:0-58710 GCF_042885655.1 Psychrobacillus sp. NPDC058041
ATCAAACTCTCCATAATAGAGAACTTAAAAAGCTCATTTTGTTTTGCTGGCATCATCATTAAATGATGTCAAAATTGTTTTGCTATCAAACTAACGAAGTTAGTCTTTCAAGCTGTATGTCTTAACGTTTTGCATGTTCAGTTTTCAATGTTCATGTTGTGTTTTTGTTGCCGTGTCGTTTTGGCGACTTTAATATCATAACAAGTTTCGTTATCAATGTCAACAACTTTTTTATTTCTTTTTTTGAAGAAGTCATTAATGAAAATGACAACTTGATAACTATACCACCCTCTAATGTATCTGACAAGGGTTTTTCTGCACTTTTTTTAAAAAGAATTTACTTATAATATTCAGCACAATATCTAGTAGATATTAAAAAGGCGAGGCACTATAAATAGTAGTACCTCACCCTCCTATTATAAAGACTTCTATATTAATTAATCTTTATGTCGCATTGTTGGGAACAATAATACATCGCGAATAGATGCAGCGTTAGTTAATAACATAACCAATCTGTCTATTCCAATTCCTAAACCACCAGTTGGAGGCATCCCATATTCTAATGCTTCTAAGAAATCTTCATCCATTTCATGTGCTTCATCATTACCTGCTTCTTTTTCTACTAATTGTGCTTCGAAGCGTTGACGTTGATCAATTGGATCATTTAGTTCTGTAAATGCATTTGCATGCTCACGTCTAACAATAAATAGTTCAAAGCGATCTGTAAATCGACCATCTTCCGGATTTTTCTTCGCAAGAGGCGATACTTCTACAGGATGGCCATATATGAATGTCGGTTGAACTAATGTTTCTTCTACTTTTTGCTCAAAGAATTCATTTAATACATGACCTACTTCCATAGAAGGTTTTACTTCAACTCCATGTTCTTTCGCTAACGACTGTGCTTCTTCCTTAGTCATTTCATTCCAGAAGTCCACTCCAGTCGTTTCTTTTACCGCATCCGCCATATGCCAACGTCTCCAGCCTGGTGCGAGATTGATTTCGTCCTCACCGTATGTAACTGTAGTAGATCCCAATACTTCCTGGGCAACATGCGATACTAAATTTTCTGTCAGATTCATGATGTCTTTATAATCAGCATATGCTTCATACAATTCAATCATCGTGAATTCAGGATTATGACGCGTTGAAACGCCTTCGTTTCTGAATACTCGTCCAATTTCATAAACTTTTTCTAGTCCGCCTACTATTAAACGTTTTAAATGTAACTCAATTGCAATACGCATATATAGTTCCATGTCTAGTGCATTATGATGTGTAATGAATGGACGCGCTGCCGCTCCACCCGCAATAGAATGCAATAAAGGCGTTTCCACTTCTAAGTAACCTTGACTATCTAAGTAACGACGCATAGATTGAATGATGCGACTTCTAGTTATGAATGTTTTTTTGCTTTCTTCGCTTGTCATTAGATCTAAATAGCGTTGACGATAGCGCTGCTCAACATCCTTTAAGCCATGGAATTTCTCTGGCATTGGGCGTAGTGATTTTGTTAAAAATGTGAATTCTACAGCTTTAACCGATAATTCACCTACTTGTGTACGGAATACATTTCCTCGCACACCTACGATATCACCTAAGTCCGCTGAGTTAAATAATTCGTATGCTTCTTCACCGATTGCATCTTTACGTACATAAATCTGTATTTGACCACCAAAGTCTTGAATATGAGCAAATCCAGCTTTACCTTTTCCACGCTTTGTCATAATCCGACCAGCAATTACGACTTCATGTGCAGTTTCTTCTAATTGTTCTTTCGAAAAATCAGCAAATTCAGCAATCACTTGATCACTTAAATGCGTACGTTCGAATTTACTACCAAAAGGATCTAATCCTTTCTCTTGTATTGCAGTCATCTTTTGTCTTCTCACCAAAAGTTGATCGTTTAATTCTTCTACATTAGACATGTTCGTCACTCCTCCACTACCTATTATCCGCAAGTATCAATCTATTACGTTGAACTTATTGTACACAATTTCTGCACGCTGTTCACCTTTTTCCTACACCAGGAAATATTTTTCATTATTCAGATTATAAAACGAAATGGAAAGAGCCATCACTTGAAGTGATAGCCCCTTTAATATGAAACAAGAATAGATTCAGCATCGTTGTATTCTTGCGATACTTCTTCTGCAAAATAGTTCAAGTAGTCTTTTAACTCTTGAGCAGACTCTGTTTGGTTAACCATATTTCTCGCTCGTCCATTCCCTCGAATACCTTTTAAGTACCAAGCAGCATGTTTGCGCATTTCTCGTACCGCAATGTCTTCACCTTTTAAGGCAGTTAAGCGATCAAAGTGTAATAGGCACACATCAATTTTTTCTTGTACAGAAGGTTCCGGTTTAAGTTCACCAGATTCCAAGTATTCAACCGTACGATAAATCATCCATGGATCTCCAAGTGCTGCACGACCAATCATTACTGCATCTACACCAGTTTCATCCAACATACGTTTTGCATCTTGAGGAGTATTTACGTCGCCGTTTCCAATGACAGGAATATTTACTGCTTCTTTCACTTGTCGGATCAGATCCCAATTCGCATACCCTTCATACATTTGTAAACGTGTACGTCCATGTACCGCTACCGCCGCTCCTCCTGCGCGTTCAACTGCGCGAGCATTCTCTACAGCATAAATATGATCGTCGTCCCAACCAGTACGCATTTTCACGCTTACCGGTTTTTTAACATTATCCACAACTGTGGACACCATCTCGTAAATCTTGTTCGGATCAAGAAGCCATCTAGCTCCCGCCTCGCATTTAATGATTTTATTTACCGGGCATCCCATATTAATATCAATAATGTCCGCCGAGGTATGTTGATCTACATATTTAGCAGCAGCAACTAGCGTTTCTTTTTCTCCACCAAAAATTTGAAGTGATAATGGATTTTCACGTTCATCAATATAAAGCATACTTAAAGTCTTTTCATTTTTATAAACAATCCCTTTATCACTGATCATTTCCGCGTAAACTAACCCCGCACCAAATTCTTTAACAGTTAATCGGAATGCTGAGTTACATATACCCGCCATCGGTGCTAAAACAACACGATTATCCATTTCAAAGTTACCAATTTTAAATGGTTTTGTTGATGCAATTGACATATTCATTCACCTTCTTTTATTTCTCCTATTAATTCGCCTAGCTGTATATCAAGAACAGAAGAAATTTTTTCTAGCTGCCCCTCATTCGGAACTCTTTTTCCTTGTTCTATTTGACCAAGTATAGACACTGAAATATTCATTTCTTTCGCAAGTTCAACTTGGCTTAATCTTTTCAATCGTCGAAATGCACGAATGCGTCTACCCCATCGAATGTTTTCCATAAATGAACGCCTTCTTTCTGAAGAAGTGCAAGCTTCAATAAAGAATGGTTTGTTAGAGGCTCAACTAATTCTGAATTTAATTCCACAAGAGGAACGAGCACAAAACCTCTTTCCGTCATCCTAGGATGCGGAATAATGAGGTCCTCTGTTTTCATAATCTCTTCATTATACAACAAAATGTCAAGGTCTACAGTCCGTGGTCCCCACCGAATCTCTCGGGTACGCCCAAGTTCTTCTTCAACTTCATTGCATTTTTTTAATAATTCATGAGGTGTAAGTTGCGTTTCAAGCTCCACTACAATATTTAAAAAAGCCGATTGATCTACATAACCAACAGGATCTGTTTCATAAACAGAGGACACCCGATTCACTCGTATACTTCCCGTTTCATTTAGCAATTGAACAGATCTTTTAAGATAATAAAATCGGTCTCCAATATTCGAGCCTAGTGATAGATATGCAATATTCATAGCTTACCTCTCGTAATATCAACCGCAACGGAAGCATAATGACCTGCAATCGGCGGATTTGGCTTCACTAAATGAATACGACAACCAGTTACTTTTGCTTCGTAATCCTTTAATATTCTTCCAGCTATCTTCTCCGCCACTGCCTCTATTAATAAATAGGGTTTTCCTTCCACTATCTCCTTACAAAGTTCAAAAACCTCTGCATAATTAACGGTCTCATCGAGACTATCCATTTCACCAGCTTTTTTTAAATCGCAAGCTAACGTGATCGTTACACGGAAAATCTGACCTAGCTTCGTTTCTTCTGGTAACGCTCCATGATATCCGTAGAACTCTAAATCATTTAAGTGTATGTAATCCATAAATATTACGCCTCACTTTCCTTATATTCCACTTTTCCTGTTAGTGCATCCATCATCTTCGTCATACGTGTAATTTCTTTCACGTCATGTACACGCACCATATGACAACCAAGCTGCAAACCATAGCAAACAGTCGCACCTGTTCCTTCTATTCGTTCATCAACTGGAAGATTGAGCACATTTCCAATTAGTCGTTTACGAGAAGTCGCAAGTAAAACTGGATAGCCCATATCTACTAACTGTCCTAAATGCTGCATCATCCAAATATTTTGGATTGTAGATTTCCCAAAGCCGATACCAGGGTCTAACCAAATATGTTCATCAGGCACTCCCGCCTCTTTTGCAATTTGAATACTTTCTACTAAATCTTGTTTTGCTTCTGCCCAGAAATCGTTGTATTCTTCGTTGTCTCTATTATGCATTAATATTATTGGAACACCCATCTCTGCAGCCACCATTGCCACTTTCGAATCTCTCTTTGCACCCCAAATATCATTAATGACATGGGCGCCAGCTAAAACCGCTGCTCTTGCAACCGCTGATTTGTAAGTATCAATGGATATAATCGCATTTACCTCTGCTCGGATTGCTTTAATAACCGGAACAACACGCGCTATTTCCTCTTCATCTGAAATGGCTGTATGACCTGGTCTAGTAGATTCTCCACCTACGTCGATAATTTTAGCACCATCCGCAACCATCTGTTTCGCTCGAACAACAGCTAATTCAACCTCATTAAATTTACCACCATCCGAAAAAGAATCAGGCGTGACATTTAATATACCCATTACAATCGTTTCTTTTCGAAAATCTAATATAACCCCTGCAGCTTCAAATGGCCTCGTATTATATTTTAAATTCATCTTCTGTACCTTCTTTCTGAATACACTTAACATACGCCTCATGAAGCGTAGCATACACAGGTCCTCGATTACCTAAAAAGTACTTCTCTTCTATCTTTTTAATAGGGACAATTTCTTGAATTGAATTTGTAATAAATACTTCATCCGCTTTCTCTAGTACATCTTTTGTAAATAAACCTTCCTCTACTACGAATGGAGAATCTTTTATCAGCCAATCCCGTGTGATCCCCGCTAAAATTCCTGTATCCAAGGACGGTGTATATACCTTTCCTCCCTTAGCCCAAAATATATTTGACGTAATTCCTTCTGCTACAAATCCATCAGAAGTTAGAAAGAAACCTTCTAAAGAGGCAAGCGAGGGAACTTCAAATCGCGCTTTTACATTATTTGCGTAATGATGGGATTTATGACGTATTGGACTTTCGGGAGAATTTCTCAAGGTTTCAAGCCATACTGCTGATTTTTCCGTTCCTCTAGGAACAGCATGCAATGCTTTTCGGAATAAAATCACTGTTGGCTTTTCATAATTAGAAGGCTGGAGTCCAATATCTTGCACACCCGCCGATATATTTAATCGAAAATAACCGTCTTCATTATTATTTGCCAATGATAACGCTTCTATCGCCTGTATCAGAGTTTCTTTTTCATATGGCATTGTAATACGAAAATCAACCATTGCACGAGTGAGTCGGCTCCAATGCTCTTCCCATAAAAATACTTTCCCATTATACGTACGAAATGTCTCAAAAAAACCAAGCCCATACAAAAAACCATGATCATACGGAGAGATAGTTAGTTCATCCGCTCTGTATAATTTTCCGTCTTTCCAAGCGTCCATATTAGTCCCTCTCCATCATAGAAGGACTGTATGTTTCGATAAAGTTTTGGATAAGCTTTTTTCCTTCCTCAGTCATTATCGACTCTGGATGAAATTGTACACCTTCTATGGGAAACTCTTTATGACGTAGCCCCATAATTTCCCCTTCCTCTGTCCATGAGGTCACCTCTAAACATTCAGGTAACGACTCTTTTTCTACAAGTAATGAATGATATCTTGTTGCTTGAAAAGGATTTGGCATATTCGCATTAACCCCTTTTCCATCATGAAAAACAGGCGAAGTTTTCCCGTGCATTAATCTTTCTGCACGAATTACATTTCCTCCAAATGCTTGTCCAATCGATTGGTGTCCCAGACAAACACCGAATATTGCAATCTTACCTGCAAAGTGTGTGATTGCCTCTAAACTAATTCCAGCCTCATTAGGAGTACAAGGACCTGGTGATACAACAATTATATTTGGCGCTAACTGTTCAATTTCAGCAATCGTTAACTCATCATTGCGAACGACCTTCACTTCTTCTCCGAGCTCTCCTATATATTGAACGAGATTGTAAGTAAAGGAATCATAATTATCAATCATCAAAATCATTGTTTTCCTCCTTCTGCCATAGCTTTCGCTTGCCATAATGCTTTCGCTTTGTTTAAAGACTCTACGTATTCAGCACTTGGTATAGAATCTATTACTATTCCCGCTCCCGCTTGGATATAAGCCATCCCGTCTTGAATAAAGGCGGTTCGGATAACAATATTTAATTCCAAATCCCCAGAAAATCCTAGCCAACCAATGGATCCAGTATACAATCCCCTACGAACTGGTTCTAACTCTTCAATTATTTCCATCGTTCTAATTTTCGGGGCGCCCGTAATTGTTCCACCCGGGAACATCGCTCGGATAATATCTGTATTAGATGTGTTAGGACGTAGTGTCCCTTTCACATTCGAAACAATATGCATAACATGTGAATACCGTTCAATAACCATAAACTCATCCACTTCTACAGAGCCATAAGTAGATACTCTTCCTAAATCATTTCTTTCTAAATCAACAAGCATGACATGTTCTGCTCGCTCTTTTTCATTGTCAATTAATTCATTAGCCAAAGCTATATCTTCTAGATTATTTTTTCCGCGCGGTCTTGTTCCTGCAATTGGACGAGTAGACAAATCGATTCCTTTCTTCTTAACTAATAGTTCTGGTGATCCAGATACTACAGCGAATTCTGGCGATTGAATATAAGCCATATATGGAGATGGATTAAACGCACGAAGAGCTTCATACATAGAAATTGGCTCGACCTCTAATTTTTTGGATTGTCGAACAGATAGATTTACTTGAAATACATCACCTTGTGCAATGTATTCTTGCACTTGACGAATGGCAGATTCAAATTCAGGTTCATTTACAGACACAAATAGTTCTGCTTGATCATCAACTACTTCAGTTGCAGTACCTGGTTGAAATAGTCGTTCTGCCCTTCCACTTGCGGCCTTCAGTTCTTCTTCCATATCGGCTAAATCTACATCACTAGTTGATAGTTTCATGCATGTAACAGTTTCTGCTGCAACATCAAGAACAGCCCAGAAATCAAACACATAAAAATAAATATCCGGAACATGCAAGTCATCCACCGCTAGACTAGGTAGAACTTCTATTTTACGAGCGTAATCGTAACTAATAAAACCAGCAGCTCCGCCTTGGAAATCCGGTAAATTTTCTTGAGAAGGAATGTAGTAAGACTCCACGAGCTTTTCCAATTCGTAAAGCGGTTCACCTAAACGCACCTCGTCTTCTCCGCTTCGCCATTTTATATGTAAACCAGTATCTACTGATTTTGTCACTGCAATTGGATTCCAAGCCGCAACACATAAATGTCCGCCTCTGCCACTTTCCAAAAATAAATGATGTGATTCTTCTTTCGTTATTTCTTTATACGCATAAAAAAAAGCTTCTTTCGACATGTTGAAAGTCCGTGTTTGTAATTTTAGTGAATCCACTTTTCTTAATCCCCCTAAAAAACGATTTGCATTCATCTTAACTTGAAATCGCTACTTTTCGCCACATAAAAAAAGAGGAAGCACAAATAGCTCCTCTCTTTGTCTATAATTGATGACTTAATTTAACGGGCTAACCTAAGACTTAATAAAAAGATTGTCAGTCGAGGCAACCTAAATTCGTGACATCCATATCGCACAGTAGAAAAACTTTTCAGAAACAAGAAAAACCTTCTTTTGAATGCGAGAGTTTCATATCAGACCTAAATTAGTCTTCGAATTGGTATAGTGGTGTACTTAAATAACGCTCACCATTATCTGGAACGATTGCAACAACTTTTTTACCTTTTCCAAGTTGTTTTGCAAGTTGAAGCGCTCCGTAAATAGCAGCTCCTGCAGATACACCACCAAGAATACCTTCCAATTTTGCAACTTCGCGAGATGTTGCATAAGCATCTTCGTTGGAAACTTGAATAATAGAATCATACATTTTTGTATCTAGTACCTCAGGAACGAACCCAGCTCCAATTCCTTGAATTTTATGGGGGCCAGGTTTACCGCCAGATAAAACATTCGAATCTTCTGGTTCTACTGCAGCAATATGAATATTTGGGAATTTTTCTTTTAATACGCCACCCGCACCAGTTATTGTTCCACCCGTTCCAATTCCTGCTACAAAGCCGTCTAACTCATCAAATGCTTCCGCAATTTCGGGACCAGTTGTTAATCGGTGAATTTCTGGGTTCGCTTCATTGTTAAATTGTTGAGGCATAAACCATCCATTTTCATTTGAAAGTTCTTCCGCTTTCGCAATAGCACCTTTCATTCCGTCTGCTCCAGGTGTTAATACTAAATCTGCGCCATAAGCACGAAGTAAGTTTCTACGCTCTAAGCTCATTGTATCTGGCATTACCAATACTGCTTTATAACCTTTTGCCGCTGCAATCATCGAAAGGCCTATGCCAGTATTACCACTAGTAGGCTCAATTATTGTGCTACCTTCTTTTAACTTTCCTTCTTTTTCTGCCGCTTCAATCATGGCAAAAGCAATACGATCTTTTACGCTACT
Source organism: Psychrobacillus sp. NPDC058041 (assembly GCF_042885655.1). Lineage (NCBI taxonomy): Bacteria > Bacillati > Bacillota > Bacilli > Caryophanales > Bacillaceae > Psychrobacillus > Psychrobacillus sp. NPDC058041. The sequence goes on from NZ_JBHVRO010000016.1 coordinate 8,949, forward strand.
TCCTGGGTTGAAGAATTCTAATTTAACATATACTTCTGCATCCTCAGGGCTTGAAACTCTGTTTAATTTCACTACTGGCGTTTTACCAATCAATTCAACTACGGATTGCGCTAACTTTGCCATTATCTCACTCCTAATCCCTACTATTTTAATAGGTTTTATTTTTTTAATCATACCAATTACAGAGAATAAATGTCAATAAAATAACATTCCAGAAAAGAAAAAATTAGAAAAGCCGAGCAAAAAGACGCCCGGTCCTTTCAAGAAAAGTAGCATATGAATGTCGTTGCTTTCCACTATTGCGGACGCTTTTCGCAGGCATGGCTTCAGTCTCCTCAGGCCAACACTATGTAGGTCACAAAGGCATTGCCACAAGAGGTGGCGTTCTTTAGCCTATGTTCCTGCGTGGCCTTCCGTTATAGAGTGGCATGATCACTACGTTTACTTAAACTAATTCTATCCTCTTAGCGATAGCTTAGCTAAATCATGAGTGAGACCGGTGAGCCAACACAACGAACGCGTATCAGTGGTGATGGTTCATCGCTCACCCCGCTGAACGCGTTCACCTGAAACGGAAATCCGCGGTATTATTTAATTCTCTAAAGTACTATCAGCATTAGTTAGGGAACTACATTTTATCCGGATGCACAAAATTTCACCAAGCAATAGCATCTCTTATTCAACAACGATTACAGGATAGATGATCATTATTTCTATCTTCTTACCGATAGCTGGGCTCAATCTTCTCGTTAAGTACTACTCACTTAATGGATTGTAGTGAAAGGTGACGACTCCAGCGGGATGAGTGAGACAGATGAGCCATCGCAACGTACGCGTAGCGGCGGTGAGGGCTCATCGCTCACCCCGCGGAACGCGTTGAAATCCGCGGTATTAATTAATTCTCTAAAGTACTATGAACACAGTTTCGCAGGATAATATTCCATATACTTTCTTTTAAGAAATGCGAAAGCACCCTTTTAATTACATGTTGTCTTCACTAATTCTTGAGTGCTTTCGACGAAACATTGGCTACACTATTTACGTAGCCTGAGACGACCAACAAGTGTTGGCACAGGCGACTCGATTCTTCGCCCGCAGTAAGCTTCGGAAAACAACTCGGTGGAGGACGTTATAAATAAAAAGCGTACTCTATAGAATACGCTTTTACTTCTCGCTATACGACCATTTGGCATCGAATTCTTGCCAAAACGCTTCTGGGGTAACTGATTGAGTAAGCTGTTCTAGAGCAAGTTCTCGGTGAATGTGATCTTTCACGTCCGCATAAGAGAATGATTCGCCTTTAAAAACACTTACAACTTGCACGACTGCAAATCTTCCATCTTTCAAAGCTACTATATCACTCCATTTACCCACCTCAATGTTTGGTAAAGCAGAGATAATGGCAGTATCTACCGACTGTGCATCTGCTGATATATATCCTATATCCCCCCCTAAACTTGCAGAACTAGCGTCTTTCGAGCGCTCTCTTGCCAGTCCTTCAAAAGATGAACCATTCTTGAGTTCTTTTACAACTTCTTTTGCTTCGTCCTCCGAAGAAGCATAAATAACACTTGTACGGTAGGAAGTAGGGATATTATATAAGTTTTTATTATTATCATAATATGCTTTTATAGCTTCGTCTTCTATTACTATATCCTTCGCTAAAACCTTTTCTAAAATTAAGCGAGATCGAACTTTTTGACGCATCGTTTCTTCATCATACGATTGAAGTGAAGTATCAGTTCCCTCTTGTGTAGAACGAATTAGAGCTAGTTCTAAGTCTATTTCTTGATCCGTTACTTGTATATGGTTCTTTTTAGCTGCAGCTTCCATCACTTCTGCATTCACTAAATCCAGTAATACCTCTTTCCCATACATCGATTCCATTGAAGCCATCCACTGTTCCTTCGTAATAACTTTCCCACCAACAGATGCGACTACTTCTGTTTCACTTACTTTCTCATTCGGTATTAACCAAGCAATAAACCATAGTAAATTGCCTAGAAAAAGAAGACTAAGTAGAAGAAGAACCGGTTTTGTTTTTAAATGTCGTTTTTGTTGTGGATTGAAGTTATCACGCGTTGATTTCATCGATAAATGACTCCAATTCCTCTACTGAGTATTGATATTTCTCCATACAGAAATGGCAATGCGCTTCCGCCCCTCCATCTTCCTCAATCATATCTCGAATTTCATTTTCGCCTAAGCTAATAATTGCACTACCAAATCGTTCTTTTGAACAATTACATTCAAATGAAACAGGAGTAGAGTCCAAAATCTGCACATTATCTTTTCCTAAAATCTCAAAAAGCAATTCTTCAGGAGTTAATCCTTTTTCAATCATTTTTGAAACAGGTTCCATATTATTGAGTCGTTCCTCAAGAATTGTAATCGTTTCATCATCGGTACCAGGCATTAGCTGAATGATAAACCCTCCCGCCGCTAGAATTGTATTGTCCGGATTGACCAATACACCTAGGCCGACAGACGAAGGAACTTGCTCAGATACTGCAAAATAATACGTAAAATCTTCCCCAATTTCTCCAGATACGATTGGCACTTGGCCTGTAAAAAAGTCTCTTAAACCTAAATCCTTTACGATAGTTAGTGTACCTTCCGTCCCTACTGCACGACGAACATCTAGTTTCCCAACTTCATTTAAGTCGAAATGAGTTTGTGGATTCATTACATATCCACGCACTTCACCTTTTGCATTACTATCAACTATCATTGGACCAATTGGACCATTACCTTCTACTTTGATAGTTAGCTTATCTTCACCTTTAAACATAGCCCCCATCATGACTGCAGCCGTCATAGTTCTGCCAAGTGCAGCTGACGCAGTTGGCCATGTTTGATGACGTCTTTGTGCCTCTCCCACAGTTTCGGTTGTCCGGACTGCAAATGCGCGTATACTTCCTTCATAAGCTAGTGCTCTTACTAAATAATCATTCATTTATTTCATTCCTTTTTCATTTAAGTTTCGTTGATAAATTAAATACAATCCTTTTAATGTTAAAAACGGGTCGATTATGTCCACGATAGTTGTTTCTTCACCAATTAAAGTCGCCAGACCGCCTGTTGCAATCACTTTTGGAGTGTGTTTTGATATTTTCTTCATCCGATTTACAATTCCCTCTACTTGTCCTACGTAACCATAAACAATACCGGACTGCATTGCAGCAACTGTGTTTTTCCCTATTACATGTTCTGGTCTAGCTAACTCTATTCGAGGAAGTTTACTAGCTCGAGTAAAAAGAGCCTCTGTTGATATACCAATTCCCGGAGCTATTGCCCCTCCCATGTACTCGCCCTTTTCATTTACAAAACAATAAGTCGTGGCAGTTCCAAAGTCAACTATTATGAGGGGACTACCATACTCATGAATTGCAGCGACAGCATTTACAATTCGATCTGCCCCAACCTCACGAGGATTCTCGTACTTAATATTCAATCCTGTTTTGACGCCCGGTCCTACGACTATTGGTTTAATACCAAAATATTTTTTGCACATAGCCTCTAATGAAAACATAATTGGTGGTACAACGGAGGATATAATAATACCTTCTATTTGGTTAAAGGAAATATTCGCATGTGAAAATAATGCTTTTACTTGCATACCATACTCATCTTCTGTTTTTTGGCGGTCTGTTTCCATTCGCCAATGATGGATAAGCTTTTCTTTTTCATATACACCTAAAACAATGTTTGTGTTCCCTGTATCTAGCACAAGTATCATCTAGCTTGTCCTCACTTTTCGTAAGTTTTCCAACACATCATACCATAGAAAGAGCCAAAGAAAAAAGCTGATTGCCTCGTATAGTACATGAGGCAATCAGCTAATATATTCTATTAATCTCTTCGTTCTTCTTGAATTGGATTATTCGGCTCAATTACTTGGCCATCTTCCTTCGGTAAATCAGCAGTAGATGGATCTGTTGGTGCTCCTACCGCATCCGGTACATCTTCACTTTCTTCCACTTTTACTTCATTGCTAGCTAAATCATACACACGTTCCGGAAGTGTTCCATGTTCTTCCAAATGTTTGATTTGAGCAGCATCAAGCGTTTCTACTTCTAATAACGTTGTCGCAATTAAAGTTAATAATTCACGTTTTTCTGTTAAAATTTGTTTTGTTCGCTCATATTGCTCTTTAATCATTCTTTGCATTTCCTGGTCAATTTCATAGGCAATTGCATCAGAATAATTTTGTTCTGAGTTAAAGTCACGCCCTAAGAAGACGTTTCCGCCTTGCGCTTGACCAAACTGCATTGGACCTAATTTATCACTCATTCCATACTCCGTTACCATGCTTCGAGCAATGCTAGTTGCACGTTGGAAGTCATTATGGGCACCTGTAGATACTTCCCCAAATACGATATCTTCCGCTACACGACCACCTAGTAATCCTGAGATTTTATCTAATAGTTCTGGTTTTGTCATGAAGTAACGATCTTCTTTCGGAAGCATAACCGCATACCCACCAGCTTGACCACGAGGAACGATTGTCACTTTATGCACGATTTCTGCATCATCTAGTGTTAATCCGATAACTACATGTCCCGCTTCATGGAATGCAACAATATTACGTTCTTTTTCAGAAATGACTTTACCGGATTTTGCTGGACCAGCTATTACCCGATCTGTCGCTTCATCGATGTCACTCATGTCAACTTTTTTCTTATCACGTCTAGCCGCTACTAGCGCTGCTTCGTTTAATAAGTTTTCTAAATCTGCTCCAGAGAATCCCGGAGTACGTTGTGCTATCGCTTTTAAGTCCACTGATTCATCAAGCGGCTTATTGCGAGCATGTACTTTAAGTACTGCTTCGCGTCCTTTAACATCTGGACGACCTACTGTAATTTGACGGTCAAAACGACCTGGACGAAGAAGTGCTGGGTCTAAAACATCTGGTCTATTCGTTGCAGCAATGATAATAATACCTTCATTTGCACCGAAACCGTCCATCTCAACAAGTAATTGGTTTAGTGTTTGTTCACGTTCATCATGCCCACCACCAAGACCGGCTCCACGTTGACGACCTACTGCATCAATTTCATCTATGAAAATAATACAAGGTGCATTTTTCTTCGCATTTTCAAACAAATCACGAACACGGGATGCCCCAACTCCGACAAACATTTCTACGAAATCTGATCCACTAATAGAGAAGAATGGTACACCGGATTCCCCTGCTACCGCACGTGCCAGTAATGTTTTACCAGTACCTGGAGGACCTACCAATAAGATCCCTTTCGGAATTCGAGCTCCAATTTCCACGAATTTACGTGGATCTTTTAAGAAATCTACTACTTCTACTAGTTCAGCCTTTTCTTCATCTGCACCAGCAACATCTGTAAACCTTACTTTTTTCTTTTCATTATCGTATAGTTTTGCTTTACTCTTACCAAAGTTCATCACACGGTTTCCACCGCCTTGTGACTGACTCAATAAGAAGAAGAATAAAATAATGATAATTAAAAATGGTATTAATCCTGAGAAAAATTGAACCCAGCCACTTGTTTTAGAAGTTTCTTTAACATCTACTTTGACTGATCCAGCTTCTGCCAGTGCATCAATTTTCGCTTGCAGATTAGTACTATTAGGAGGAAGTTTTGTTAGAAACTTTTCTCCATCTTTATAGCCTTTCATTTCACCTTCAACAAAATATACACCTTGTTCCGGCTGCATTGTAAAGCTTGTTACTTCTCCTTTTGAAAGTGAAGTCATAAATTCAGTATAATTAATATTTTTGGTTGGTGCGTTGCTCGTATTAAACGTGGCAAAGATCCCAACAATTACAAAAAATATTAATAGGTATAATATAGCGTAACGCAATGCTCGATTCATTCCCAGCCTCCTCACAAGGTAAACAGAAAAACTATATGTAATCTTATCATACGATTTTTTTCACGTACAATGAAAAGCCTTTCAGTTCGGTAATCAAATACGCCATGGTATATTTTCTTCCGGACTTTGAATTATTTTGCACGATTAACTCCTACACAAAACCCCTAAAGGTTTTAACTTATCCCACTAGATACAGTTAAATTAAAAAGAATAAACTTCTTTCTTTAACACGCCAACATAAGGCAAATTACGATACTTTTCAGCATAATCTAATCCGTAACCAACAACAAATGCGTCCGGAACTTCAAAACAAACATAATCTGCTTTCAAATCTACTTTTCGACCAGTTGGCTTATCCAGCAATGTAACAAGTTTTATGGACTTTGCTTTACGGTATTTAAATAGATCTACTAGATAACTTAATGTCATACCGCTATCAATAATATCTTCAATGATGAGAATGTCGCGACCCTCTACACTCGTATTTAAATCTTTAATAATTTTTACTTCTCCTGAAGATACAGTAGCGTTTCCGTAACTTGATACATCCATATAATCCATTTCAATGTACGTATCTACACGCTTCATCAAATCGGACATAAACGGCATTGCCCCTTTTAATATTCCAATAGCTAGCGGGAACTTATCTTTATAGTCTGCCGATAGTGTTGCACCAAGTTCACGAGTCTTTTCTTGAATTTGTTCTTCCGTTAATAGAATTTCTAGAATGTCTTTTTCTAACATTTTAGTCCCCCCTAATAGTTAATTTTGTTTTAAGTATATGACATAATTTTGCCCTTGATACTCCTTTGAAAACCGCTTTTCATAACGTAGTCCAATCACCGCAAGTATATCATTGTTCTGATTTACGAGAAGTGGCCAAACACGTCTATCCTCAGCTGAGACCTTTTCGTCTATAAATAATCGAGAAACCTTCTTTGGCGATGACATCCCTTTCACTTGAATGCGATCTCCTTCTTCTTTTTGCCTTATAAAAAGCGGTAGCGAATTATTTTCCAATTGAACAAACCATTTTTCATTTGAAATATTCCCATTTAAATTACTCGTTAAATAAATGGAAAAACCAGCACCAATATCATGCCAATAATCCTCTTGAATTACAATTTCCCCTGGTAGTGGAGATTCATGAAAAGAAGATGTAAATTGGACCGTATTATAATGACGAACGAGGAGAAAACCGTTTGGTAAGTGAATTTCCATGTTGCCTTCACACTCATTACAAACCGAAAGAATGGACTCAACTAATCGATCATTTAGTAGGATCTCGGATTCATTGTAGAGATAGTTTAATAGTAGTAGAACTACTCTTCTTTGTAAAGCGCTGGGAACTTCAGAAAAGCGCATAGTATCAAGAAAAAAGTTGCCATTTGAATTAATCGTCACAAGCTGTTCAAACTTTTCTTTAGCCATCACCTTAAGAAGAGCATCATCCTGTTGTTGTTTCTCAACAAATGATTGAATTTTGTCACTCACATGTGAGTTTTCCTCTACTAAAAAAGGCACCACTTTATGACGAATACGATTTCGAGTATATGTATGTTTGTCATTGCTCGGATCATGTCTAAAATTTTGATGTAACAGTTGGATATAATCGAGAATTTCATCTTTTGTTACACATAAAAAGGGCCGAATAATCTCCCCTACTGAAAAGGATCTTCTCATAGGTATTCCCGTGATAGAAGAGGCCAGCGTTCCCCTCACCAAGGACATCACTACTGTCTCAATTTGATCAACGGCATGATGACCCAGTACTAATTTTTGATATTTATGCTTTTCCATTATCCTTTCGAAATATGCATAGCGTTCCTCTCTACAAATAACCTGAACATTACCACCTTCAATGGAAACCCTGTTTGGAACTTCAATTTTTGTACCGTAAAAAGGTATTCGTAGAGTTTCCGCAAGCTGCTCAACAAAACGCATATCCTCTTCAGATTCCTCTCCTCTTAACTGATGGTCGGTGTGAACAATAGCTATTTCACATGCATACTCCTTTTGAAGTTCATATAGTACACGTACCAATGCAACCGAATCTGCTCCACCAGAACAAGCGAGAAGAAGACGCTCTCCTTCTTCTATCAACTTATGCTTGTCAATGTATTTTTTTACTTTTTGAACGAACGGGAGCATCTTCTCACCTCTTTTCTATTTAATATCTATTCAGATTCCGGTGTTTGTAGTCCTGTGAGACATCGAAGTAGGCACTGCTTGTCAGCGCCTCCGCATTTCTTATTAGTGTACCATTTTTTCTTGAAATTTGGTTGTTTCGCGTGGTGAAAAAATGGACCATTCCGGAACAACATGTCTCACTTGCATGAAAATAACGGTTCGATCGTCTCCAGGCAATGAATAAGTCTCCTCCAACTTCTTTACGAACCTCTCTGCATTCATTGTAGGATCTTGTAATATTTTTTGGTAATACATCTCCTGTTTTTCAATGGAAGTATTAGATGAGAAAACACCATCTGAAAGCATTAATAGAATATCTCCATCCTTAATATCGACTTTCCTTGCCTCTATTGTAAAAGTAGGTAGAAAACCAAATGGCACATGCTTACTTTCGATTTTGCGCATCTCATTTCCTCTAATTAAATACGTCGACATACTCCCTGCTTTCCATGACCAAAGCTCTCCTTTTTGTAAATCAATCAATGCTAAATCTACTGTCGCATAACTATCGGTATCATCTTGCAAACTCATCATATAGTGCAGTGTATGCATAGTGGTTTCAGGATCCATTTTTTTATTTAAACATTCCCGCATAAAATGCATTACTCTTCTACTTTCTCGATGCGCTTCAATATCATTCCCCATTCCGTCAGATAAAATAACAGCTAGTAATCCTGGATGCAAGGAAAAAACAGCATGTGCATCCCCCGAATATATCGTGTTTCTACTAGATGAAGTATAAATGTCATGCCTTACTTCAAAGCGAACAGATGATTTACACGTCATTTGAATATGTTCATATGGATGATGGATTTCCTTCATAGAGGTTATTTCAAATGGTTCTTTCCATAAGTCGTAAAAAATAGGAAGTATTAATCTTTCTCCAACCATTTTTGCTTTGGATTCTACAGGCAAACAACAGACTACTTCCATCTGCCCCACCGCAATATTTAAAACATCTATTTGAAAAAAAGGAATATTACATTGCTGAAATTTCTGCTTCACCTCTTCCTCATGAGATGTATATAAAGTCATACTATTATCTAAATTATTCATAAGTTCACTCATATGGTTGCCCATATCACGAAGCTTTAATGCATACATTTTCTTTCCATGCTGTAGCTGGTTATTTAACCGTTTCTTTGCTTCCCTTTCTGTTAGCTCTTGAATAATTTGCCCTGGCTTAACGCATTTATATTGAATTTTCTTTTCTAATTGTATCCTACTTTTTTTAGTTTCGTCCTCCCATTGTTCCATTAATAATGGGATGCCATTGGATTTCTCTCCCCAGCATTTTTCATACTGAAAACAGGACTGGCATGTTGAAAAAGACATGTTCCTTTCTTTACGAACCGATTCTTTAGAGTCAAATCGATCGGATATAAAACGTGTAATAAAATCAGCGAAATGCTGAAATTCTTTCAATTGATTGTTTACTTTTTCTGTCATCCACTTTTGCCTTCGTATGAGGATATTTGATGAATCCGGGAAAAGTTGATCCTTTAAATATTTTATCCATTTTGAAGGAATGGTAAAAAACAATAACGAAGCAGTTACAAGGGATCCAATATAAACAGTATCTAAAGGTAATGTACGATCATATAAAATAAAGAAAAACGTTGCCCCAAGCATACTGAACGCCTGCCATAACCTTCCAAAAGGTTTATGCAAACCAGCTAAAAATCCAGTAATTGCGTATACAGCGATCATTCCACTAAAGCTGAGCTTCGAAATACTTAATATCGTTCCTGCTAGCACCGCTACCACGGTCCCAAGTTGAACACCACCAACTGCAGCGGCTATAGCAATTACTAAATGAGCAAGTAATAAGGGAATAGAAACATATCCAAAAATAAAGGAAGACATTCCGGTTAAAACCAATGCTCCTATTAATAAAGCGGCACCCATTCTTTCTGCAGTCCACCTTCTATGAAGAAAGTCTGGTAGTGGTAGAAATAACTGAAACAAAAATATGGTCATAAACAAACTCAAAACACCTTCATATCCTATTGCGAGCCAAACGGAACCTGGAATACTTCCCGAGTACGAAACATACTGCCATATAGCTTGAACACAAACAACATCTATAAGCACAAACAGAGGTAAAGGTATTTTCTTTATCGTCCTTTTTAAATGGAGCGGAAAAATCATTGCTTGCATGGCATGAATTAACACTTGTCCTAGTCCTAGAGTAATACTCCCTAGTAAAGCCCCTGCAATTGCCCAAGGTAAAAAACGTTGAAATCGTAAGTTTACCAATGCCCATATTGGTAGGAAAAATGGAACGGAAGCTTCAAATAGTACGACTTGTGCTAAGAAAAAAGCAAGAATAAAAAAAATAACGTTAAATGAAATGGATACTTTTCGTACTTGTATACCTTCCCAAACCTTTCTCCACGTAAATCCTCTTTTTTGACCTTGCCCATATAACGTTTTCAAAAGTAACATACCTCCTATTCAGCTATTGATGGAAGTATACATACAATTAGAACAAAAAGTATGTCTATTTCTGGCATTTGCATTTAAAAAGTTTTCGACTCTTTTAGCCAATTAATAAAAAATTTTTAAAAAATTATTCCAAGAAGTATTGACACTTTGACCAATCGCTTGTAATATGTAATTTGTTCGTTAAAAACGGCGGCGTAGCTCAGCTGGCTAGAGCATTCGGTTCATACCCGAAAGGTCGTGGGTTCGACTCCCTCTGCCGCCATTTATTTTTAAAGGCCCCTTGGTCAAGCGGTTAAGACACCGCCCTTTCACGGCGGTAACACGGGTTCGAATCCCGTAGGGGTCATCAATTGAAAAGCAGGTTCAAAAGTGAAGTCTTTTGAACCTGCTTTTTTTACATAAAAAATTCAAGGAGAACTATAAATGAATTCAAATAGACTAAAGCCTATTGAAGCTGCCACCCAATTTATTTCTCAAAATTTTCCTAATTGCCAAGGTGCACTTTTAGCAGGGAGCATAGTCCGAGGAGAAGCGACAGAAACTTCTGATTTAGATATTGTAGTTTTTATCCAAGATCTTCCTTCCTGCTACAGAGAATCATTAATAAAAGATGGTTGGCCGATAGAAGTTTTTGTACATAATTTAACGTCATACAAAAGTTTCTTTGAAAGCGATAGCAAAAGAGCTAGACCATCGCTACCTAAAATGGTAGCCGAAGGGATAATATTAAAAGACGAGGGTATCTTAGATTCAATCCAAAAAGAAGCCACACAACTAATAGTTAACGGTCCGGAAGTATGGTCTACCGACACGATAAATATAAAACGATACTTTATCACAGATGCTTTAGATGACTTTATTGGAAGTAAAAATAGAGTGGAAGAAATCTTCATCGCTAATACACTAGCTGAGCTAGTAAGTGAATTTGTTTTACGAACTAATCGCAAATGGATTGGTACATCTAAATGGATTGTACGTGCATTAAAAAACTATAATGAGCAGTTTTCAGAACAATTTGTCGAAGCTTTCGATCTTTATTATAAAAGCGGCGACAAAAATAAAGTAATTAATATAGCAGATGCTGTACTAGAGCCATATGGCGGTCGCTTATTCGATGGATTTTCAATAGGAAAATAATCTCTTAATCATTAACGATTACAGGATCGCATGATCACTAAGTTTAATTAAACTATTTCTATCCTCTTAGCGATAGCTGGGCTAAATCCTCTTTTAGGTATTACTCACTTAATGGATTGTAGTGAAAGGTGGCGACTCCAGCCGGAGGCCAACAGGATGTTGTTCACGAAGGCGTTGCCACACGATGTGGCACTCTTAGCCTTTGTTCCTCTGTGAGACAGATGAGCCATCACAACGAACGCGTAGCGGCGCCCCCGCGGAACGCGTCCACCTGAAACGGAAATCCGCGGTATTATTTAAAGCTATTATCAATAGTATCTCTAAAACCTATAATTTCTAATTTTTAATATAACAAATTAAATAGGCATCTAGAATTTTAAATATACCAAACCCTTGATGCCCAATTTTTATTTATGCATTATCTGCTTTTTATGATGATTATCATGATGAATAAAATCAGCAAAATAACTACGAATAGTTAATTTATGCTCGCCAATAAAGAAAGCTTTGTCCCATTCAACTTCATCAATTTGACGAAGCTGCTCTAAAATAGCTTGACGCTGTTTTTTTGCATAATCAAGGGTTTCTTTAAATGATTGCTCATGAGATAGTGCTGCTGCCTTAGCATTAAAACCTTCGAAATCGGGAAACGATTCAAGCTTTTCCCCTTCGTTCATTCGCGGTAGACGTTCTTCTAATGTAAAACGATCCCATTCAGCTAAATGCATTACTATTTCATTTGGCGACCACTTACCTTCTGCATATGGAGATGTTGCTTGTTCTTCCGAAAGCTCCTGCAAGGTATCTATCCACTCTAAGTAATTCCGTTGGTGCTCAAGTATCTTTTCTTTATTCAAATGAATCACTCCCGCATTTTCTTTACATATTTTTAATTCGAGATGTAAATTCAATTTACCTCCTTATTCAAATTATTTTCGCCAATCTATTGTTAAATAAGTTGTCAAAAAACAAAAAAAGTAGAGGGGGAAATTTCAACAATTTCCACACTCTGCTTTAGTTTTTAATTTTAAGAAAATCATTGATAGAAGCTACGCACCAGAGGGAATAGCGTTAGCAGAAGCACACCACTAGCGTATAGGTAACGGGCTTGCGCAGGAGCGAATGATATTAGAACTTTTTTAGACTTATACACTTTATCAGTTGCCTCCGGAAATAGAGCAGTTTTAATGCTATTCTTTTGTTAAAGTACCTGCGTCTTATTTTATTAAATTTAAAAACTGACGAGTACGTTCTTCTTTTGGGTGCATGAACATATCACTTGGAGAGCTGCGTTCTATAATTTTCCCTTGATCCATAAAGAGCACTTCATTGGCTACGTCATTAGCAAAACGCATTTCATGTGTCACTACAACCATCGTAATTCCTTCACTAGCTAAGTCTTTCATTACTTGAAGAACTTCCCCAACAAGTTCTGGATCTAAAGCAGAAGTTGGTTCATCAAACAACATTATTTCTGGCTCAAGTGCAAGTGCTCGTGCTATACCCACACGTTGTTGCTGTCCACCTGATAATTGGTGTGGAAAATAATCGAGTTTGTCTGCAAGTCCTACCTTTTGTAAAAGGATAGCTGCCTTCTCTCTTGCTTTTTCCTTATCTTCCTTTTTAACTGTAACTGGACCTTCCATTACATTCTGCAACGCTGTCATATGTGGAAAAAGATTGTAATGCTGAAAGACCATTGCGGATTTTCTTCGAAAGCTTTCCACTTCTTTTTTCACCATTCGTCTTGAAAAGTCTAGCGTTTGATCGCCAATTGTAATATTTCCTTCAGAGGGAACCTCTAACACATTCAAACAGCGTAACAACGTTGTCTTTCCAGAACCAGATGGTCCGATAACAACAATTACCTGTCCTTTCTCAATGGACAAATCAATTCCTTTTAATACTTCTAAATCATTAAAACGTTTAACTAATCCTTTAATGTTAATCATCGTTAATCCCCCTTCCCCTACTACATCATTTCGATACATACCGATCAAATCGATCTTCTAATTTTCCTTGAACAATAGAGAGGAAGAAACAGATGATCCAATAAAGAATTGCAACTTCGGAATATAGCAAGAGGAACTCATAGTTTGTTGCTGCAATTTCTTGCGCACGTCTGAACATTTCAGTTACTAAAATCAGGGAAGCAAGCGAAGTGTCTTTTATCAAACTAATAAAAGTGTTAGATAATGGAGGAATTGAGACTCGCGTTGCTTGCGGTAAAATAACCCGTCGCAATGACTGCACATAATTCATACCCATCATTTGAGCAGCTTCCCATTGACCTTTTGGTATCGACAATATAGCAGCACGAATCACTTCAGAAGCATAAGCACCTACATTTAATGAAAACCCTAAAACAGCAGCGGGAAACGGGTCAATTACAATCCCAATGGATGGCAAACCATAAAACAAAATAAACAATTGAACGAGTAAAGGGGTGCCACGAATAGAAGAAACATAAGCTCTAGCTAACCATTGAAGAGGTTTTGCATTTGAAATTCGGGATAAGGCTGTCAATACGGCTATTATTAAACCAAGAAAAAAAGTAATAAGCGATAATGGCAACGTATAGACAACAGCTCCCTCCAGCAAAGGCTGAAGGGAGGATCTAGCTATCGTTATATAACGTTCTAATTTGTCTGGGTCTATATCGAAACTATTCCAAAACATTTTCGCCAAACCACTTAACAGAAATTTTTTCATACGTTCCATCTTCAATTATTTCGTTTAACGCTTTATTTACCGCATCTACTAAAGTTTCGTTTCCTTTGCGGAACATAAAACCACTTTGAGAAGCATCATCTGCTTCGGCAACAATTTTAACTGCTGCATCTGGCTTATTTTTCTTAAAATCTAAAACGGATAACTTATCGTTAATTGTAACATCGACACGTTTTGAGTTAATCAGCTCTATTGCTTGGTTAAAGCCCTCGACACCTACTAACGTTGCTCCATAGGATTTTGCTAAATCAGCATAGTTACTTGTTAGTGATTGTGCAGACCGTAGACCTTTTATATCTTCAAAACTTTTCACATCGCTGTTATCCGTGTTCGTTACTAACACCGCTGCAGAAGAAATATACGGCTTAGAAAAATCATATTTTTCTAAGCGATCTTCACGAATCCCTACTTGGTTTGCTATTACATCGAAACGCTTGGAGTCAAGACCGCCAAAAATAGCATCCCACTGTGTTTCCATAAACTTTGCTTTTACTCCTAAACGTGAAGCCACTTCTTCTGCTAATTCTACGTCAAAACCTGTTAGCTTCCCTGAGTCATCATGGAACGAAAACGGTGGATATGTTCCTTCTGTACCGATTAATAACTCACCGTTCCCTTTAATATTTGCCAATAAATCGTCACTAGCTTTGTTTTCGCTTGTATTATTTTTATCGGATGTTTTTTCATCTGAATTTCCGCATGCAGCAAGCATAAAAATCGATGTAGCTATAGCAAGCAATAAAATATATAACTTTTTCATTTTCATCCCCCTTATTCATATAGAATTACTAGGTTTTATAATATATTAAAAGAAAGCAAACGTCAAAGTATTTTGATTAACTTATTTAAATTTACTCTTCATGCATTTTCCCTATTCTATTCACCTATCATCAATTATTCCATCATTTTTTGACAATAAGAAAGACGCAAGTGTCCTTTAAGTGCATCCTGTCCTCATCGTTTCCAGAGTGCTTTGGAAGAAACATTGGGTACATCATTACCGTTAGAGTAATGGATAATGAAAGATAAGATGCTTTCATATTCTGTTAAAAGCGGACGAAGATACAATTTCGTCCGCGATTTCCCTACTTTATTAATCGATACTATATATTTTTCTCTATACCCACTTTTCCTATTGATAAACAAATGAAAGCACATGTTCATTATTTCGTTGAAACATAGTGTCTTTCTTATTTGCACTGTTGATTGAAGCGGAAGGCGGCGACTCCTAGGGGATTAGCAAGCAAATCAAGGCCCTGGACTGAGCGTAACGAAATTAATTTTTGCGACGAGCTTTGCGCAGGAGCAAAATCTTTTCTGCGACGAGCTTGCGCAGGAGCACAGTCTTTTCTGCGACGAGCTTGCGCAGGAGCACAGTCTTTTCTGCGACGAGCTTGCGCAGGAGCAAGAGAAGCTGCTTGATGCTTGCCCCCTGGAAACATACTAACATTAGTAGAAGTGAAGTCGAGCGGACGTGGGGATCTTAGAATCCGTAGAAGGAAACCGATTCACTTCACCCCCTTATTTGAATCAGTTTAGTATGTTGAATCCTCGAGATCGTGTATAAGAAAGTGGGATCGATAGGGCACTGTGAAGGCTTTTATGAAACAACCTAAGAAGGTGGATGAACGATGGAACATGTAATTGCTTTTAGATCTATTTGGCATGCAAATTAGAAAGAGAAAATCCTAATAAAGTAATTAATTTTAAAGGTGATAATTGATAAGTTCCTTTGTTTAGTATTCATTGTTGCTAGGAGTGCAGGTGCTCTACTCCTGCGGGAATAGCACATGTTTTCTGCACCGAAAGCGAAGCGGCAGGTACAAGAGCCTTGAGACCCCGCAGGTAGCGAAGCGAAC
Source organism: Psychrobacillus sp. NPDC058041 (assembly GCF_042885655.1). Classification (NCBI taxonomy): domain Bacteria; kingdom Bacillati; phylum Bacillota; class Bacilli; order Caryophanales; family Bacillaceae; genus Psychrobacillus; species Psychrobacillus sp. NPDC058041. The sequence goes on from NZ_JBHVRO010000016.1 coordinate 25,163, forward strand.
TAGGGGGCTCAAGGCATGCTCGCGGAAAGCGAGCGCCGGAACGGAAAGCAACAACTCGTTGACTGCAGTGGAAACCAACCTGTTCACGGCATAAAAAATTTATATACTTTTTTATTCATTAAAAAAAGCCCAACCTAAGTTGGACTTTAATAATTTCATCTATTAAACATTTTTTCTACCGATAAAACAAACAGCAAATTACCCTCTTTTAGCGCCTCTGCCACCACGCTTAGATTCTGTTGCGCGCTTTAACGTAGACAAACGATCTTCACTGTCCTTTAAGAATCGTGCCATTTTCTGCTCAAAATTCTCTTTGTTTGGACGATCACGATCATTTGGGCGATTGTTGTTACGTGGACGCTGAGGACGTTCTGGTCTCTCTGGTCTTTCCGCTTGAGGCTTTGCTTTACGAATAGATAATCCGATTTTGCCATCCGCTTCAACATTCATCACCTTAACTTCAACAACATCTCCAACCTTCAAATGCTCATTAATATCTTTCACATAATTATCCGCAACTTCGCTAATGTGAACTAGACCTGTTGAGCCTCCTGGCAGCTCGACGAACGCTCCGAAGTTTGTGATTCCTGTTACTTTACCTTGTACCTTGCTGCCTACTTCAATTGACATAAAAAAAATGCTCCTCCTTAAAATTTAAGCGACTCTTTAACGTGTTTGTATGTTTTTTCATACAGACCTTACCTTTATTATATCCAACAAAAAAAGAGTGTCAATAAGACTACTCTTTTGAAGCGCTATTTTATATTATTTTTCCTTGCTTTCAGGCAAAGTAAAAATAATTTCCCCTTCTTCTGAAAGAAAGTAATCTCTTCTCAATAGTTTGCCAATGTACTCATCATCATTTAATTTGGAAATTTGAAGTTTTAATAGTTCTTGTTCTTCTTGTACTTTGGCAAGTTCTTCTGTTACTTGTTCTTTTTTCTTTCTTTTTTCTGCTAAAGCATTATTACTACTTAGCAATGTAGAAATTAAAATTCCAATAATTACAACTGACATAATACCAAATATAGATAAGCGTCTAAATAAACGAACTTTTTTAGCTTTATTACGATTTTCTTGACGTTCGATAGAGCGAACGTAATCAGTATTAATTGATGCAAGTGGTTTCTCAAAAGATACTTTTTTTTGATTTTCTCCCATTTCGCCTCTCCCGTCAAACTGTTTCAATTTTTCGTGTACTTTTTATTATAACGGAAGTTTGGTTTTTTCTGAAGGGCCAAATGCATTGTTTTTTTATATATAACTCGAAACGGTTTAGTAATAGCAAATATTATTAGGATTATAAAACTAATTAGTTTTCCAAAAACTACAAATAAAGCATGTACTATAAACCAAATTGGTTTAACTATTAAACGCAAAAAGATTCTTCCAGCCAATCGAAATGCGGGTTGAAATATCTTTTCGTATAAAAGTATTCCTAACAATTGCGCCAATGGATCATAAACTCTCCAAATTCCATCTCTTACTTCATATATTAACAAAAAAGTTCCTAATCCAAGTGAAGTCCAAATAATAATTTCTATACCTATCCGATATTTGAAAACAAAGGAACGCTTTGAAAAGCTTTCTGTAACAAAGCGCGTTCCTTCGATAATTGCTCCAATTAAAATTCCACTCACCATCATCAATAATAAGCTAACAAATTGGAGAGAAAGTGTCATCCGAATAGTTTATGAAGTAATCCTCTTGCTCCGTCTACCTGCTGCTCATCATCGTATTGCATAAGTCGAACGATTCCTTCTAATGTCAGGAGTCCTTTATCTACATCTAAGTGCACAATCTTTAATTCTTCTCCTTTAATGTGAAGGATTCCCTGTGATGTTCTAACGTAAAATTCTTGTTGGTCAAATCGTTCAATGGATTTTACTGATGTTAAATCCATTCTTTTTCGATTTCTTAGTGAAATCAAATGATCCCCCGATGGAATAGTAATTGTTTGGTTTTCTGCTTGAAATTGCATATACTCTCTCCTCTCCTTGTCCTATCTTTTTATTGTATGCTCATAAAAAAAAAGCATGACAGTTGCCATGCTTTTTCTTAAAATATTGGAAATTTTAATTTCTTTTTACTTCTCTTCTCAATCTTCATCATCAATAAATGCTGGATCTATTTTTTCTAGTCTTTCTTCTTTAATAATCGTGAACATAGATGCAGCATCTTCTTTTTTCGCAGAGTCCTTAATAGCATCGACAGTAGCAGTAACCACTTTTTGTCCGAAACGAATAGATAATTCATCTCCTGCCTTCACATCAGAACTAGCTTTTGCCACTTTTCCGTTAATCATTATTCTTCCTTGATCGGCCACTTCTTTTGCAAGCGTTCTTCGTTTTATCAACCTTGATACTTTTAAAAACTTATCTAATCTCATATTACCCCTACCTCTCTAATTTCTTTGCCTCATTCCAAAATTCATCAAGCTCACCTAATGAATAATGCGAAAAGTCCCCTTTTCCTTTTTTAACACTCGACTCAATGTATTGAAATCTTCTCTTAAACTTTTCATTTGCTTGTATCATAGCTTGTTCAGGAGATAACTCATAAAAACGCGCTAAATTGACAATTGTAAATAACACATCTCCAAGCTCATCCACTTGCATATCCTTCGTGCCATCTTTCAACTCTCTTTTCCATTCCTCTAGTTCTTCATCAAATTTCTCCCAAGCACCAGCCACATTCGGCCAATCAAAACCGACTTTAGCCACTTTCTTTTGATAATTAAAAGATGTGAGTAGGGAGGAATCGAATCGCCATTCTCCGTCTAATAGCGAACCTCCAACCTCTTTTTTCTCGTCTGTTTTGATTTTTTGCCAGTTACGAAGCACTTCTTCTGAATCGTTAGCAATAACATCTCCAAAAACATGCGGATGTCTCCGTATCATTTTATCCGAAACTGACTGAAGAACATCCTCTAAACTAAAGTATCCGTTGTCTTCGCCTATTTGCGCATGCAAAAACACTTGTAATAGCACGTCTCCTAGTTCTTCAACAATGTGATCATCATCTTCTTCATCAATAGCCTGTAATAACTCATAGATCTCTTCTATAGCAAATTTCTTTAGTGATGAGTGTGTTTGTTCCTGATCCCACGGACAGCCATTAGGCCCCCTTAGATCAGCCACAATTTTTCGTAATGTTTGCCATTCTTTCAATCGATTTTCTTGCTCCTGTATTGGTGGAACATATAATGTTGTTAGATTATCTAGTTCCATTACACGATCTAGCTTGTATAATGGCACTTTCGTTAGTTTCTCCTTTGTAGAGCCAGCAGCAGTAACAATCGTTACTTCGTACTCATCTGAATACTTCTCCATAAGCGTCAATTTTACTTCAGAAGCACTAAATGCATCGTACACCTGACCAATTAGCACATGCGAGTTCATTTGAATATTATCGCGTTTCAAACTGGTCCCATCTAGCAATTGAAACCCATCAATGGGATCTATTCGAAGTGCTGCAAAGATAGGGTCCAAGAAGCTTTGCCCACCTTCGATGTGAATTTTCACTTTCCCTTTTTTCTCTGCTTCAATTAATAATTGAACAGTTTGTTCAGCTACAAGTGGATGTCCAGGCACTGCATACATAATAGAAGATTCATTTGCTAGCTGAAGAAGTGTTTCGGCAATTTCCTCATAAACCGATTCAAATTGATCATTTCTTTCATATATCGCATCAAAACTTGTCCAAGAAAGCCCTTCTTTTTTTAATTCTTGCAAAACTGGATGCTGCTCCGTACGAACATAAAGATGTCCAGCAGCTTTAAGTTTTTTATATATTCCTAGAGTTAACTGATCTAAATCACTCGCACCTAGACCGATTATCGTAATTTCATTCATTTCCTCACAACCTTATTTTTCTTTATTCAACCATAGTTGGAATATAGCCATTCTTTTTCCGAACGGCAATAAAAACCACTCTTTCTCTCCGATAACTCGTCTTTTTGCAATAATTATTAGAAAAATAAACGCTCCAATTATCACTGCACTGAAAGAAATAAATACAGACTGGATTCGACTCGAAAAATTATCAAATAGAATCGTATCCGCTAACCATTCATACACCGTTACACCAACAATCATCATTAGTGAAGCAATTGCAATGCCTTTATAGAACACAAAAGGTGCAAATGAAATATTCCAATTCTTTTTAAAATAGTAAAGCATTAATAAAAACACAACGACTAAACTAATATTCCCGGAAATTGCCGCTCCTAATACACCATAAGTTGATATAAGCATACCATTAAATAGCCATTTACTGCATACGCCAATAAGTAAAAACAATGTAGGGATTTTTACTTTTCCAATTCCTTGAAGCATCGCCATTAACGTAAGAATTAAAGACATCCAAACAATCTGAATACAAAACACCATTATAGTAATCGATTCTTCTTTCGTTTGAAACAGCATTTCATTTACATATGGAAGAACAACAATAAGTCCCAGTGCTGCAGCTATTCCAAACGTGAATGCTACTCTAAATGTAAGTTGCATAAATGGGATAGCAGTTCTACCTTTTTCTTTATTCATTCGATGTGCAACTAGCGGTACGATGGCTAAGGACAATGTAGAAGCAATTACAATTCCCAATTGAACAAGTGGTTGCCCCCTATCATAAATCCCTTTTTTCTCCATCGCCTGTAATTTTCCCATACCATTTTCAAGTAATATTTGAAAAACCGTAAAGGAATCAACCAATTGAAAAAGTAAAAATAAAAGCGCACTTATACTTGCACTTATACTAATTATCGTCAAATCTTTTATAATCTTGTACGTTTTTAATTGTTGTTTTTGTTTTACACTTTTATGTACGAAACCTTTCCAATAAATAATAACAAGGAAGATAACTCCAACCAATTCCCCGACAACAGCACCGTACATCGCCATGCTTCCCGCTTTATATAAATCTAAACTTTTAGAAACGACAATCCATGTACCCAATAAAATGACTGTCACACGAACAATTTGTTCTACTACTTGAGCATATGCTACAGGGCCCATACGGCCGTCTGATTGAAATTTCCCTTTTAAAACAGCAAGCATTGGCATTAACAAAATAACAAAGGAACCAGCTTTTAATAACCTAGCTAGCTGCTTATCTCCCATTGCTTCTGCTAAAAATCCTGATCCAAAAAATAATAATAAAAAAAATATTATAGAGATTATTCCAATATAAACAAAGGCTATTTGCATAATCTTTGGGATTGCATTCGTTTTACCGGTCGATTTATAGTCAGATAAAATTTTTGATAGAGCAACAGCAAATCCAAAAGAGGTCCATGTCGTAATTATTCCAATGAATGGATAAATCTGTTGATAAATATAAAATCCTTCATCTCCAACTAAGTTTTGAAAAGGCACACGGTAAATAGCGCTGAGCAGCTTTACAATAATAGCCGATACGGTCAACATTGCCGCACCTTTCATATAAGTTTTCATATTCCATTCATTACTCATTCGATAATCCTTCTTCCATTCAGTCCAATGCATTCATTATACATCATGAAAAGCGCAAACGCCCTTTAAGTTCATCTTGTCTTCACCGCATTCGCTACAATATTACCGTTAGAATAATGGATCGCGAAGGTGCTTTGGGTTTAGATAATGAAAGATAATATCCTGTCCTACTTCTGAGGATTTGAGTAACTAGAGACAAAACTGTTCCACAAAGTTTCTTAAATAAAAAAGGCCTTCCCGTGTTAGAGAAAGACCTTTGTATATTTCTAAATAAATTAGCTTTCCATTTGTTTTGCTAAAAAATTTGCAGCAGTTTCGATTGCCTTCATTTCTGCTTCACCAATAAAGTGAACTTTAGATATAATAAATACTGCTCCAATTGGATCTCCTGATGAGATAATCGGTGCAATACAATATGACTTTACCGTTTCAAAAACTCCCGGCACCCATTCTACCGAGTTTTCGTGTTTTTCCGTAACTATTGATCGTTTTCCAACAATTTCTTCTACATCTGGACTTAGTCTTCTATTTAAATAGTCCTTTTTAGATAATCCTGCCGCTGCAATCATTTCATCACGATCACTTATTAAAACTGGTGTTCCTAACGTTTCGTATAGGGTTTCAGCATATTCCTTTGCAAAATCTCCAAGTTCACTAATAGGTGAATATTTTTTTAATATGACTTCTCCTTCTCTATCCGTAAAAATTTCCAGTGGGTCTCCTTCACGGATGCGAAGCGTTCTGCGTATTTCTTTTGGGATAACTACTCTACCTAAATCATCAATGCGTCGTACGATGCCTGTTGCTTTCATGTAATGTGCCTCACTTTCGACTGATTGGGTATTAAATTTCATTTCTGCCATAGTATGCATCACATTACCAAAAAATATGCAAAGTGTTAATTCACTTTAGTCGTTTCTTTTTTTGCTTCAGGCAATAGCCTCATCATTTCTTCCAAGATATCAAATGGATTAAACTTCCCAGTTTTTCGCTCATCTATTGTAATGACTAGATTCGTATTATCCATACTGAATCCCACTGCACGTCCATACTTCATTGATTTTTCAACAAGCATTGCACCATTTATACTTTTAGTGCCTTCCGCGCTAAAACGAATAGATACGATCTTGTTTACTTCTTTAATCGATTCTACCCCTACTTCTTTACCCCAAACCTTCATACGTGCAATTCGCAGCAGTTTTTCTGCTTCAAGCGGAATATCTCCAAAACGATCCTGTAATTCATCTACAAGGTCTAAATATTCTTCTTCCTTCTCCATCGCTTTCACACGTTTGTACATTTGAATTTTTTGATATCCATCTGGTATATATTCGTCTGAAATATAGGCATCCGTTGATAAAACAATTTCTAAATCTTGAATTTCTTCTTTTTTAATACCGGTCCGTTTTTCTTCAATAGCGTCTTCTAACATTTGTGTATATAAATCAAAACCAACCGAATCTATGAACCCATGTTGCTGAGACCCTAATAAATTTCCTGCTCCCCGAATTGATAGATCACGCATCGCTATCTTAAATCCAGATCCAAGCTCAGTAAATTCTTTTATTGCTTGTAATCTTTTTTCTGCTACATCTGTTAAAATCTTATCTCTTTGATGCATTAAGTAGGCATATGCAACTCGATTTGATCGTCCTACACGCCCGCGCAATTGATAAAGCTGAGATAATCCCATTTTATCTGCATCGTGGATAATAAGTGTATTTACATTTGGTATATCAATACCGGTTTCAATAATAGTTGTTGTCACGAGGACATCGTACTCGCCTTCTAAAAAGCTAATTATGACCGATTCCAGTTCGGATTCAGGCATCTGACCATGTGCAAAACCTACTCTTGCTCCAGGGACCAACATTTGAATCTCATCTACTTTTCGAGTAATGTCTTCTACTCGGTTATATAGATAAAATGCCTGTCCTCCTCTTGCTAATTCTCTTTCAATCGCCTCACGTACAAGCGATCCATTAAATTCCATAACATATGTTTGAACAGGAAAACGATTTTTGGGTGGTGTCTCAATAACCGATAAATCTCTCACACCTATCATCGACATATGCAATGTGCGAGGAATCGGAGTTGCAGTTAGCGTAAGGACATCTACGTTTGTTTTTAATTGTTTTATTTTTTCCTTATGCTTTACCCCAAAACGTTGCTCTTCATCGACAACTAAAAGCCCTAAATCATGGTATACAACATCCTTTGATAAAATACGATGTGTACCTACTACTACATCTACCATTCCTTTTTTTAACCCACTAATAGTCTCTGTTTGCTGTTTTTTGGAACGGAAACGACTGAGCAAGCCAACTTCAATTGGAAAGTCTTGAAAACGCTCTAGCATCGTTTCGTAATGTTGTTGAGCAAGGATAGTTGTCGGACAAAGGAATGCTACCTGTTTCCCTTCCATTACTGCTTTGAATGCAGCTCTTATAGCAACCTCTGTTTTTCCGTATCCTACATCTCCACAAATAAGGCGATCCATTGGACGCGGCTTTTCCATGTCTTGTTTTACTTCTTGAATGGAACGAAGCTGATCTTCTGTTTCCTCATATGGGAAAGCTGTTTCAAATGATCGCTGCATTTCTCCATCTGGTTCGTATGCGTATCCAACTTCAGACTCCCGTTTTGCATAAAGTTTCAATAACTCATCAGCTATATCCTGTACAGCTGCTGACACCTTAGTTTTAGTCTTTTTCCAATCTGCTCCACCTAGTTTATGTAGCTTTGGATCTTTTTCGCCGGAAGCAACATACTTTTGAATAAGGTCAATTTGATCCACAGGAACAAATAATTTATCCTCCCCACGATAGCGTATATGCAAATAGTCTTTATGAATTCCATTCACTAAAAGCGTTTCAATTCCAATATATTTCCCAATCCCATGATTAATATGTACAACATTATCGCCAGGTTTTATTTCAGAATAGCTTTTAATACGCTCCGCATTGGATACTTTTTGAGCTCTCGCTTTTTTCTTATGTTTTTGTTTAAACAATTCTGCATCTGTAATGACTGCAATTCGTTGAAGAGGTAATTCAAACCCGGCTTCCAAATCCCCATCTACAATAAAGATTCCTGGTTTCTTCAAATCTTCTTCAGAAGCACCAATCTTAGAAACTATTTCATAATCTTCCAAAACCGTATGAATCTTTTGTACACGGTCTTTCCCCTCTGCAAGAATAACAACACGAAACTTACCATTTGTAAATCTCTCAAGCTCATTTTTTAATAAATGCATTTGCCCATGAAAATTTTGCATTGGCTTACATGAAAAAGTAATATTCTTTTTAATCGTTATTCCTGAAAATGTACGAGAAAATAAAGAGAAGTAAAGTTTCTCGTTAGGAAGCATTTGAATAATTTCTTTCAAGTTAAAAGACGGTTTCACATCATGAACTGTTTTCCCTTCCTCTAACAACTCTAAAAACCAATCATTTTCCTCTCGTTCTAACGTCTCGGTAACTTCTTGAATTCTACCAAGTTCGTCAAATAACACCATCCCTTTTTGATTGAAATAGTTGCCTAAAAAGCTATTACTGTCTTCTAACAGCGAGACGTACTTCATAAATTGTTTTGGTTGCTCACCTTGTTTTAAAAGCTCAATATCATGTTGGATATTTTGATAAAATTGATCTTTTATTTCGGGTGTTTTTACTTTTTTTAGACTTTCTGCTAATGATTCTTCTAATTTATGTGCAAGTAGCTTCTTTTTATTTTCAGTTAAAACATATTCTGTTGCTGGTAAAATTCGAATGGCCTTTAATTTCTCTAAAGAACGTTGATCTTCAGCTGAAAATGAACGAATAGAATCTATCTCCGTATCAAACAGTTCAATACGGATAGGATGCTCTAAATAGAGTGGGTATATATCAACGATTCCACCTCTTAAAGCAAACTCCCCAGGAGCAGTAACCATAGGCTGTCGAATATACCCCATATTCACCAAGCTTTGCAAAAGTGTTTCTAGTACTACTTCTTCTCCTTCTGCAATAGAAACAGTACTCTCTTGCCAGTCTTTAACAGAAGGCATATGTTTTTTTAGACCAGCAATAGGCACAATGTAAACACCGTTTCTTCGCATTAGCATATGGTCAAGTGTTTCGATACGGTGTGCACGAAGCTCAGGACTTGCTATCGATATATCCGCAGCTATAAGCTCATCTGCAGGATACAAACGCACCAAATCATCGCCAACCAACTTTACTAAATCCTCCGTTAGTTTTTGAGCATGCAGTAAATTAGGAGCAACGATAAGAATAGCCTTTTTACGTGCACTATATAACATTTTAATAAATACTGCTCTTGCACTGCCAGAGAGACCAGTTATTAGCTGTTGATCTTGTCCAGCTTCCAACTCTTTCACTAGTTTTTGCATATGTTTATCTTCTATAAATAGATTGCTTAAAAGCTCCATTTCAACCCCCCGTTCTTAAAACAATAGCTTACTTCTCCTACTTAGCCTTGCTATGGCTAGATATCGTATCAAAATAGAAAAAGGCTTTGCGCACGAAAACGTGCCAAAGCAACTTTACTGTATCCACTTTTTTAACGCATAATAATTTGGAAACTTTTGAAGTGAACTTTGACAATCTTCACAAATGCATTGGACTGTATAATCTCCTTCAACTCCATGCATTATATATAAATCCTGTTCTTCTGGTGTGATATTGTTTTTCTGCAAAAATTGCTCATCTATCGAATCCAATGGCAATTGCCCTATTTCTGTTTCACAATGACGGCATTTATAACGAATGGTCATGCATAAAACCTCCTTTTTAGGAAGTATAGGTATGTACCTTAAAGTTTATGCACCATTGTATATATTCATCACTTCTAAGAAACTTTTTGATAGCCATGCTTCACATGCATCTGCACTCTTTTTAACAGCATCTAATACATCAGCTTTCTCTTCTTCTGTAAACCTAGATAAAACATAGTCAGGAACCTTCATTCCATTTGTCGGTCGATCAATCCCAATACGAAGTCGATTAAACTCCTGTGTACCTAAATGCTGAATGAGCGATTTAATCCCATTATGCCCTCCTGCGCTTCCTTTTTGACGAAGTCGTAATCTACCAACTTGTAAGTCTAAATCATCATAGACCACAACAATTTGGTCATCCTCTACATCAAAATAATCCATCATAGGCACAATACATTCGCCGGAAAGGTTCATATACGTTAATGGTTTTAGAAGCATTACTTTTTCAGTTCCAATATGGGAAATACCATACATACCATTAAATTTAGATTGAGTAAGGGGTATGTTAAGTCGATTTGCGAGTTCATCTATTACATGAAATCCGATATTATGTCTCGTCGCTTCATACTGTTTACCAGGATTCCCAAGTCCAACAATAATTTTCATTCATTTCCATTCCTTTAATACGTATTTCATTCATTTTATCATATTCATTAGAAAAAAGAGATTGTCATTAGACAATCTCTCTTCTTTTATGAATCTTCAGTTGGTGTATCGGTTTCTTCTACTTCAGTTGTTTCAGTTTCTTCCTCTTCCACGCGAGGTGCTGAAACAGTTGCCAATGTATAATCATCGTCATTTACAATTGTATAATCTGATATACCTCGAATTTCTGCTACTGTTAATGTATCACCGATCCCCATCCTTGATACATCCACCTCAATGCTCTCCGGAATCTCAGATGGTTTTACTGTAATTGTTACTTCACGATTTGGCTGTTGAAGAATTCCACCTTCAGAAACTCCAACGGAATCACCCTTTAAAGTCACTGATACATTTACTTCCAATTCTTCTTTCATGTTAATCGCTAAAAAATCCGCATGTATCATTTGACCTTTTAAAATATTCATTTGATAATCACTCATTACTACGTTGACTGTTTTGCCGTCAACTTCTAATTTCATGACACCATTGCGACCTACTTCACGAAGCGTTTTGGCTAAATCTTTTTCATTTACGGCAATGGATTGGGATTCCACTTGGAAACCATAAACTACTGCTGGTATAAATCCATTTTTTCTCAAACTTGCATTCTCATTATGTTTACGCTTTTGGGCATTGATTAGTGTACTCATAGTTTGTCATCCTCCTATAGGTTCCTACCTAGATTAATACCCATTTAGAGGAGGTTTCAAACGTTACAAAACTTAATCAAATAATGTGCTTACCGACTTCTCTTCGAAAACTCGTACAATCGCATCACCTAGAAGTTTTGCTACAGATAATTCTTTTATTTTTGGAGAAGTTTTATCCTCAGATAACTGAATTGAGTTCGTAATAACCAATTCTTTTATCACTGAGTTATCAATTCGTTCAATTGCAGGACCAGATAATACTGGATGAGTACAACATGCATAAACTTCTTTTGCACCACTTTCCATTAATGCTTGAGCTGCTATGGAAATAGTACCCGCAGTATCAATAATATCGTCAATTAATATAGCGGTTTTTCCTTCCACATTACCAACAATATTCATTACTTCCGCAACATTTGGACGTGGACGACGTTTATCAATAATTGCAATAGGCGTTTTAAGACGATCTGCCATCTTACGAGCACGTGTCACTCCACCGTGATCTGGAGATACAATAACTACTTCTGATGGGTTCAAGTTTTTGCTTAAGAAATAATCAGATAAAATAGGTACAGCTACTAAATGATCAATTGGAATATCAAAGAATCCTTGAATTTGAGGTGCGTGTAAATCAAGTACGATTGCACGTGTTGCACCTGCAGTTGTTAACAAGTTTGCTACAAGTTTCGCTGTAATTGGTTCACGTGCACGTGCTTTTCTATCTTGACGAGCATATCCATAGTAAGGTAAAACTACACTAACTGTACGAGCTGAAGCACGTTTAACTGCATCTAACATTATTAATAATTCCATAATGTGCTCATTTACAGGGCCAGACGTTGATTGGACGATAAATACATCACAACCACGAATACTTTCATCTATATTAATCTGAACTTCTCCATCACTAAAACGAGTTACAGTACTTTTTCCTAGTGGAACTCCTACTTCTTTTGCGATTTCTTCAGCTAATTTTTTATTAGAATTTAAAGTAAATATTTTTAATTTTGAATTAGAATATTGTTCTGGCATGGTAATCCTCCTGAAAATTGGGTTATTTTAAATTTAGTTTGTTTACATAGCCTTCTTTATTTTCTTGTCGAGCACGAGCTATAGCGAGCGATTCTCCGGGAACATTTTTTGTTATCGTAGAGCCTGCTGCAATGTATGCGCTATTGCCAATTGTAACTGGTGCTATTAAATTGGAGTTACAACCAACAAAAGCATTATCTTCAATCTTTGTTACAAACTTATTTTTCCCATCATAGTTGACAGTAATTGTTCCACATCCAATATTTACATTGGAGCCAATAGAGGCATCACCCATATAGCTTAAATGAGAGATTTTGCTCCCATTATCTACTATGGATTTTTTCACTTCGACAAAGTTACCAATCTTCACATTATTTCTAATCTCAGTCTGTGGACGAATATGTGCAAATGGGCCAATAGATGTTTGATCGCCAACCTCGCTTGATAGAATTACAGACGAGTGGATAGTCGTTCCTGTACCAATTACACTAGAATCTATATGACTGTTTGGACCAATGATGCAGTTTTCCCCAATAATAGTTTTTCCTTCAATGATTACTCCGGGCTGGATAACTGTATCCGACCCAATGATAGCGTCGCTACTAATGTATGTATTTTGAGGATCAATAATTGTCACGCCTTCACGCATATGGTGATGTGCAATACGAGATCTCATAATTTGTTCTGCTTGAGAAAGTGCAATTCGATCATTTATGCCCAAAATTTCGTCGAAGTCTTTTGCAGCATAGGCAGAAATTACCTCTCCACCTTTTTGTAATATCTCAATTACATCAGGTAAATAATATTCACCTTGGGCATTCTCATTTTTTACTAATTTCAACGATTTGAATAATGCTTCGTTATCAAAACAATAAGTTCCTGAGTTAATTTCATTTACAAGTTGTTCTTCTGCAGATGTATCTTTTTGTTCTACAATACTTTTAACATTTCCATCTTCCGCGCGAATAACTCTCCCATAACCTGTTGGATCATTCGCAATTGCTGTTAATATGGTTGCCTTTGCACCTGTTTCTTTATGATGATTCAATAAATCACTCATTGTTTCTGCAGTAATAAGAGGAGTATCTCCACATACAACAATGGTTGTTCCTGAAAGATTTAAAAGAGCATTCTCCGCTTGTAACACGGCATGAGCTGTTCCTAGTTGCTCCGCTTGCAAGGCATATTCACTTCTATTACCTAACTTACTTTGAACAGTTTCCGCACCATGTCCAACGATTGTTATAATTTTTTCTACGCCTAGCTTCTCCATGTTTGATACAACATGTTCTACCATTGGCTTTCCACAAACAGGATGTAATACTTTATATAGACTAGACTTCATACGAGTTCCCTTACCAGCAGCTAACACAACCGCATAAGTATTTGTCATTTTCCGTTTCCCTCCAGTGGGCTAATTTCCTCTTTTGACTATAGCGGAAAAAGAGTGATTTTTCAAGGAAATATCTCTTGACAAATACATGACAAAACTAGTAATATGGATAATTTTTGCACAAAAAAAACCATTTCTTATGAAATGGTTTCAGGTTGTAGACAAAGTCATTTTTAATTGGTATCTCTTCATACTGTCTTGAATACGCTTGTCAGTCGAGGCGCGCTGGCACGAGGCGGAAGCGAATAGAACTAAAGTTCATGAGCTTACAATGAAGTGCAAGCAACGAAGAATGCGAGCGTTTGTTAACAGTCTGAAACCTTTTGAATTTCCCGAGGAAGAACATACCAGCAAGATCTTGTAGAGGAGCTTATGCTATGGAAGAGGCTTGATGTTTTTGTCCGCGAAAAGAGAATGTCTTTTTTCAGACTCAATTTTTCTTTGCAATTTATAAAAAAAAAATTATAAAATACAATTTTTACCTCATTCTTTTAAAATATTGATTTACTAATAACTAGCCTCTACTATTTGCTCCTCTGGTTCACCACTTAAATGATAAGCATATAACACCGCTTCTTGGATTTTAGTGCGAGTTCCAGAATTTATAGGATGAGCTACATCTCTAAATTCACCCTCTGGAGTTCTTTTACTCGGCATTGCAACAAATAACCCCGCATTTCCATCAATTACTCGTATATCGTGTACAACAAACTCGTTGTCCAGTGTAATGGAAGCGATAGCCCTCATACGACCATCTGATAGTACCTTACGTAATCTCACGTCAGTAACTTCCACTTTTACACCACCCCTCTTCTTAGTTGAAAAAATCCTTTTATAATTATTCTACAAAACTCACCAGTATCCTTCTTTCTTGTGAAATTTTTTTCAATATTATAATATAATAGTTTTTTTATATCTTTTACCTCTTTATTTTAAGAAAAACCGGGCAAAAATACGCCCGGTTCTTTCAAGAAGAGTATGTATGAATGTTGTTGCTTTCCGCTGTGTGGCCTTCCGATCATGCACCTGCCGCTTCGCTTTCGGTGCAGAAAACATCTGCTATTCTCGCAAAAGTCGTCGCCTATGCTCCAAACAACTAGTATGCACGGGACGATTTATAATTGCTTAGAGTTAGGGAACTACAATTTATCTGGATGCACAAAATTTCACTAAATTTTAAAAAGTAATAGCATGTCCTATCCAACAACGATTACAGGATGGTATGATCACTACGTTTACTTAAACTATTTCTACCCTCTTGCTAATAACCTAATCCTGCGAAACCAGTGTTCCTAGTATTTTATAGGATTAAATAATACCGGGGATTTCCGTTTCAGGTGGACGCTTTCCGCGGGGTGAGCGATGAGCCATCACCGCCGCTACGCGTTCGTTGTGATGACTCATCTGTCTCACTCATCCCGCTGGAGTCGCCACCTTTCACTACAATCCATTAAGTGAGTAGTACCTAAAAGAAGATTTAGCCCAACTATTGCTAAAGTAAATCAAGACCCTGGACGGAGCGCAGCGAAATTAATTTCTACGACGAGTTTTCGCAGAAGCAAGGGAAGTGATATTTTATAAAATCCTTCCCCTCTTTTATAAACGGTGAATCTATGGTTAATTTCCCCCTCAATTGGTGACGTTAAATAGTATGTTTTACAAAATACCACGATTACTGGGTCCCTAATAGCCAAGTTTATTTACTTTCTTAATCTTTTAAAAAAAGGGTATGCCTTCCTCGGAAAGCATACCCTTTTGTTTAAACTACTGCTATTACTTCTATTTCAACTTTTACATCTTTCGGGAGTCTTGCTACTTCTACAGCTGAGCGAGCTGGTTTATGCCCAGCAAAATGCTTTTCATATGCTTCGTTAAATTCAGCAAAATCATTCATATCTTTTAGGAATACTAGTGTCTTAACTACTTTTGATAATGAAGTTCCGGCTTCTGTAAGAACCGCGTTTAAATTAGCAAATACTTGTGCTGTTTGTTCTGTAATAGAGCCTTCTACAACTTCGCCTTGTGGAGTTAATGGAATTTGCCCTGAACTGTAAAACATTCCGTTAACAAGAATTCCCTGTACATATGGTCCGATAGCTGCCGGTGCATTAGTTGTTGATACTGCTTTCATCAAAGTTTCCACCCTTCTCAAAATAGTTTCCTTCTGCTAAAGCAATTGTACCATCTTTTTCATTTACTTCATGTAATTTTATAAGTGATAAATATTCATCCACTAATTGCTCGCCTTCATGATCTGCTTCCACTAGGACAGCTATACCTGCAAGCTCACAATTAAACTCTTCAAGCAAGCTTTTCATCCCATTAATTGTCCCGCCAACTTTCATAAAATCGTCTGTGATTAATACTCGTTGACCTTTTTCCATACTTCTTTTAGAGAGAACCATAGTTTGTATACGTCTTGCAGACCCAGATACGTAATTAATACTTACCGTCGGACCCTCCGTTACTTTACTATCTCTACGAACAACAACAACCGGTACATTTAAATGTCTTGCAATAGCGTGTGCGATCGAAATACCTTTAGTAGCAACCGTCATAATCGCATCTATTTTTTCACCTGCAAAAGCGGATGCAAATACTTTACCTACTTTATTCATAAGAGATGGGTTACCTAATAAATCCGTCATATATAAATAACCACCAGGTAACAGACGATCCGCTTTTGATAGCTGATCCATGAGGCTCATCGTTATTTCCTTCACGTCGTTTCTTGTCATTGTAGGTATGAACTTTACACCTCCAGCTGCTCCTGGTACGGTTATAAGTAAGCCTCTACCTCTTTCCTCAAATGTTTCTTTTATAATCGTTAAATCTTCACTTATAGAAGATTTTGCGGATTGATATAAAGATGCAAAGAACGTTAAAGGAATTAACTTATGAGGATGCTCTATCATGTATTGCGTCATATCTACGAGTCGTTCACTTCTTTTCCATTTCATACAATCACCTCCAAACACGAATGTTTTAAAGAAAACTTATCACAATTATCCGCCTTTAAGCAAGTGAGTCACGTTCTCCTATTAATCTAACAGCATATACTTCATCACAAAAACCACGAAGTCCATTATATATTCTTTGTACTCTTGATTCATGTTGAACTATACCAAACACTGTAGGACCACTACCGCTCATTAAAACTGCATCAGCCCCGAACTTTTGCATTTGATCCTTTAAACTAGCAACTTCTGGATACAGTTTTAATGTGACACTTTCTAGCACATTACCCACGGAAGCACACATCTGATCAAAATCTTTTTTTTCAATCGCTTCAACCATTTGTTTTGTTTTGGGATGTTCTATTTGATTTATTTTTAAATTTCCGTAAATGTCTGCTGTAGAAACACCTAGAGTTGGTTTGGCAAGAATTACCCAACAATTTGCCGGAGACGGCAGTTCTTGAATTTTTTCTCCTCGTCCTGTAGCAAGCGCTGTTCCACCATAAACACAAAAAGCAACATCAGAACCTATTTTTGTACCGATTTGTGCCAGTTCATCTAGTGACAGCCCTAAACTCCATAGCGTATTCAATCCCCGTAGAGTTGCAGCAGCATCACTACTACCTCCAGCTAATCCCGCGGCAACGGGAATGTTTTTTTCGATCTTAATCGTAACCCCGGATTTTATACCATACATTTCTTTTAATATTTTAGCTGCTTGATATGCTAAATTTCTATAATCAGTAGGAACAAAACGATCAACAGAAAGAATATGTATTTTCCCATCTTCTCTTAGCTCTAATCCAATACGGTCTGCCAAATCAACTGTCGTCATAATCATTTCAACTTCATGATAACCATCTGGACGTTTATGTAGTACATCGAGTGTTAAATTTATTTTAGCAGGTGCTTTTACATAGTACATTCCATCTGCTCCTTTTCAAACATAGGTTGTCCCCTATTTTACCACAGTGCATAAGAAATGAGGAAGTTACTATGTCATGGAATAGTGGAGACTAAATATAAGAACACTTGTATTCTTCTCATTACTCAAAGAAAAGGCGGATTTCTCCGCCTTTTCTAAACGCTAGTTGTTCGTTTTTTTGGATCTCGTTTGCATGCCAGTTTAAACTGAATGGCCATGGTCACAATTTACTTTGGTGATTTCATTTGTTGTTCAGCCATTTCTATTGCTCGTTTAACCATATTACCCGCATCACGTGATTTTATTCCACCCCAGCCCTCGGTCTTGACTACATCATAAAATCCAAGATCTTTTGCAATCTCTTCTTTCAATTGATCAGACATAATACCTTTTTTAGCCATACGTGGTGAATCCTCCTTTAAACAACTAGCCTTTTTAGTATATCCGGTAAATAGAAAAAAACTCTCTTTACATTCAACGGAATGAAAAGAGAGTTTTTCTCGAAATATAAAAAATTAAAAGTTCTAAACAATCATTTTACAACTATTAAATTATTTGCTTCATCAAAGATAGTGATTTCTACTGCTTCTGTCAAAATGTCTGCATAACTATAAGATACACGTTCAAAAGAATTTTCATCTTGATCCAAGTCGATAACGAAAACGGCATGATAAGTTTCTCTTAATACACCAGCTCGCTCGATTGTTTTCTTGCGTCCTCCGTTTGCTTTTAACTGCAAACGCTTGCCTAAATGATGATCTAATGACTTCTTAATATCAGCTAAAGTTTTTGGCATTCCGCTTACACCTCACTGAATATTACTATAACATCATTTTATTTTTTTGTCAAACAAAATATTTTAACAACCAAAGTATATACTTGTCAATATATTTATTATTTCTTATTACTACTTTTTTTCATAAACATTACTAATATTGTAACAAGTATTATTAATGAAAGTACGGATATAATTCATCTGCTAAACGCCCAAATTCTTGAATGGACAAAGTCTCGCCTCGTCTGTTTGGGTCAATATTTACTTTTTCTAAGGATTGAAGGATCAAATCTTTCTTTTCTTTCCCATTTGGTAAAGAAGATTGTAAATTATTTATAATTGTTTTTCTTCTTTGAACGAACGAACCTCTAGAAACTTTAAATAAAAAATCTTCATCAATAACTTGGACCGGCGGCATCTCGTGACGAGTAAGTTTAATAACCGCGGAATCTACGTTTGGTTGTGGCATAAAAACAGCTTTCGGTACAACCATTGCCACTTCTGCTTTCATATAATATTGTATTGCAATGGAAAGTGAACCATAAGCTTTTGTTCCAGGAGATGCTGTAATTCGATCTGCTACTTCTTTTTGCATCATAACAACCATTCCCCGAATAGGTAAACGATCCATCAGCAACTTTAATAAAATTGGTGTTGTCACGTAATAAGGTAAATTTGCAACAACCATTACATCTTTATAATCAACCAACTTTTCTTGAAATATTTGCTTCACGTTTGCTTCTAAAATATCAGCGTGAATAATATCTACATTATCATAAGGAGAAAGTGTATCTTCCAAAACCGGCAACAATCTTTGATCAATTTCAAAAGCAATTACTTTTCCTGCAGCTCGTGCTAAATGCTCAGTGAGTGCTCCTATACCAGGCCCTATTTCAATTGCAGCTGATTCTTTTGTAAGAACCGCATTAGCAACAATATTCCGTAAGATATTTGGATCAATTAAAAAGTTTTGTCCTAAGCTTTTTTTGAATGAAAAGCCATATTTTTTTAAAATTTCTTGTGTACGAATTGGTGTTGCTATATCTTTTTGCATAAATTATTTATCCTCCATATCGAGCTGCATAATTGCTTCCTCTAGCTGCTGTTTACTAATCTGAAAAATAGAAAGACGTTTTTGTAGTTGCTTCCCATTTGTATACCCAATTTTTAATAATTCTCCAAGTTTTGTTCTTCGCTCTTTAGAGTTTGGATGACCAATAAGCTTTCCTTCCACTAAAATTTCAAAAGGAATATTTGGCGCTACATCCATATCTGACTTCGGAGTATAAACACTAGCAAGCGCCTTTCGAATATCTTCATCTTTGGCATGTTCAATGCCCAGCCCTTTTCCATTCTTAGCAATTGTTTTTTCTTTTGATAAAAATGCATGTTTTACACCAGGTACATGTTCCTCAATAATTGCACGTATACGTCTTCCTGGATAATCCGGGTCAGTAAAAACAATAACCCCTCTTTTATCTTGAGCATGTTGGATTTTAATTAGAGTTTCTTTAGAGATTGCAGAACCATTCGTTTCTATAGTATCCGCATCTACCGATCGTTTAATAGCAGTTGTGTCATCTTTTCCTTCTACAACTATAACTTCTTTTATTCGCAAGCAAACTTCCTCTTTTCTTTCTTTCTACTGCTTTCTATCATAACGCAAAAAAGCTTCCCCCACCAACAAAAGGGAAGCTATAAGTAATACTGATGATTTTTACTTACACCCGAATGAAAACATTCTCCTAACATACAAGTGATATCCAAGTAGCAAGTAATTGATTTTTATCGAACTTGGACAATAAATTTTGCTTAAAAATCTGCGACATCCATAGAACGCTTAGGAAAATGTTAGTCAGGTGTTGTCATTGAATGTGATGTTTTTAAACCTGAGTAAATCTGCCAAAGTTAATTTAAAACTTTTATTCGTACTTTTTTACGCCCAAAGTCATATGCTTTAGACTTAGATGACATAAATAAATCTATTTTTTTCCCTTTAATTGCTCCACCAGTATCACCTGCTACTGCATAACCATAGCCTTCAACCCAAACTTTTGATCCAAGTGGAATAACATTAGGATCTACAGCAATGACTTTTAAGTCTGGATTAGCTTTTAAGTTAAGACCAGATGTAGTTACACCAGAACAACCGTTACAATAAGCTGTGTAAGCTGTTGCTGTTACGTAAAACTCGTTTTCTCCCGTTGAAGAAGAGGATGAATTTTCCCCACGAGAAACACTAGCAGTGACAATCTTCGTCCCTACTGCTACAACTTTTTTAATTGGCTCTTTTGTAACTTTTTCACTAACTACATTACGAGATACTTCGTTGCCATTTTCTTTAACAACTTCATATGTTCGTGAAACGGATCCTTTTTCTCCCGCTTGCACCACTTTTTCTTTCCCTTTTAATAGCGAGTCATCTTTTTTCGTTTCTACTGCAAAGTTTGTTTCTTCCTCAACTACATCGGTGACCTTTTCTACTCGCACTATTTGTATAACAGAATTTGGAAGTACTAATTCATCCATTTCCCGTCCCACTCGGTCAAATTCATTCAATTGAATGTTATGTTGTTTTAAAAAGTCAGCGACCGTAGTCGAAGTGGACCTTACTTTCTGCTCGTTTTTACCATCTAAAAGTGTTACTTCAAACGCCTTTTCTATAGAAACTTTGCAATCTGATCCAACCTCTGCATTTATTGCAGGAGTTATTACGTCATGTTCACCTATTTGAACATTCGCCTTTGCGAGTATTTCTGAAACTAAATCTGCAGTCGTATGGATGGTTTGAATTTTTCCATCTACTGTGATTTCTATCTGTCTTGCCTGCTCCCACTCAATCGCTAAATTATTTTTGATTGAAGTGTTCACTGAGGGTTTTAAATAATCTTCGTTGGAGACTACTATGTTATTTTGCCTTAGTAATTCTCCAACTGTATTTGCATGCGTTAAAATCTCTTGTTGTTCACCGTTAACTGTTAAAGCAACAGTTTTTTTTGTTCCTTCGAATAAAACGAAAGAAACCACTGCAAGAAACAATAGAATAGACATAATAGTTACTAAGGTTTGCTTGCTCCTCAATGAATGAAAGAACAGGTTTTTCATGGTATTATTTGACATGAAAAACGCCTCCTTGTTCACTCGTGTGATTATATAGAGTACTTTTCAGCTTGTCAACTCTTTAAGATTTTTTTATAGTTCTAACTCACCAAAAATACCTCTATTAACAGTATGGAAAGTTTTACATTTTTTAATCAATTAGTCCAAAAAATTCTTCTGCATTTTTCGTAGTTGCAAAAGCAACTTCTTCAACAGTAAGACCTTTTAAACGTGCAATTTCTTCAGCAACTAGTGGCACAAGTGAAGGTTCATTTCTTTTTCCACGATGAGGATGTGGAGCTAAATAAGGTGCATCTGTTTCGATCAATAAATGTTCTAAAGATATTTCTGTTGCTACCTCTTTTGGTTTTTTTGCATTTTTAAATGTCACTGGACCACCAAGTGAAATTTTAAAGTTCATATCGATACATTGAATTGCCGTCTCTACACTTCCACCAAAGCAATGCATAATGCCACCTGTTAAATGTGCTTCTTCTTCTTTCAAGATTCGTAAAACGTCTTCCGTTGCATCGCGATTATGTATGATAATCGGTAAATTTACTTTTTGCGCTAATCGTATCTGTTTACGAAACAATTCTTGTTGAACATCTTTAGGTGACTTATCCCAATAATAATCAAGTCCTGTTTCCCCAATACCAACCACTTTTTTATGTGCAGCAAGATCTTCAATCCATTGCAGATCTTCTTCTGTGCAATCAATTGCATCAACTGGATGCCAACCTATCACAGCATAAATAAAAGGATAATTTTCTGCTAGCTTCATGGCACGCTCAATTGTTTTGTGATCAAATCCAATGACAACCATTTTCTTAACATTTGCAGCTAATGCTCTATCAATCACTTCTTGAAGATCTTCTTCGTATTGATCTGCATTTAGATGAACATGCGTGTCTATATACATAGTTTTCTCCTTACTTAGTTTAATTTTTGGAATGACTTTATCTACATCACAATACTATTACAATTACTTTAATAAAGTCACGTTTTTTAGTTTAAAGCATTAACATTTAAAGACCATTATTTCAAAATCCCACCATTAATATCTCGTCAAAAATAGTATTTTAAAATATTTGTTTAATAAAAAAACCTGCCACCAATTTCGTGACAGGTCTTGGGTTATTTATTTTACTTGAGCGCCATTTTCAAGTTTTTCATCAACTGAAGCAAGTGTTAAAAAGCCATCTTTTTCACCTGCAAGAATCATCCCCTGAGACAGCTCTCCTCGAAGTTTTACTGGCTTCAAGTTTGCTACTACAATTACTTTTTTACCTACAAGATCTTCTGGTTTATAATGTTGGGCAATTCCAGAAACAACTTGACGTTTTTCATACCCCATATCCAGTTGTAATTTCAATAATTTGTCTGCTTTTGGAATCGGTTCACAGTCGATAACTGTTGCAACACGTAAATCCACTTTGAAGAAATCATCAATAGAAATTTCTTCTGCTTGAGGATCTTCTTCCACTTCTTCTTGTGGAGTTAGTACCGAACCGCGCATTTGCTCTCTAATATAGGCTACTTCTACTTCCACATCTAACCTTGGGAAAATAGGAACTCCGGTTTTAATGACTTCTACTCCATTTTTAATTACATTAAAAGATCCTAGTAGATCCCATTTCAAATCATCTTCAGTTAAACCAAGCTGTCCAATAATTTCTTTAGGACTATTTGTCATAAACGGTTGAATCAATATAGCAATTTGGCGCAAGCTTTCTGCTAAATTAGTCATTACCATTGCTAATTGACCTTTCAAAGCTTCGTCTTTTGCAAGTACCCAAGGTTGTGTTTCATCAATATATTTATTTGTACGAGACACTAGGGACCATAAATCTCCTAGAACTACGCTAAATTGCATTTTTTCCATATTTGTTTCATATTTTTCTACTGTTTCTTCTGCAAATTGATAAAGAGCTGCATCATATTCAGTAGGTTGGCTTTGATTAACTGGAAGTTTTCCATCAAAGTATTTATTAATCATAGAAACAGTTCTATTTAACAGATTACCTAAGTCATTTGCTAAATCGAAGTTTGTTCTTTCTACAAATGATTCTGGTGAAAAAACACCATCTTGTCCAAATGGAAGTTCACGCAATAAGAAGTAGCGAGTTGCATCTAAACCGTAGCGTTCTACCAACATTTCTGGATATACAACATTTCCTTTGGATTTCGACATTTTTCCATCCTTCATCATAATAAATCCATGAGCAAATACTTTTTTAGGGAGTGGTAAGTCTAATGCCATTAAGAAAATTGGCCAATAAATTGTATGGAAACGAACAATATCCTTCCCTACCACATGTACGTCAGCTGGCCAAAATTTACGGAACAGTGAATCATCCTCTGAAAGATATCCAAGAGAAGTAATGTAATTCGTTAATGCATCCACCCATACATAGATGACATGTTTTGGATCTCCAGGAACGTGAATTCCCCAATCAAAGGATGTTCGGGATACAGATAGATCCTCTAAACCAGGCTTAATAAAGTTATTAATCATTTCGTTTTTTCTAGATTCAGGTTCAATAAATCCTAAGTTGTCTTCATAATAAGCCAATAAACGATCTGCATATTTCTTCATATTAAAGAAATAAGATTCTTCTTTTACTTTATTAACAGAGCGGCCGCAATCTGGACAATTGCCATCTACTAATTGTGTTTCTGTAAAAAAGGATTCACAAGGTGTACAATACCACCCTTCATATTCGCCTTTATAAATATCTCCATTATCTAAAAACTTTTGAAAAATCTTTTCAACTACTTTTTTATGACGCTCTTCTGTAGTTTGGATAAAATCATCATATGAAATATCCATTAGCTCCCACACTTTTTTGGCAGCCGTTGCAATTTCATTTACATATGCTTGGGGTTCCATTCCAGCTTCTTGGGCTTTTTCCTGTATTTTCTGTCCATGTTCATCCATCCCTGTAAGAAAACGTACATCAAAACCTCTTAATCTTTTGTAACGTGCCATTGCATCTGATGCTACAGTTGTGTAGGCAGTACCAATATGGAATTTACCACTTGGATAATAAATAGGTGTTGTTATATAAAATGTTTTCAGTTGATCTTTCAATGTAAAGATGCCTCCAATGTTGAATCTTCTTTATTCTTTATTCTATCGAAACGACGAACTTGTTTCAATTAATTAATTGGTTTGCGCTATTTTTGTCGAAAGTTAATTATATTAATGCTTTTTCCATTTAAATAGTTAATATATCAAAATAATTCCTTTTATCATAAAAGTGACATCATTTTTTTATTAAAACAGCTAATAATCTAATATTTTTTTATTATAAACCGTAATTTGTCTTCGATTTAATTATTGACGGAAATGGTATTACTTGGTATGATAAATAACATCAAAGAGATTTATGTCGAATCTTGACGAAAAAAACGTACTCTTGAGAGGAGAAAAATTTATTATGAAATCTACAGGTATTGTTCGTAAAGTTGATGAGCTAGGACGCGTAGTTATTCCAATTGAACTTCGTCGCACGTTAGGTATTGCAGAAAAGGATGCTCTTGAAATCTACGTAGATGATGACAAAATTATTCTAAAAAAATACATGCCAAACATGACTTGTGCTGTAACTGGTGAAGTATCAGACGACAATCTACGTCTAGTTGGCGGAAAATTAATTCTAAGCCCTGAAGGTGCGGAATTACTAATTAAAGAAATTCAAAACAATTTAAAATAATATAATTTAAAATAAGAAAAACATCCGTATCCTTTTTGGTATACGGATGTTTTTTAATTTCATAGAATAGTAATGCTTGCTATTATTTCACATGATAATCTTGATAAATTTCTCTCTTCGACAAGCCTCTTTGTATTGCTACTTCTTTGATAGCCTCTTTCGAAGTACATTGCTTTTCTTCTATAATACTGTTCACATGTTCTTCAATACTTAATTGTTCCCACCAAGGAGATTCTTGCTCATTTACTGATTCTTCGCTTGATCCTTCTAAAACGATACAAAATTCACCACGTACTTCTGATCGCTCTGCCCAAGCTACCGCTTCGTCAATAGTCCCTCTTAAAAATTCCTCAAACTTTTTTGTCAGTTCTCTTGCAAGTACAATTTTTCTACTTCCATCCATTATTGCTTGCATATCTTTCAATGAGTCCTTTAATCGATGAGGTGATTCATATAGAATAATTGATTCTTGTCTCTTTTGAATCTTTGTGATTTCTTCTTTTCTTTCTTTTTTATTTCTACTTAAAAAACCATAAAAGAAAAATGGCTGTGTTGATAATCCAGATGCAATTAAAGCACTAAGTGCCGCATTTGCCCCTGGAATTGGAACAACTGCAAACCCTTCGCTAACCGCTTTTGCTGCAATATCTGCTCCAGGATCTGAAATACAAGGTAGGCCTGCATCACTTACTAATGCAATACGTTTTCCTTGCCTTAATAATTCTAATAATTTTTCTCCACCTACTTGTTGATTATGATCATGATAGCTCATAAGTGGAGTTGATATCTCAAAATAATTACAAAGCTTTTTTGTATTTCGTGTGTCTTCAGCGGCAATTATA
Organism: Psychrobacillus sp. NPDC058041; assembly: GCF_042885655.1. Classification (NCBI taxonomy): domain Bacteria; kingdom Bacillati; phylum Bacillota; class Bacilli; order Caryophanales; family Bacillaceae; genus Psychrobacillus; species Psychrobacillus sp. NPDC058041. Next base: position 51,454 of record NZ_JBHVRO010000016.1, read on the forward strand.
TCTACTTCTTTTAATATTCGAATTGCGCGCATCGTCATATCTTCTAAATTTCCAATGGGAGTCGCAACTAAATATAAGCAGCTACTCTGTTCATGTTCGGTCGATTTTTGAGATTTCATCTTTGATTAGCCCTCCCATATAGTGAATCTTTTGTTTCCTAGTAAGTTGTTTAAATGCATACTCCGCTCTCATTGCATCTTGCTTAGATTCAAATACTTCATGATATATGCAAAAAACGGGGAGTTTTGCTCTTGTATATTTAGCTCCCTTACCATCATTATGTATGTTAACTCTTTTTTCTAAATCATTTGTGTATCCGGCATAGAAAGATCCGTCACTACATTGTAATACATAAAAGGTATGTCTTTTATCATTCTTTTCCATAAAGCAGCTCTTTTACTTCTTCTGTATATTCCCCGTCCTTGTTGTATACATACAGAGGGGGTAAGATTTTCAAATCTGGTTTTCCATCTTTAATGGCTTCTATTAATAACGTGTTCGCTTCTTTACCTTCTTTAGGATAAACAAATCGAATGCGCTTTGGTTCTAAACGGTTTGCTCTCATTGCCGTAATGATATCTATGAGTCTTCCAGGTCGATGGACAAAAGCGGCCTTCCCACCTTGTTTTAACAATTCACTTGCAGAAAGAACAGCTTCATCTAGAGTGAGATGGATTTCATGTCTTGCTATCGCTAAATGCTCTTTCAGGTTTTTTTCACTTGCTTCATGCGCAGGAAAATAAGGTGGATTACATGTTACAACATCATATTTTTCATACCCAACTTGATTGGCAATCCCTTTGACATCTGCTTGTTCAATTATGATTTGTGTCTCTAACTTATTATACTCTACACTTCTTTTTGCCATATCTGCTAGTCGTTCCTGTAGCTCGATTCCAATAATCTTAGCGTTTGTTCGTGCACTTAAAAATAATGGTATCGCTCCATTCCCTGTGCATAGATCTACAATCTTCCCTTTATTTATTGGGACATAAGCAAATCTTGAAAGAAGCACTGCATCTAAAGAAAATGAAAAAACAGATGGACTTTGAATAATTCTCAATTCTTCCGCTAATAAGTAATCAAGTCTTTCATCATCCTTTAACCATTGTTCCATAATTGATTCCCCCAGCAAAACAAAAGACTGACACCCACTTATGGAGTGGCATCAGTCAATTGATTATATGTTTTGTTTACTTAAAAATGATAAGCAAAATAGACAATCTTCTTCTTTTCTTGAGCTTCCGAAGTGGACATGACATACATGATAACCTTCCTGATATAATCGCGCAAGATTATCATAGCCTTCCCCAATATCTTTTTTGCTTAACAGCACTTTTTCTTCTTGTGCCTTCTCTAACAGTAATTCTTTTTCATGCATCTCATCAAGTCTTTGTCTTAAGTGAGTATTCTCTTGCTGCAGCGCTTGACGTTCCTCTACCATTATCGCTACAAATTCTTTTAAAGCTCGAAATTGCAGCTGCGTGGACTCTAATTGTTTCTCAAATTCTGTAATTGTATCAAAAAAATTTCGGTCCATCACACATTCACCTCATTGCCCTGACCATTGTACCGGATTTTCCGCATGGTTTATAATTTCTTCTAACGTGTAATCTAACACTCTTAGTGGATCATTTAACTCTATTCGTAGTACTCTTTCTAAAATATTCATACTGACGACTTTTCCAAAACCGTCTGGAGTTTCTACTTTATCTCCAACGTCTGGCATTTGCTCTCGAGCTGCTTCATACTCATCATTTTCATATTTCAAACAACACATAAGTCGCCCACATAATCCAGAAATCTTAGACGGATTTAAAGACAAGTTTTGATCTTTAGCCATTTTAATAGAAACTGGTTCAAAGTCTCCTAAAAAAGTTGAACAGCAGAGCATCCGCCCACACGGTCCAATTCCACCCAACATCTTCGCTTCATCTCGAACCCCGATTTGTCTTAGTTCAATCCGCGTTCGAAAAACAGATGCTAAGTCTTTTACTAAGTCACGAAAATCTACTCGTCCTTCTGCTGTGAAATAAAAAATAATCTTATTTCTGTCAAACGTATATTCAACATCCACAAGCTTCATTTCTAATTCTCTTTCAACTATTTTTTCCGTTCCTAAAGCTAAAGCTTGGGCCGATTCTAATCGATTTTCATCCACTTGAATTCGATCTTTTTCTGTCGATGGTCTAACTACTTGCTTTAATGGAAGCACAACATCATGCTCACCTACCTGCTTAATTGGTACAACAACTTTACCGTACTCCACACCTCTTGCAGTTTCTACGATGACATAGTCATCTTTCTCTAAAATAAAATCCACTGGATCAAAATAATATATTTTACCCGCTTTTTTAAAGCGGACTCCTACAACATTATACAAAAGTAAATCCCTCCTGCAGATTTAACATTAATTGCTCCATCATCAGTGTTCGGTTCATGTTTTTATGCAAATTTTGTTTCGCATGTAATATCATTTCTAATTGTTTGGAAAGTTGCTCATACGTTGTATGTAAAGCAACCTGCTTCCAATAATGAACCATGTCCGGATAAGTACAAACTGCGATGGGACTTGCTTTTATTGCTACTATATCACGATAGGCGAACAGTAGTAAATCTAATGCTTGTTCTGCTTGTTCTTTCTCTTTTAGAAGCGGACCAAAATCCTCTTGAATACACATTAGCGCATCATGAATACTTTTACCACTCACTTCAACCAATTTTAACACTGATTTCCTTGCAAGTCCAAAATGCTCGTCTTTCGCTAATGTTATTGCTTCTTCGACCTGATTCGTCATTTTACTTACCGTAGAGGCCATCGATTCTGTAATACCAGCTTCTATTAATTTCTGTTTTAAGAAGGATTGTGGCATAGAACTTAAACTAAGTTGCTGACATCTAGAGCTTATTGTGGGAATTAGTGCATGAGCTTTATCTGTTAAAAGAATTGCAGTTATTTCACTTTGAGGCTCTTCTAAAAATTTTAACAATGCATTAGCTGCGCTAGCATTTAGCTGATCCGCATGGTGAATAACATATATTTTACGTCCAGTTTCAATTGCTGTCTTACTCATCTCATGTATTAATTCATCAATTTGACCCCTTTTAATAAATTGACCTTCTGGCTCTAGTTCAATAAAGTTCAAATGATTATTTGATTTTAACCTTTTACACGATCGACATGTTTCACATGGAACATTTTTTGTCGGATTTTCGCATAAAATGAGTTGAACAAAAAATTGCATGACCCTAGTTTTTCCTGTCCCTTTCGCTCCCTCTATTACGTATGCATGTCCTATACGCTTTTTGGAGAAAATAGACTGTATTTGTTTAATAGCAACAGGCTGTAATTTCTCTATACCTTCTATTGACCAGCTTTCCATGTTTATCACCTTCTTATATTAAATACGTTTTTATGTAATTAAACTAGCGCAAGAGTAACTGGAAAGGAAATGTACAAATCTTTTGAGAAAAAACAAGCAAAAAGACGCCCGTTCCTTCCGAGAAGAGTATCCGTAGTTAATTGGAGCGGAAGACGATGGCTCCTAGTGAATTAGCAAGCAGATCAAGATCCAGCCCTCACGCTCAGCGAAATTAATTTCTGCGACGAGCTTGCGCAGGAGCAAAATCTTTTTCTGCGACGAGCTTGCGCAGGAGCAAGGAAAATAGCTTGATGCTTGCCTCCCCGGAAAGCGTCCGCCTGCAGCGAAGATCAACCTGTAATGAATATACTATATTGTCTTTTGAAAAAATCCCGTGCCTCGCTTAAAGCGAAAACACGGGAAATTTACGTGTATAGATTGATTAGTAGACCTTTTATTTCACCAATCTTATCTAACAAATCAATAGAGCTCTTCTCTTTAACTAGAATTTCTTCCGCTAACTCGACTAATTTTTCATCAATAGTCTCAACTATTTTCAGTTTTCTACCTTCGCCAAAACGATTCCAAGTATGTGATTGTTTTAATCCCATCCCAAAATCCACGGCTTCATGTAGAAACTTTCGTATTAGCATTTTAAACTTTGCCATATCACGTAAATTTCTTGAACGTGCAAGTCTATCGCCCGCAGTTGAAATATCTCCTAATAATCTAGTCAATGTTTCTGTCTGCATTCTTTGATCATGTTTCGTTATCATTTGTCCAAACTTTGCTGATTGTGTGTTATTTTGAATAGAATCTTTACGAACTTTATCTATTCCAACTCGTAAATCTTGATTAATTTTCATTTTTTTCTACGCCTTCCTTCATTATTAGAAATGATGGAATTGTTCAATTGGTAGAACAAATACTGTTGCGCCTCCAACCTCTACTTCCACTGGATATGGGATATATGAATCAGCATTTCCACCCATTGGCGAAACAGGTGCAACCATTTGCTCTCTTGCTCTACAATTATCTCTAATTAACTCTAACGCTGATGATACTAATGAGTCGTCTGTGCCGATTAAAAAAGTAGTATTACCAGAGCGTAAAAACCCACCTGTACTAGCCAGTTTAGTTGCTCTGAACTTTGCTTTTGTTAAAGCATTAGACAATCGATTACTATCCTGATCCTGCACTACCGCTACTATCAATTTCATCGATACTCACCCCTATTATTATTATCTTCTTATTATAACATGAATTATCTAATAATTTCTAATTCCCTTTTTATAACGTTATAAACTTCTTCTAATACTATCTCTAATGATTGAGAAGCATCAACTACTTGAATACGTTTTGGATATTGATCTATGAGTGATAAATAGCCTTCTCTTACTTTTTGATGAAAAACTAGACTTTCTACATCTAATCGATTTTTTTCTCTGTTATTATGTGCTTCGATTCTGGCAAGTCCTACTTCAGGTTCTATATCAAATAGGATGGTTTTATCCGGCATTGTTTTACCTATAGCAAACTTATTAATAGCCAAAATTTCATCTACCCCAATTCCTCTAGCATAACCTTGATAAGCAAGAGAGCTATCGATAAATCGATCACATATAACAATTTTTCCAGCATCTATTGCTGGTTGTACCTTTTCTACTAAATGCTGTCTTCTGGCTGCTGCATATAATAATGCTTCTGTACGGCTATCCATCATTGTATGCTCATTATCTAAAATTATGTCTCTAATTTTCTCTGAAATCATAATTCCGCCGGGCTCCCTAGTCATAACAACATCATAGCCTTCTTCTTTCAACCTAATTCCAAGTAAATTCATGATGGTTGTCTTTCCAGCACCTTCAGGACCCTCACTTGAAATAAAATACCCTTTTTTCTGCACATTTACTCCTCCACTACATATATTAACTTTTCATCCAGTCTATGTTGACCTTGAAATAACGCACCTTTTTCCATCCATTCTTCTAGTTCCGTTAACATAGCTATCGTTATCTTCTCACCAACCAATATTAGCGGAATGCCTGGAGGATAGGGAATAATCATTCCTTTTGCAATTCTACCTAAGGACCGTGCGTACGGTATCCATTCCCCTTGTTTTTCATTTAACAAACTTATATTCATATGTAATGTTGAAATAGATTTTTGTTTTATTAATTGAGCATCATTTGGAATGATAGGAACTTCTTTACGCAAAATATCCACAGCATGCTTTATCCGCTTTCTAATTTCTGCAAAAGGATACTCATGCTCAACTTTTAATAATGGCAAAATCATTAAAACTTGATAGGTATCCGCAAGTTCCACATAGATATTCTGCTGTTCCAACACTTTTTGTAATTGAAATCCTGAATACTTTTCCATACGTATTAATAATTTAAGAGGATCATCTACCTGCACGATTTCTAATTGAGGAATCGTTTCTAATGCCTCTATAAATAATTTCCTTCTATATATAAGCTGTTTAAAATCAATTTCATTGTATCTCTCCACATAGCTTCTTGAATCATCTAATGAAGCTAATAAGAGATATGATGGACTACTTGACTGTAACATCCTTAAATATTTATTTACTCGACTTGTATCTATTAGATTGGAGTTGACATGTAAAAAGGAGCCCATCGTCAATGCAGGTAATGTTTTGTGAGCTGATTGAACAACTATGTCAGCTCCATATATAAGAGAAGACTTTGGAAAGTCTTTATTAGCCCGAAAATGTGCACCATGTGCCTCATCCACCAACACGGGGATGTTATGAGCATGACATAAGTTTATTATGCTTTCTAATTGTAACGAAGAAACTCCATAATAACTCGGATAAGTTAGTACAATAGCTTTAGCTTGAGGGTATTCCGCTAATGCTTTTTGAATAACTTCAAATGCAACATATGAAGCGGTTTTTGTTCTCTCATCCCACTCGGGAGATACAAAGATAGGTTCTGCCCCAACTAGCTCAATTGCATGAAAAATAGATTTATGTGCATTTCGCTGAACAATGATCTGCTCACCAAACTGACATGCAGCATAAATCATCGATAGATTTCCTACGGTAGTTCCATTTACCAAAAAAAAGCTTTTTTGAGCACCGTATACCATTGCAAGTAGTTGCTCGGCTTCTTTTATAGCTTCCTCCGGATGATGGTAATCATCTAATCCCTTTAATTCGGTCAAATCATACTCCATCGTTTTTTTTATTGCATTTGGCAAATTTGATAAAAGTCCGTTTTTATGTCCAGGAACATGAAAAGAAATACTTTTTTGTTTATGAAATTTTTCCATAGCTTCGACTAACGGACGTTTCTCCTGCATTTTTATTACCCCACTATTTATTGTGACTTCCTCCTTCTATTATACATGAAGTAATAGCACTCGACCTTAAAATAAAGTGTTGTTTCTATGGGAGAGTTGTCACTATTTCAATTAAATAGGGGAAAATAAAAAGTTGTTTCGATAGTTTAACATAACAGCTATAATGCAGCTGTTGAGGACCAAGTGTCTTAATTATAGATTATTTCTATGTGAAATAGGTCATTTAATCAATAAATTAACCTATATACAGAAGAGAAGAATTGAATTATTATCCATGATCGTTTATAAAATGACACTTCAAGACCAAGTAAGTTCTAGGCGAGATTAAATTTCACAAATAAAGAGCTTTCTCTATGTGAAATAATTATTTCAATTCTGTGCCTCTGCTTTCTCGTGACTCTCTTCACGTTCCTTCGGCAACCATAATAATAAAAAAAAGCCGCCACCGATTACTCGGTAACGACTTTCTCTAGTGCCTAGCGACGTCCTACTCTCACAGGGGGAAACCCCCAACTACCATCGGCGATGAAGAGCTTAACTTCCGTGTTCGGTATGGGAACGGGTG
>NZ_JBHVRO010000017.1:0-48714 GCF_042885655.1 Psychrobacillus sp. NPDC058041
TCACACCCGTTCCCATACCGAACACGGAAGTTAAGCTCTTCATCGCCGATGGTAGTTGGGGGTTTCCCCCTGTGAGAGTAGGACGTCGCTAGGCATAATAATATTCCGAAGTAGCTCAGTGGTAGAGCAATCGGCTGTTAACCGATTGGTCGTAGGTTCGAGTCCTACCTTCGGAGCCATTTTTGGAGAGCTGTCCGAGTGGCCGAAGGAGCACGATTGGAAATCGTGTAGGCGGGTAACCCTGTCTCAAGGGTTCAAATCCCTTGCTCTCCGCCAGATATTTACTCTCTTATTACATAATAATGGCCCCTTGGTCAAGCGGTTAAGACACCGCCCTTTCACGGCGGTAACACGGGTTCGAATCCCGTAGGGGTCACCATTAATATTTAAAGTAACATACTTATATATATGAATTTACCCAGGAGGATTAGCTCAGCTGGGAGAGCATCTGCCTTACAAGCAGAGGGTCGGCGGTTCGAGCCCGTCATCCTCCACCATTAATTTCATCATAATATTATCGCGGGGTGGAGCAGCTCGGTAGCTCGTCGGGCTCATAACCCGAAGGTCACAGGTTCAAATCCTGTCCCCGCAACCAAATGGTCCCGTGGTGTAGCGGTTAACATGCCTGCCTGTCACGCAGGAGATCGCCGGTTCGATCCCGGTCGGGACCGCCATTTTTTAGAGATTTGAGATAAGCGAGAAGGTCGAGGAAGCGATTGAGTGAAAGAAGGAGCGTACTAAAGTACGTGACTGATTGAACGAATGAAGCTGACAAAGAGATTCGAAGCTTAGCGCAAATCGAAGTAGGCTCAGTAGCTCAGTCGGTAGAGCAAAGGACTGAAAATCCTTGTGTCGGCGGTTCGATTCCGTCCTGAGCCACCATTTTTAAGCCGGAGTAGCTCAACTGGTAGAGCAACTGACTTGTAATCAGTAGGTTGAGGGTTCAAGTCCTTTCTCCGGCACCACTTTTTAGTGGAGGGGTAGTGAAGTGGCTAAACACGACGGACTGTAAATCCGTTCCTTAGGGTTCGGCGGTTCGAATCCGCCCCCCTCCACCATTTTTATTTTAGGGGCATAGTTTAACGGTAGAATAGAGGTCTCCAAAACCTTTGATGTGGGTTCGATTCCTACTGCCCCTGCCAATTTTACAGTTAACTTGAATAATGGCGGTTGTGGCGAAGTGGTTAACGCATCGGATTGTGATTCCGACATTCGTGGGTTCAATTCCCATCAGTCGCCCCATATTCCTAATTAGTTAGCTTTTTTTTATTTGTGGCGGTCGTGGCGAAGTGGTTAACGCATCGGATTGTGATTCCGACATTCGTGGGTTCAATTCCCATCGGTCGCCCCATTGGGGTATAGCCAAGCGGTAAGGCAACGGATTTTGATTCCGTCATGCCCTGGTTCGAATCCAGGTACCCCAGTTTTTTTGCGGAAGTAGTTCAGTGGTAGAACACCACCTTGCCAAGGTGGGGGTCGCGAGTTCGAACCTCGTCTTCCGCTCCAACTATTAAATGGCGGCATAGCCAAGTGGTAAGGCACAGGTCTGCAACACCTTTATCACCGGTTCAAATCCGGTTGCCGCCTCCAATTTTTAAAATAATAACATGTCTTTTATTTTGCCGGTGTGGCGGAATTGGCAGACGCGCGGGACTCAAAATCCCGTTCTTTCGAGAGTGTCGGTTCGACCCCGACCACCGGTATTCCAAATATGACTTAAAGTCATATACACCAAGACTTCTAACTTCTAGTTAGAGGTCTTTTTTTTATTAGTAGGAAGTTAAAAAGTATAAGATCCGATTTTTAAACAGATGCAAATTAAGTAAGCCGAAGAAGCGTATAGGAAGTTGTTGCTCTTTTACAGATTTCGAATTATTTTGTTTCCCTTTAGTAATGTGGAACTATTGCTAAATATTAAGTTTGGTTAAGAAGAAGTTAGGGTAAATACTAATATAAATGTTAGCTTGGTGAGAGTGAATAGGAGGAAAATAAAGATGAAAAAAAAGTATAACTTCATTATGGATGGAAAAATTATAGATGTATATGCTTCATCTAAAGTAGAAGCATATAAAAAAGCAGCGACTATAAATTATGAAATGAGTAAGGAAGAAAATTCACTCAAAAAGAATTGTGTATAGATACCTTGAGACCTTTGTTAAGGGAAGAATTAGATTTGGTATGGGAAAGTGCTCATATAAAGCAACTACATAAGATTCAGATTGTATTAATTACGTCTATTTGGTATATTATTAGTTATATACAATCTGCGATGTGATCAAGTAAATAAGAATTGTGAGACAGAAAATATAGCAGCTTGCTGAGAGCTATATCACCGCTTCTTATTGAAACCTACCACGGAGATGTTATGCAAACATAACCGGTTCGTTGTCGTTAACCAACGTTTGAGATAGTTCGTTTAAATTGACGAACTAATTAAAGGTGGTACCGTGTCTATCCAGTGTAAAGACGCCCTTTTTATAGGGGAGTTTTTACGCTTTTTTTATTTTAAAGGAGGAAAAGTAGATGTCTACACAACAAAATGATTTTACAAAATGGTATATCGACACAATTCAAAAGGCAGATTTAATGGATTACACACCTGTTCGTGGGTGTATTGCGTTTAAACCAGATGGCTTTGAAATCTGGGAGCACATTCAAGAAGAAATGAACAGACGTTTTAAAGAAACAGGACATCGTAATGCTTATTTCCCAATGCTTATCCCTGAATCTTTTTTCCAAAAAGAAAAAGATCATATTGAAGGATTCGCTCCAGAGCTTCCATGGGTAACAGAAGCAGCTGGTGAAAAATTAGAAGAGCGTTTAGCACTTCGCCCAACTTCTGAAACAATGATTGGTCATTTGTATTCGGATTGGATTAAAAGCTATCGTGATTTACCAGTATTAATTAACCAGTGGGCAAACGTGTTCCGTTGGGAAAAGAAGACGCTTCCTTTCATTCGTACATCTGAATTTTTATGGCAGGAAGGGCATACTGCTCATGTCGATGAAGAGGATGCACGTAAAGAAACGATGCAAATGCTTAACATTTATAAAGAGGTTGTTGAAGAGCTTTTGGCTATTCCAGTATACGATGGTCAAAAAACGCCTTCTGAACGCTTTGCAGGGGCTGTAGATACGTATTCGATTGAAGCAATGATGAAGGATGGAAAAGCAGTTCAAGCTGGAACTTCTCATTACTTGGGAACAAAATTTGCAGAAGCATTTGATATAAAGTATTTAAATAAAGAAAACAAACATGAACACGTGCATACTACATCATGGGGAACTTCTACACGCCTAATCGGTTCTGTTATTATGGTACATGGTGATGAACAAGGTCTTGTTTTACCACCACGTGTTGCACCAACTCAAGTTGTATTAATTCCAGTAGGTCCTTGGAAAAAGAACCCTGCGATTATGGAGAAACTAGATGGGCTATATGCTGATTTAAAAGCAAAAGGCATTCGTGTACGTCTGGATGATTCAGACCAATCTCCAGGTTATAAATTTAACGAGTGGGAGCTAAAAGGCGTTCCTGTTCGCGTTGAATTAGGACCACGTGATTTAGAAAATAACCAAGCACTACTTAAAGCACGTGATGAGGGTGACAAAGTATCCGTAGATATTCCTAATCTAGTGGAACTTATTGAAGAAGAGTTAACGACTATGCAAACGCGTTTACTAGAAAAAGCTCGTGCATTCCGTGATCAAAATTCTCATACAATTGTAGATTCAATAGAGCAACTAAAACAACATCTTACTGACTCCACTGAAAAGGGAGAAATCCCAGGTTGGATTCTTGCAGGATGGTGTGGAGACGATGCTTGTGAAGAACATGTGAAAGATGAGACGAAATTCACAACTCGTAATATTCCATTCAATCCACCAGTTGAAAAGGCTACATGTATTAACTGTGGAAAAGAATCAAAACATACAGTTTGGTTCGGGCGTGCGTATTAATTAAATAATAAGAATCATCGTAAAAAATCAACCATTGCATATTAAATGGTTGATTTTTTATTTATTCAAAAATTCATGTAAGATGAAAGAAATACAATCGTCTAATTAGTAAAGGAAGGGGGGATCCCTTGGAGAGGAATTTGATAGAAGAATGGTTTGATTTATATGAAAGAGATATTACAAGCTTTCTAGTGTACTATACTGGATCAATGGATGTGGAGGATCTAGTACAAGAAACCTTTCTTCGTGCATTGAACAAAATTTCAAGATTTAACGAAAAGGCACATCCGAAAACATGGTTAATATCTATTGCAAGAAATATGGTAATTGATCACTATCGTAGAAACCGTGTCTGGAAGAAATTGAGGCACCTCTTTTTACACGAACAATATTTCTCGTTTGAAATAGATCAGCGTATTCTTCTAAATCAGCAAAATACTTATTTATATAACGCTATTAATAGCCTTCCAGCTAATTATAAAGAAGTAATTATTCTTAGAGGGATTTTGGATATGTCATCCAAGGAAGTAAGTAGCATTTTGAAAAGTAACGAGAACAACATAAATGTACTGTATCACCGTTCGTTAAAAAAATTGAAGATAATGTTGGAGAAGGAGGGGTATGAATATGGAGGATTTAAATAAACTGCAAGAGGAGTTAAAAAAGCTTCCTAAATATTCACTTGAGAATGAACAAAAAGAGAAAGTTTTATATTCATTAAGATCCAATCAAAATTCTCCTAAGAAAACTTTTTTCCTAACCCCGATATTTACTATAGTAGGAATATGTTTAGTCCTATTATTTCTTTTTTTAACGAATGAGTATAATAACAAACTAAGTGCTCAGACGGGTACAGTTTTTCCATTACCAGATAGAGTTCAAGAAGTAGTTGGAGTAAAAGGAAAGATAGGTATTCTTGTTCCTAAGGAACAATTTATTGCTGAAGACAGGAGAAGAGGATCAAAGATAATGCTATATTTTTGGGGAGATCCAAATAATCTCGTTGGAAGGAATTACTTGGTTGAAGCGGTGAATAAAAAAGGGGAAAAAATTGAGCTGTCTCGAGGTATCCTTTCAGCTGGTTTATACAGCGAGGATGCTCATACATTAACGAGCTTTGTCCCATTTCCAAACGAGGGAGAATGGCAGTTATCATTCTTGGTGGAAGATGAATTAGTGGAAGCATTTACTATTAACGTATTGCCGCCATTTCCTAAAACTGAGCATTATACATTATCTGATTCTCCAAAAGAAATACCAGTTGGTGAAGAATATGAATTATATATAGAAAGTACAATTGGCGAGAAGGAGCAAATAGAAGTCCAACTACTTGATGATAAAGGGAATATTAAACAAGAGACTATTTTTCAAGAAGAGGGATTTAATATTGATGCTAGTAACTCCCAGGAAATTTACTTTTATAAAGGTAAAATTACATTGAAAAAGCATGGAACTTGGAAGCTTATTATTGACGGAGAGCAAACAGGTCTATTTAAAAATTAGAATAATAAAACATCCTCGCATACCTAATAATAATAGGCAAGCGAGGATGTTTTAGCTTATAAACTTTTTCTCATGATTAACAACGAAATAAGACACGACTACTATTAGAAGTGCGCTTATTGGAATAACAGTTAAAATTCTTGCTAATATTTCTGAAGTCATTTCAAGTACGGAGAAAATAAGAGTACCGTGGACAAGTACAAAAAGAGTACCAAAGAATAAGCCGCTCATTAAAGTCAGTTTGACACCATTTTCTCCTAGAATTCCTAACACAAATGGGACAGCACATAATATGAAAAGATATAAATAATTTAAATCACCTAACCCATCGACCATTAAATATTCTCCAAATGACAATTTAAAAAGAATAGCTGTTCCATACACAAGTATAAATAAACCAATAATGCTTTTAATTGCTAAGGCTAGTTTCTGAGAAAGCAGTACTCCCATCCTCTCTTTTTATGTATGTAGGTTCGAGAAATAACTAGAAACTGTCGTATTACATATTGTATGTACTAGGAACAATTGTTATTATAAATCCATTTGAGATGCTTAATATTATTGTTTAAATCATAAAAACGCTCCGCCACAAAAGTGGAAAGGAGCGTTTTTTCATAGTAGGAAACCAGAAAGTAAACTAATTAAGTTTCAATAGCAATAGTTAGTCATTAGTCATTGGTCACAAAGTGAAAAGTTAGAGGTCATTGGTTTTTCTAATCATTTTGAAATTGATTTCCTAACTATGCCTTGGCAAGGAGTCTCACCTTACCAAGGATTATGCATACTTTGAATCATCAAAAAGAATCATTACAGAGTAGTTTTTTGCATTGATAATTCCCGATAATTTATTTGCATCTTTTTCGTATTGCAAAGCATTTAATCTATATTCCTCAGGGTTGAATAAGGCAACTTGGACATAGGTAGCACCTTCTCTATATCCATATTGTACTCGTTGTTTCTCAGAAGCACCCAATTGCTTGTATATCCTTGCTTGTGCGCGCATTTGTGTAGCTAGTTCTATTGCTTCTACAATTGTATAATCTTTGTCTTTAAACATTACTGTATTGCTGATATTTGCTTCATAAATGAGTTTATCGAGAGTACGTATATCTTTTCTCGTTCCTGTTATTTCATTGTCCACTACTGATACCGTTCTTGGTCCCACTTCAGGAATAGTATCCTTTTCTATAATTGTGAAAGCTACTCGAATAATTTCTTCTTCTAGTTCTTGAACTCTTTTTAATAATAGACTTTTTAATTTTACAGCTTCTGCTAACGAGATATTTGCCATCACTACTTATATCCTCCATTCTTTATTGTCATCGTTTAAAATAGTAGAGAGCGCATCTCCTCCATGAATTTGGGTAAACATTGCACCCATCGATTCAACTAGTTTGCGACTATCTTCTAAATCGGTAGAAGGTCGAAGAAAAACAATTTGGAAAGCATTTGACGTATCTTCCGTTACAGCAGTTCTTATAGAATCAACAAATGGGCTACCGAATGGACCGACCTTATCTTCTAAAGTGAGTATATGTTGTAATTTATTCTCTCTCCCATTTAATCCTTCATACTTCGTTTCCTCACTGCAAAGTGAAATAGTCACATCTCCTTGAATCTTTTCTAGATCATAAATTCCCATCGGTATTTCATATCGCATCGAAAAGAAATTATTTAGGTCAACAGCGGAATGCATAGGTGTGATATAATTTTGTTTTGCAATTCGTCGATACAATGCTTCAACAGAAGGACGATATCGGTTAGGATCTGCACCTAGTTTTTTCCATAGTACTCGCCATTCTTTAATGCCCTCAAATTCTGTTACAGACTTTTCTTCCAATTCAAAGAAAAGTTGCTCTTGAAATAATTGAAGACGCCCCTTAAGCATTTGAGGCGAAGAGGATACAATAATTTTGGTATAATGAATAATGCCTATTTTAATAGTAGGTTCTATTTGCAATAAAGAATCATCTAATTTTACAATCATAACGACCATCCTAACACATATTTTCTTTAGTTTAGCATAAGAAAGGGAGAACAATTGTGAATATCAACCAATTTCAAGAAAATCTAATTGAATATGCTTCATCCATTGGAATTGATAAAATTGGGTTTACTTCTGCCTCTCCATTTCATGAATTAAAAAATAGATTAATTCGACAGCAGGAACTTGGATTTGCTTCCGGTTTTGAAGAACCAGACATAGAAAAAAGATCGCATCCAGATCTTTTACTTTCTGATGCAGAAAGTATTATTTCAATTGCTATTGCTTATCCGGCAAAGATGAAAGATGCACCTTCTAGTAAGGTAGGTGCGAGACGTGGAATTTTTGCAAGAGCTTCATGGGGATTGGATTATCATACTGTTTTACGTGAAAAACTTGCTCAATTAGAATTATTTATATTAACGCATATACCAGATGCAAGGTTGCGGTCAATGGTAGATACAGGTGAACTATCGGATCGGGCTGTAGCAGAACGTGCAGGAATAGGGTGGAGTGCTAAAAATTGTGCTATCATTACCCCTGAATATGGATCTTATGTATATTTAGGTGAGATGATTACATCAATTCCGTTTGCTCCAAGTGAGCAAATGGAGGATCAGTGCGGGGAATGTACACTTTGCTTAGACATTTGTCCGACAGGGGCATTAATAGAAGGCGGGCAATTGAATGCACAGCGTTGTATTGCTTTTATAACGCAAACGAAAACAATGGTTCCAGATGAGTTTCGTGCGAAGATAGGAAATAGAATTTATGGATGTGATACATGTCAGACCATTTGTCCGAAAAATAAAGGGAAAGCTAATTTACATCAGGAAGCGTTTAAGCCTGACCCAGAGCTTGTAAAGCCATTATTGCTACCATTATTGAGTATGACAAATCGAATGTTTAAAGAAACGTATGGGCATATGTCCGGAGCCTGGAGAGGGAAGAATCCTATTCAACGTAATGCTATTATTGCGCTTGCCCATTTCAAGGAAGTTTCTGCAGTACCAACATTAATCGAGCTAATGGAAAATGATGCTCGTCCGGTTATTCGTGGGACTGCTGCTTGGGCAATTGGAAAGATTAACACTGATGATGGATTAACTGCATTGAAAAGAGCTGAACAAAACGAAAAAGTAGAAGAAGTAATAGAAGAAATACGAAAAGGTATACAGTTTTACATATTAGAGAAATAGGAAGTGGAATAGTTGAGTATTAATATTGTATTATATCAACCAGAAATCCCAGCAAATACTGGGAATATTGCTAGAACATGTGCTGGAACAGGAGCAAAATTACATCTAATTCGACCTCTTGGGTTTTCAACGGATGATAAAATGTTAAAACGTGCAGGACTCGATTATTGGGAGCATGTCGATATTACGTATTATGATGGATTAGATGATTTTTTTGAGGCACATCCGGAAGGTGAATATTATTTAATAACAAAGTTTGGGGCGAAACCACATACAACATATGATTTTAGTAACGTGGAAAAGGATCATTTCTTTATTTTTGGACGTGAAACAAAAGGGTTACCACGCGAGTTTATCGATGCACATCCAGATCGTGCTTTAAGAATTCCAATGAATGATAATATTCGATCATTGAACTTATCAAATACTGCTGCGATACTAATTTACGAAGCTTTACGTCAGCAAGATTATCCTAATTTACATTAAAAAAACGGACAGGTCTATTTAGACTTGTCCGTTCTTAGTATTATTACTTGTCAGAAGCACCTGGTTTGTCTTCGTATCCTGCTTTGAAAATCGCAGCAAGGAACGCTACAATAACTCCAAGAATAAGGATAAGATTCATATTGAGTTCCTCCTCTAATATATTCTGAACTAAGTATACCCTATTTAGTATCAAAAAGAAATATTGCGGGAAAGTGAAATTATGTCCGAAATGTTTCTATTGAAAGTTGCAACCTATGGAATATTCTACTACCATAGTGAAAAGGAGTGATTTTTTAAATGAGCAATTTGAAAAATGGTCCAGAAAACGGTTCGATGGCAACAAATATGGAAGAAGTGAAACTGTTAGGAAAGCAAATGGAGAAGCTGAGAGACGATAATGGTTTGGAACAAGATAATCGAGTATCAGACCCAGCGCAATCAGACGATACTTCTTCCATGAAGCAGAGAAAAAACGACTGATTAATTTCAGTCGTTTTCCTCATAAGAAAGGATGAGTTCAATGAAATTACATAAGGATTCAACAAAACGTTTAGCAAATGGTGTAGAAATGCCACGTATTGGTTTAGGTGTATATAAAATGACAGAGCCAGATATAGCTTTACAAGCAATTTCAGCTGCTTTGGATAATGGTTATCGTCATATAGATACTGCTTCTCTTTATGCAAACGAGCAGCAAGTTGGAGAGGCGGTACGTAATTCGTCCATTCCACGAGAAAGTCTTTTTATTACAACAAAAGTATGGAATAAAGATCAAGGGTATGACCAGACGTTAAGAGCATTTGAAAAGTCATTGGAATTATTAGGACTCGATTACATAGATTTATATTTAACGCATTGGCCAGTGAAAGAGACATTTATTGAAACGTATCGTGCAATTGAACGTTTATATGAAGAGAAGCTAATCCGTGCTACTGGTGTATCTAATCATCATCAACACCATCTTGAAGCAATTGCTGCAAAAGTAAATATTAAACCAATGGTCAATCAAATTGAATGTCATCCTCGTTTAACTCAATTTGACCTAAGAGAATATTGCAATGAACAAGGAATTGCAGTTACTTCATGGTCACCACTTGCAAGAGGTGGGTTACTAAATGAGCCGACATTAAAACGAATTAGCGGAAAATACGGTAAATCGCCAGCACAAACAATCATTCGCTGGCACTTACAACATGATTTAATTGTGATTCCAAAATCAGTGACACCTACTAGAATTGTTGAAAATCTAAATGTATTCGATTTCGAATTATCCTTTGAAGATATGAAAAATATCGATGCACTAAACTTGAATGAACGTACTGGAGCAGATCCAGATAATTTTAGTTTTAATTTTTAAGTTGAAACACTATAGTCTTGTTTTCTCCATAGTGAGAAAGCAAAGCTATAGTGTTTTTTAGATACGAAAGTATATGGATTTTCGTTTCAGGTGGACGCGTTCCGCGGGGTGAGCGATAATCCATCACCTCCGCTACGCGTTCGTTGTGATGGATTATCTGTCTCACAGAGGAACAAAGGCTAAGAGCGCCACATCGTGTGGCAACGCCTTCGTGACCAACTTCCTGTTGGCCTCCTGCTGGAGTCGCCACCTTTCACTACAATCCATTAAGTGAGTAGTACCTAACAAGAAGAGTTAGCTCAGCTATTGCTATGAGGAAGAAATAGTTTAAATAAAAGTAGTGATCATGCCATCCTGTAATCGTTGTTGAATAAGAGATGCTTGTGCTTTTCTTATTATTAAGAAATATTTACCAAATATGAAACTTTTCATCTAATATTAACGTATTATAGTGAACTGTTTGGCTTTTCGAGTTGATTAATTAAAAAATAACAGTTCAGGTGAGGATAAATATATGGGATTATTTTTTGAAAAAGTAACGAGGAAAAAGAGCGCAAAACCAATTATTATTCTAAGAACAATAATGCTTATCGCAATGATTACCTTTTTAATAATGGCAATCATAAATGGTATAGAAATGCTCTTTCTGAAATATGTCTTTGTAATAGCTGGTGTTTTCTCTATTATGGATGGAATCGAAAGTTACTTTCATAAACAAAGTCGAAAGGTTATTCTAACTGAAATGAGTGTAGGACTAGTTTATTTCATCCTTTCAATTTCAATAAAATAGGGGGAAGTCACTTATGGATATGAAAAAGAGATTTAGGATGTTTTGGTGTTTCATGATTAGTTTGGTCTTGTTAGTCGCATGTCAAGAAGGTACTGAGGAACCTGCCATTCAATTTTCAAGCGGTTCTGTACTATTATACATTGAGCAACATCTTCTAATTGCTCCAACTTGCTTGATAGTTATAATCTAAAAAGAAAACTGTGCTCTAGGAGGCAAGCATTATGGGATACATAGAAGATTTAAGGAAAATAGTTGGTCATAGACCTTTAATATTTGTAGGTGCTGTTACTGTTATCATCGATGAAATGGGTAGGTTATTAATGCAACAACGAAAGTTTCCGTATGGTTATTGGGGGATAACTGGAGGATTAATGGAATTAGGAGAATCCACAGAAGATGTTGCAAGAAGGGAAATTTTTGAGGAGACTGGTTTAACTGTTGATAAACTCAATCTAATAAATGTTTATTCAGGACCAGAAAACTATATAATAGCTGAAAATGGGGATGAATTTTACGTTGTTACAGTTGCTTATTATACGGAAGGGTTCAAAGGAGAATTAAACATCGATAAGTCTGAATCTATTAAATTTGAGTTCTTTTATCCAAATGAATTGCCAAAGAATATTGTTAAAAGTCATAAAGTTATTTTAGATGAATTTATTTCTAAACATTATTCGAAAGAAATTCAATTAAAGAGATGAGCTTGTCTACAAAATGTGGAAACATTTTTTACAAAGGGAAGGTTAGTTCAATAGAGATGTTATTTCATAGGGGGGGTTAAATGAAAAAGTAAAATTGTTAGTCTTAACAATTTTACTTTTGACAGCTCGTGTAAATAATGAGGATACGTTAAAGGCAAAAGTATCAGACTTTGAAGGTTCAGGATTTAGGAATAATAAAGGGCAGATTATTGTTTTAGTTGAGGATGGAATAATGGTTAGTGGTACCCTTCGTGTAAATGAAAAGACTAAAAAAAGCAGTATAGATGAAGTTCTTGAAAAAGAGAATGCTGAATCTGACCAAAACTTTAATAAAGTTTATAACAAAGGAAAGATTGAAACAAAGGGTTCAAAATACTATGTGACTCTTGATGATAATATTTCTTTGGAGTTTGAAAAATTAGGAGAACGTATAATCAAAGATTTAAAAGGTGTAGAATATTTCACACAAGAAAATTCTAAATAATAACAATTGTTGATGTTAAATTATTGCTACCTAAAAGCGTATTCGAATTTGAATACGCTTTTACTTATATTATTTGATGTGTTGACTTCGTCATCAACCCATTTTACGTTAAATCAACCTTTTCCTTTTACATAGTCTTTCGAAAAGGAGTAATTTGCATCCTTATAGAATATATGAAAAAAAGAACATTGGGATTTGAAGTGATATTTAAATGTTTTTTCCATGCAAGTATATGAGTATAAACACTATTGTTTATAAAAGGAGATGGAGCTATTGAAGAAGAAATACAATCTACTTTTCATTTTAGGTATTTTCGTTGGTTATCCTATAATGAGTGGAATTCTTATCTGGCTAGGGATACCAACTTTTGACCATTTACTTGAACTGACACTAGGAAAACCGAACACGGTAAATAGATTGATAGCAATTATAGTAACAAGCATACTCATTTATTTAATCTACTTGATACCTTTTAGCATATTTAAACTAAAGAAGAAATCAATTTGAGTAGTTTAATAAGCCTTTTTCAACGAATGGAGCAGCTTGATTAATAATTGTAAGCCATTTCAATTTAACATGTCGCCAATTACTTTTGGTTTTTTATTATTTTTAATGGGCAGTTCTTTTTATTATGATTCTCACATATTACCCGTATTTTTTAAATTAAAGATTCGCTAACACAAACAACTTGTTTTTATAGTTTCTCGGAACAATATTAGAGTCATTATCCAATAATAAAATTTAATGGGGGAATACAACATATGTATCAGTATTTTAATGGGCTTGTTATTAGAGAGGGAACAAAGGGAGTACCCGCTGAATATGTTGAAGATCTGTTTAAGGATGCTGGTTGGGTTAGAAATATACCTGATTGGCAGAAAGAAAAGTTTACCCTTATTTTTGAAAATTCAACTTGGGCTTTTACTGTTTGGGATAAGGAAAATATGATTGGTATGGTTAGAGTAATTTCGGACCAAATAATGGCCGCTAACATAATGGATTTAGCAGTACTATCGCCATATCGTGGTAAGGGGATTGGTCAAAAGCTCGTTGAGTTATGTGTTCAAAAACTTCCGCATGGTGATTGGTTTGCTCATACCTCATCAAATAATTTTAGCTTTTATGAGAGATGCGGATTCGAAGTAAAGGATTTATCCACTAATGGAACCTGTGCATATTATGGATATATACAAGCTAGGAAAGATGGGCACAGATAAAAGGAGAATTTAATTATCGGGTTTTTAGTAGATATGTCATGAGCGTATTTATGTAGTCCATTAAAAGTGGAGAGGAATTGAATATGAAATTAAAAATTTTATATTTAACAATATCGCTGTTGTCATTATTGCTGGTTGTTGGTTGTTCGAATGATAACATATCAGGTGATACCTTGGATAATGAAAATTATGAAAGCGTTAGAGAAGTTGTATGGGATTTTATAGTAGAACAAGGTTGGAGTCATAATTACTCTAAAGAAAATTGGAGAAATGCAACAGTAAAGAAAACAATTGCTGATGATAGATATAAAACTTTAGATGCAACTTATAATGGAAAAGAGATATTAATTGTTGGTTTAGAAGATGCAGTAGCTTCACCATCAATATTTGTTGATCCTAAAAACAATAAAGTAATTGGCTATATGCCAGGTGAATAAATTCATAGCTAACTTTACTTATTCAACTAATGGAAGTTAGTGCAATAAATAAGTTTTAGCTAGTGAGTTTTGTGGTACGAATAGGAAAATAATAATTCAAGTTGAGAACTAAAACGAAACCAACACACAGCCGAACAACCTATCCCACAAAAAAAGACCCCTAATAAGCGGGATTAGGGGGAAATAAGATGTGCGTTTTAAAAAGAAAGAAATCTATAACATATGTTTCAGTTCTTAAATCCACCAAGAAATCGGGCAGATATGAAAAAGTTTAACAATTTTTCTTTTTGCATTTCCTATTATCGGTGTATATTGCGATAAAGGTACCAGACAAAACAGTCATCCATAAAATGAGATCCATTTTTATCACCTCCAATCGTTAGTTTAATTAGTATACGTCCGATAATGATAAAGGATTAATTAAAGATACAGTATGACCAAACTGGGACTTAAATAAACATAAAAAGGACCTTCAGAATGAAGGTCCTTAGAACAACTAAAGGCTCGGACAATAGGAGGTTAGATGTATGATGCCTCACAGTTGTTATAAACATTATATTCATTGCTTGTAAAGATATAAGGGCTGAAACCTAATAAGTAAGTCTTATATTCAATATATTTAACTTAATACATTGGAGGTAATGGAGTTCCCTGCGGCCTCCACCAAGATTCAACAATCTCCCAAGAATCCGTATAGCCGTAACCTTTCCCCGTTAAATATCAATATGGTTTGGGATATAAAGAAACGCTTGATGTAGATGAAGTATTAATGCCTGTTAAATTCGAGTCAAAAGTGAATGATAATTTGCTTTTGAAACAAGATTATAATTTAGTAGCGAGATTTTCCAATGTAATTGAAATATATAAAGGGCGTTCTCCCGGTCTTGCCATTTTCCCAAGGGCGAGTAAATTAGACTAAGAAATAATAATAGTCTTCAACTAATAGTGGCTTCAGAAGAAGAACAGTGATCTTTGTAGACGGATCTTTTATTTCTAATGAATAACAAAAAAGAGAGGAATGGATTAAAATGGCGAAAGAGATGTTTGTTCAACTTAGTGATTTTCAACTGTTTGCTAAATTGACTGGGGAGAATAAAGGAAAACCAACTGTGGTTATGGATGCTGGATATGGGGATTCTTCTAAGGCATGGGATTCAATTATCTCTGATATATCAATGCTAACAGAAGTATTGATTTATGATAGAGCTGGACTAGGAAAGAGCGAAAAGAGTTCTAAATCTAGAACAAGCAGTGAGATGGTTAAAGAATTGAACGAACTTCTTTATAGAGCAAAGATAAAACATCCATACATATTAGTAGGTCATTCTTTTGGTGGAGTAAACGCACGGTTATATGCTACTGAATATCCTAATGAGGTTAGTGGTTTAATCTTAGTTGACTCTACTCCGGAAGATTATAGAGAAAAATTTTTGCCAACGATGTCAAAAGAGTTTCGAGAAGCATATAACAAACAATTTGTTTACGAAGGTAATTACGAAGAATTTATGGGAAGTTTAAAACAGGTAAAAGAATCTAGAAGGAAATTAAATGTACCTTTAATTGTCCTTTCAGCAGGCAAAAAAGCTCATTATTCCGAAGAATCTCAGAAATTATGGAATGAAATGCAAAAAGAGATTCTTGAAATATCTTCAAACAGCGAATTCATAGTTGCTGAGAACAGTGCTCATTATATACAAAATGATGAACCAGAGGTGGTAATTGATGCAATAAAGCGAATGATTGAGAAATTCTAAGTTTTATTATTATCTTGTTTCTTATTCATGCAGCAGGTTAGTTAAAGAAGAATAGAATAGTAATTTTAAATAAAGAATTTAGTTCAAAATTAGTTGAAGTATAATGAATTAATTTATTTGTGGAGATGATTTAGTGTTTAAATATAATGTATGTTTTTTGAAAAGTAATGACCGAATCTTAATGCTGAATCGTGAAAAGCCACCGATTATGGGTGTGTGGAACGGGGTTGGCGGTAAATATGAAGCAGGAGAAACAGCTGATGAGGGTGCAATACGTGAAGTATTTGAGGAAACAGGTATCAAAGTAAACGAATATTACTCAAAAGGTCTAATTACATGGAATAAAAGTGATGGGGAAAAAGATGGGATATATGTGTACTTATTCGAAGTAGATGCGACATTAGGAAATGAACCCATACAAAAAACAAGAGAAGGGATTCTTGATTGGAAACAAATAGATTGGATAATGAACCCGAATAACTTAGGGATTGCTGAAATGGTATTTTAGTACTTACCTGTCCTTTTAGAAAAAGAGAATGATTATTTATTTGAGTACAAAGACGGTATAGTAAAGCTTATAGTGTAAGAAGTATCTTATTTAATAAGACCCACTAAAAATAATCAAACTTTTTTATAAAATAATAAATCACAGCTAAAGAATTTATATAATCAATTTTATTTTCAAAATGTATTCATAAATTTTAAAAAAAGCACTGCAATTCGCAGTGCTAATAAGGGGTATACATACTATTTTATTTTTGTGATAAGAGCCGTCCATTAAATGGCAACCAATACTTTTCCTTACCTTTTATCCTCCACAACGATCATTTCTCCCGTAATCGGATGTACAAATTGCACTTTGAATGCGTGAAGTTCGTATGTTTTGGTTGGTGACTTTTTCGCTCCGTATAAGTCGTCTCCTACAATTGGGTGACCTAGATGGGCAAAGTGCACGCGAATTTGATGGGTGCGTCCTGTTTCAAGGATAGCATGTACTTTTGTAAAATTAGGATTTCTGCCGACAACTTCATAATGGGTAATAGCAAGCTGACCTGAAGGAGACACTCTTTTTCTAGTTGCATGATGTCGATCCACACCAATGGCAGCTCGAATTGTCCCATGATTGTTTTTTACTTGGCCTTCGACAATCGCTTCATATGTTCGGATGATCTCTTTATTTTCCAACATTCGATCAAGCAATCCCTTGACGATTGGATTTTTTGCAACAACGATTAGTCCCTTCGTGCCTTCATCAATTCGATGTACATGCTCTCCATAAGCTTGTCCCTTACTAGACAAGTATTGATGAACAGTATTCATGAATGTGTGGTTTTGACCTGCTTCATTTGGATGTGTTGCAACACCACGAGGTTTCGATGCGATTAGTAAATACTCATCTTCATAAGCTACATAAAGAGGTATTTGATCGGAAGAAAGATAATTCGAAACATCTCCTTCCCATGTAAAAACAAGTATATCCCCTTTTTGAAGCGGTGCTTTCCATTGTAATAGTTCCCCATTTACATTACTAACTGCTTTTTGCATTCGTAAATCATGGATTAGTTTTTTACCAAGCTTCCATTTTTGTTGGAAAATTATATCAATTGTAAGTCCATCCTCTTGTACTTCATAACGAAATGTATGTATCATTCTTTTCTCTCCCATTAAAAAAGGCCATGTAATAGTGAGCACTGAAAAACTTTTTATAGTAGCTATTCGCTGAAAATTTACTTCATATAAAAGGATTTAGCGCGACGGTATGAGACTCCTGCGGGATAAGCGAGACAGACGAGACCCCGCACGAAGCGTAAGCGTAGGAGGAGGCTCGTCGCTCGCCCCGCGGAAACCGAATGCCAGAGTGCTAATTCCGGGGAGTAGCTATTTATTAGTAAATTTATTA
This sequence comes from Psychrobacillus sp. NPDC058041, assembly GCF_042885655.1. Lineage (NCBI taxonomy): Bacteria > Bacillati > Bacillota > Bacilli > Caryophanales > Bacillaceae > Psychrobacillus > Psychrobacillus sp. NPDC058041. The sequence continues at coordinate 17,773 of NZ_JBHVRO010000017.1, forward strand.
GAATTACACTTTTTCAGGGCTATACACTTTGACACGACCATTTTGATTATTTTAACACCACTTGATCAAAAAAAGCTTGAATTGTTTCATCAGATTGAGAACCAAACATTCTAGATACTTCTTTTCCGTCTTTAAAATAAACAAGTGTAGGTGTAGCCTCTATTGAATAATCATCCCAGCCTTGTTCATATTCAAGTATATTATATTTTACAATTTCAACCCCATTTTTCTTTGCAAGGGGAACTAATCTAGGAGTCATTTCTTGACAGTGAATGCATTCTGGACTAAAAAAGTAAACAGTAACCGGTTCACCAGTAGCAATCTTTTCTTTTAGTTTATCTGGCATGATGATGTTTTGATAGTTTGGATCTTTTAGTAAATCAATAGTAGATTGTTTTAAATTAGTTTTATCGTAAGGGTTGTCCGCTAATTTTGTTTTGTTTGATTGGTTCGTTAAAATAATAATTAGAGCAAAAACAACAACGATGATTCCACCAAATATAGCTAATTTTTTCATACTCCTTTTTCCTCCTTTAGGCTTCGTAAAACTAATACACTACTAATAATGATTAAAATAAATGCTATTAGTGCTAAAAATGGAATCGTAATAAATCCAAAATAATTAATATAATCACTAGTACAAGGTACTCTACCACAAGCAGGTGCGGAATCTTGCATAAAACTTATTTTTTGAATGCTATAGTGATACGCGGAGATACAACCACCGATTATGGAGAAAGTGAGCGTAGTAACTGCAACTTTAGCATTTTTTTGCGCATATGCTATTACTAATATGATGACAAGAGGATACATAAGTATGCGCTGATACCAACATAATTCACATGGCTCGTACTGCCTGATTTCCGAAAAATATAAGGAACCGAGTGTTGCAGTAAAAGCTACTGTCCACATAAATAACAATAAATTTTCAATTTTTTTTGTCATAGAATGCTCCTTTAAAATACTTTGAACTCAAATCAAAGTATACGGCTTCTTTAAAAGTATGTAAAATATTTTATCTGTATAGGAAAGAGGGATATAATAGAGGATACTACCTAGAAGAGGAGCGATTAGAATGTCTGAAGAATTTGATCTATCTCAATTTGAAAAAAGTATGGTTATAAGACAAACGTCTTTTTCAGATATAGATTCTATTTTAGAAATCCAACGCCTTTGTTTCCCTGGAATGGATCCGTGGCAAGTAGCTCATTTACGCAGTCACTTAACTATTTTTCCAGAAGGCCAATTAGTTGCAGAACTAGATGGCAAAGTAATTGGATCTTGTTCGAGTTTAATTATTAACTTTGATGAGTATGATGATCGCCATTCTTGGTCAGATGTGACGGATGCAGGTTATATTACGAACCATAATCCTGAAGGATATAATTTATATGGTATTGAAGTAATGGTACATCCGAATTATCGAAGAATGAAGGTAGGGCAACGTCTATATGAAGGAAGAAAAGATATTGCCAGACAGTTCAATTTAAAATCCATTATAATTGGCGGGCGTATCCCGAACTATCATAAACATGCTGAAGAAATGTCACCGAGAGAGTATGTGACAGCTGTATCACGTCATAAATTATATGATCCGGTACTCACGTTTCAGTTAATGAACGGATTTACGTTAATGCGTATTAATCCAAACTATTTACCTGACGATAAAGCATCCGCTAAATACGCTACTTTAATGGAATGGAATAACGTAGATTATATCCCACTTTCCAAGCGTCATTTTAAGACGAGTTATCCTGTTCGAATTTGTGCAGTACAATATATGATGCGTAAAATTAATTCGTTTGAAGAATTTGCAAACCAATGCGAGTATTTTGTAGATGTCGCTTCTGACGCACAATCCGATTTCGTTGTGTTTCCAGAAATTTTTACAACTCAATTAATGTCTTTCTTAGATGAGCCTTCACCAAGTCAGGCTGTTCGTAAATTAACGGAATACACCCCGCAATATATGGAGTTATTTTCCGATTTAGCTGTGCGTTACAATATTAATATTATTGCTGGCTCCCACTTTGTAGAAGAAGAAAATGAAGAAATCTATAATATTGCGTATTTATTCCACCGTGATGGTTCTATAGACAAGCAGTATAAAGTCCACATTACACCGAATGAACGTAAATGGTGGGGCATTAGTGCTGGGGATTCCGTACAAGTATTTGATACGGATTGTGGTAAAATTGCCATTCAAATTTGTTATGATATTGAATTTCCAGAGCTTGCACGAATTGCGACAGATATGGGTGCGAATATTATTTTCACCCCGTTTTGTACGGAGGATCGTCAAGGATACTTACGTGTTCGTTATTGTGCCCAAGCCAAAGCAGTTGAAAATCAAATTTATACGGTCATCTCTGGTACAGTAGGCAACTTACCGCAAACCGAAAATATGGATATTCAATATGCACAGTCTGCTATTTTTGCACCTTCTGATTTTGAATTTGCAAGGGATGGAATTGTAGGAGAAACAGAACCAAATTTAGAAATGGTTTTAATAGGTGATGTTGATTTAGAAATTTTAAGACGACAACGTCAAGATGGAACAGTTAAGCATTTAAAGGATCGTCGTCATGACGTGTACGGTATTGATTACAAAAAGTAAGGAATGAGGTTTCACAAAATGTCATATAAACAGTTATTCGAACAATGGAATAGCTTTTCTGAATTAGAGCCTATTTGGAAAGAGGATCTTGGATTATTAGCAAAAGATGAGAAACGCCTGGAGGATGCATTTTACCGTGATTTAGAGTTTGGAACTGGCGGAATGCGAGGGGAAATTGGAGCTGGAACGAATCGTATGAATACATATACGATTCGTAAAGCTACCTCTGGATTAGCTGGATATATAAAAGCAGCAGGAGCGAATGCTATGAGTCGTGGTGTAGTCATTGCTTATGATAGTCGTAGATTTTCTCCCGAGTTTGCACGTGAAGCAGCAAATACATTAGCTTCTAATGGCATTAAAGCTTATTTATATAGCGAGCCTAGAACAACCCCACAGTTGTCTTACTCGGTTCGCAAGCTACATGCATTCATGGGAATTGTTATTACGGCAAGTCATAATCCTCCTGAATACAATGGATATAAAGTATACGGAGAAGATGGTGCCCAGTTAAATTTGAGCGATGCAGATGAGGTGATTTATTATGTCAATAAAGCTGGAGATGCCCTTCAAATAAAACTAAATGCTATCGACGAAAGACTTATTATATCTTTAGATGAAGAAATAGATAAAGCTTATATGAATGAATTGAAAACAGTGCAAGAAAATCCGGCCCTTGCTGCTGCTACTGAATTAAAAGTAGTATTTACCCCACTTCACGGGGCATCCGGTCACAGTGTGAGCCAAGTATTAAGTGAGTGCGGCTATCAACATATCTATTATGTAGAAGAACAAATGGAGCCGAATGGTGAATTCCCTACAGTGGATTCTCCAAATCCTGAAGAACATAGCGCGTTTGAATATGCCATTCAATATGGTGAAAAATACGATACCGACATTTTAGTTGCTGCAGATCCAGATGGAGACCGTGTAGGACTAGCAGTGAAAACAGAAGAAGGATTTAAGCTTTTAACTGGCAATCAAACAGGTGCTATTTTAATCGAATATTTATTAACACAAAGAAAAGAAAAAGGCGAAATGCCAGCTAATGGCCGTGTTTTTAAAACGATTGTGACATCTGATTTAGGAAGAGTTATTGCAGAGTATCATGGTGCAAGCACGGAAGATGTATTGACCGGTTTTAAATTTATTGGTGAAAAAATTAAGCAGTATGAAGAAACAAAAGAATATGAGTTTCTATTTGGTTACGAAGAAAGTTATGGCTATTTAGTAAAAAGCTTTGCTAGGGATAAAGATGCAATACAAAGTGTACTTGCGATAGTTGAAGCTGCTGCTTACTATAAATTGCAAGATTTGACTCTAGTTGATGTTTTACATGCCCTATACGAAAGACATGGCTATTATTTAGAAGGACTAGTATCTGTCACGAAAAAAGGTGTAAGTGGATCAAATGCTATTAAAAGCTTACTAGAACAAATTCGTTTGAATCAGATATCTGAAATTGCGGGAGTAACTGTACAATCACAAGAGGATTATTTAACTTCTCTGCGAACGTTTACAGATGGTCGAGAAGCGGAGCAGCTTTTTTTACCAAATTCGAATGTGATCAAATACTTCCTAGCCGATGGTTCATGGGTATGTGTAAGACCAAGCGGAACGGAACCGAAGATTAAATATTATTTTGGTGTGACTAGCGAGTCCGAGACGGAAAGCATTGAAAAACTAGAAGTATTGAAAGAGGCATTTACTGCTGAAATGAATCGATATTTGAGTTAATTGCATAAATAGCATTTAATTATTAAGACACGAACAAATGTTATTTTGATTGGAGTGAAAGGCGGCGACTCCAGACGGGGGCCAACAGGATGTTGGTCACGAAGGCGTTGCCACACGATGTGACGCTCTTAGCCTTTGTTCCTCGGAGAAAGATGAGACATCGCAAACGACGCGAATGCGGCGGTGAGGGCTCATCGATCCCCCCGCGGAAAGCGTCCGCCGATAGCGGAAATCTTGCTGATTTATTAAGAGCATATTATACATGTTTTTACATTTCACTTTAATATTGTTCGTGTTTTATGCTTTAACTTTGAGTTATGAAATTGATACATTTAAAAAAAGAAATGATGAAATCCGGGAAAGAGGTATAGTTACTCTCCCGGATTTTTTTCAGCCAAAAGTATGATGCCTAGTTTTTACAGTCATGTAACAATAGATGTTAAGATGAAATACATGGGAACCATTTAAATGGAGGAATTTTTACATGCAATCGAACGAACTCTCTAACATAGAGTTATTGAAGGAAATTGCAGAGTTTCTAAATGAAGAAACAGATATGGAACAAATGCTGCAAGGGGCACTTCAAAAGTTATTAGAAGGAACTGTTTTTGAGACAGGATGGATTTTCTTTATCGATAAAAAAGGAAAGCAACAGCTTATTTCACATGAAAACTTGCCAGATGCACTTAAGCAAAATGATTGCAGGCATTTGCAAAAAGGTGGATGTTGGTGTGTTTCTAGATTTCAAAATGGAGATTTAAAAAAGGCATCTAATATCATTGAGTGTAAACGAATTGTTAATGCACAAAAGAAGAAAAACGAAGCTACGGATGGAATCACGCATCATGCAACAGTTCCTCTACAATCTGGGCATGAGAGTTTTGGTCTTTTGAATGTTGCCACGCCAAATACGATTCGATTTTCAGAAGGTGAACTTGCATTACTCGAGTCCGTTGCATTTCAAATTGGATCTGCTATTAAGCGAATATACTTGACGAAACAAGAGCAACAAGTTGCGCTAGCGCAGGAAAGAAATCGCTTAGCACGTGACTTGCATGACTCCGTCAATCAATTATTATTTTCGGTCACTTTAACTGCTCGTGGAGGAGTTGAAATGACGGAGCAGCAAGAAATTAAGGACACATTTAAAGAAATACAATATTTAACACAAGATGCATTAACTGAAATGCGCGCCCTTATTTGGCAGCTGCGTCCGAAAGGATTAGAAACAGGAATAATTGAAGGCATTAAAGGTTACGGTGATATATTAGGATTAACACTTAATGTCATTGTGAAAGGTGTCATTAATTTACCTGCAAGCATTGAAGAAACGTTATTTCGTATTGCACAAGAAGCATTAAACAATATACGAAAGCACTCGGGTGTATTAAAGGCAGAGCTTTATTTAACGGTTACCCCTACAGATGTATTGTTAGTGATAAAAGATGAAGGTTGTGGATTTCATATGAATGAATCAAAGAGATTGCCTTCTATTGGTTTACAAAGCATGCGGGACCGAGCGAATTCAGTTGGAGGATGGGTTGATTGGGTAACGGAATGGAATAAAGGAACGGAAATTTTAGTACGGTTACCTTATTAGGAGGGATTTACATGATTCGAGTATTAATTGCAGACGATCATCATGTAGTAAGAAGAGGTTTAATGTTCTTTTTAAAGACCCAAAAAGATATGGACATTATCGGGGAAGCGAAGAATGGAAGAGAAGCAGTAGAAATGACAGAGACCCTAATGCCAGATGTAATATTAATGGACCTTGTTATGCCAGAAATGGATGGTATCCAAGCAACGAAGCGTATAAAAGCAAAATATCCAGAAATTCAAATATTAATGCTTACAAGCTTTTCTGATCGGGATCACGTCATACCTGCCTTGAAAGCTGGAGCAGCTGGTTATCAATTAAAAGACATTGAACCAGATGATTTGGCAGAAGCTATCCGTAAATTAATGAGAGGGGAAAATACATTACATCCTGATGCTACAACACAGCTGCAAAAGGAATATGAACCAGTCGTATTATTGCCGCATGAAGAATATTCCTTAACACCAAGAGAACAAGATGTATTGTCAGAACTCACAAAAGGAAAAAGTAATCGTGAAATAGCATCCTCTTTGTTCGTAACAGAAAAAACAGTGAAAACACATATATCGAATATATTTGCTAAGCTTCAAGTACAAGATCGAACCCAAGCTGCCCTATATGCGGTAAAACATGGGTTAACAGAACCAAGCGGGCAATAAAAAACACGGTGAGCCGCAGTCATGATGCGGTGCACTGTGTTTTTTGTTATGAGAAATTGGAATCGATCAATCGATCAATCATCGAAAATAACTTACTCCATCACGATTTTTTCCTTAAAGTGAGGCTCGATATGCACTTGAACAACAGAAAAAGGTTTGACTTTCATAATATTTCGCTCAATTTCTTCGGTTATTCGGTGACTTTCAATGACGTTTAGATTAGGGTCTACTGTAACAGTTAAATCAATAAGCATTAAATTTCCATGCATTCTTCCTTTAAAATCCTTTAAAGTTTCCACTCCATGTATAAGCTTTACAACGGACGACAGAGACTTTACTTCTTCCACATTAAATCCATCTGATAATGTATATGCTGCTTCATGAAAAATGTTATAAGCTGTCACCATAATAATAATTCCTACTATAAAAGCAGTTATACCATCTAATATTGGGAATCCTAACATAGACCCTACGATACCAATAGTTGCACCTATACTTACAAGTGCATCTGAAAGATTGTCGTATGCGGCCGCTTTTAAGGCAGAACTATTAATACGAGTACTTAATCTTAAATTGTATTTATAAACAACATACATAACTAGGGAGCTTATAAAACCAACTATCGCAGTCAAGGTAGAAGGAACTTCTTGCACTGGATTTGCTAGATGTTGCACGGCTTGAATAATTACTTGGATACCAATCGCTGCCATAATAAATGCAGCAATTAAAGAAGCGATGGTTTCTGCTCGTAAATGACCATATTGATGCTGGGCATCAGGTGGTTTTTGTGAAATTTTTAGTCCTATTAATATTGCAAGAGAGGAAATAATATCAGTAAAATTATTTAACCCATCTGCTTTTAAAGCTTCAGAGGAACCAAGAAAACCTACAATAAGTTTAAATGCACTTAACAAGAAGTAAATACAAATACTAACCCAAGCACCTTTTTCCCCTTCACGTAAATTTGTATAAAGTTCCATAGTGTTTCCTCCTCGCAACATATTTAGGCATATGAAAACGACTCCCAGTATGGGAGTCGCTATCTATTATTATTCATTTAATGAATCTTCATCCAAATTTTCATCGGAAGGAGCAATTTTTATGATTTCAAGGTATTGAATATGATGTCCGTCAATATCTTTAATCATAAATTCAAAGCCTTGTTCGATTATTTTCTCACCTTTTACGGCATCAAAGCTTTTAGTCATAAACCAACCGCCAATTGTATCAATGTCCTCTTCGTCAATGTTAATACTTAGAAGGTTATTCACATTTTCAATCAACATTTTTGCATCTACAATATAATGGTTTTCTCCGACTTTTTGAACTTCTGGAAGTTCGTCTGTATCAAATTCGTCTCGAATATCGCCGACAATTTCTTCGATAATATCTTCTATGGTAACAAGTCCAGAAGTACCACCATATTCGTCCATTAAAATAGCCATATGAATTCTCTCTCGTTGAATCTTAAGTAGTAAATCAGCGATAGGCATCGTTTCAATTACGCGAATAATCGGTTGCATATAATCACTCACTGGAGTTGTGGCATTCTCAGGATTTTTTATATAAGCAGTTAATAAGTTTTTCATATTGACAAGCCCAATAATGTGATCTTTATCGCCATCTGTTACTGGGTATCGTGTATATTGTTCCACACCAATTAGTTCAAATACCTCATTTAATGTAAAATCTTTATCAATTGAAATAATTTCAGTTCTAGGAACCATTATTTCTTTTGCTATTCGATCGTCGAATTCAAAAATTTTATTAACATATTTGTATTCGGCTTGATTAATTTCTCCACCTTTAAAACTTTCGGAAAGAATCATACGAAGTTCTTCTTCGGAATGGGCTACTTCTGATTCTGATACCGTTTTTAAACCAAATAAACGAACAGCTAGGAAACGTGCAGAGCCATTCATACCTCTAATAACTGGATACATTACATGATCGAAAATAATTAAAGGTTTAGCAACAGCTAGTGTTATTTCCTCCGCTTTTTGAATAGCAAATGTTTTTGGAGTTAATTCTCCAACTACTACATGTATAAAGGTTACGAGTGAAAATGCAATGATAAATGAAAGTACTGAGGTAATACTCTCTGGAAGAACAAAAAATTCAAAAACTGGATGTAGTAATGCTTCTATGGTCGGTTCACCAAGCCACCCTAATCCTAAAGCAGTAATTGTGATGCCGAGCTGACAAGCGGATAAATATTCATCCAGATTGGAAACAAGTTTTTTTGCATTTAACGCATTCTTATTCCCTTCAGCAATAAGCTGATCAATTCTAGTCGTTCTTACTTTAACAATTGCAAATTCACTTGCAACGAAAAATGCAGTGAATGCGATTAAGACAGCAAATGCTGTCAATCGTATGGCTATGTCCAAATAATTACTTTGTTCCTAACCCAAATGGGGGGTAGAACAAAGTGTACACCTCCTGTTTTCTAAAAAATAGTTTATAGTTTTAATAATAAAATAATGCAAAGTAAAATACAAATCTTTCTACTTACAATGGATATTTTTACATTACAACTCTTTCTACAGTGAAATTTACAAAAACTTAAAACGAAGTTTACTAGTTTTGTATGATAATAATAGAGATTGGATGGTGGAAAAATAATTGGAAAACAAATATGTTGAAATAATGAAAGCTGCAGTAAAACTTGGTCTAACATCATTTGGAGGTCCCACTGCTCATATTGGCTATTTCCGAGAAGAATATGTGAAAAAACGAAAATGGTTAGATGATAAATTATACGCTGACATCGTTGCTTTATGTCAATTTTTACCCGGTCCTGCATCCTCTCAAGTAGGAATTTCGATTGGTATATTAAGAGGTGGATTATTAGGGGGGATTATTTCATGGCTAGGATTTACGATACCATCTGTCATAATTCTTATGTTATTTGCGATGTTTATAAGTTCTACTGGTTCATTTGATAGTGGGTGGATTCAAGGACTGAAAATTGTCGCAGTCGCGGTTGTTGCACATGCATTAATAGGAATGCAAAAGTCTCTTGCGCCAGATCGTATGAGAATTTCCATAGCTATTGTTTGTGCCATATGCAACTTACTCATTCCTACTGTAGTAGGACAAATTGGAATTATTATTGCTGCAGGACTGTTTGGCTATTTTCATTATAAAAAAGAAACTGTAGAACCTACTCCTAAAATGCCACTAACGTTTGGTAAAAAAACTGGAATTATTAGTTGGATAATATTTTTTACCTTACTTATTCTATTACCAGTTTTTAAGCCTTTTTTTAAATCGGATTACTATTCCATGTTTGATATTTATTATCGTGTAGGTTCTATTGTATTTGGTGGAGGTCATGTAGTTTTACCAATTCTTCAGCGGGAAGTGAATGTTTCATCGGATGTGTTTCTTGCTGGATACGGAGTAACTCAAGCTGTTCCTGGACCACTCTTCACGATTGCAGGTTTTTTAGGACAAGTTACTGAAGGTACTATTGGTGTTTTCATTGCAGTTATAGCTATATTTTTACCTTCTTTTTTGTTAGTAATTGGTACACTACCTTTTTGGTCATATATTCGCTCGAAAAGAGGAATTCAAGCAGCATTAAAAGGTGTTAATGCTTCAGTGGTAGGAATATTACTTGCTGCATTATATGATCCAGTTTTCACAAGTGCCGTGAAAACTCCTGCAGACTTTGTCATTGTACTAATAACATTTACACTACTTATCGTGTATAAATGGGCACCTTTTAAAATAGTATTAATAAGTGCACTACTTGGAGCGGTGCTGCATATCATATAACTTACTTTAAGTTAATCCCGGAGAAATTTTTTCTGGGTAGCTGAACGAAGGAAGGAAATAAGCCATAACGAATTTGAAATTATTCCTTTTTTCAAAAAGTATTGACAATGGAAATTTCCATGTGCTAATGTTAAGGGACACTAAATAAAAAAGAAATGGAGGTATGAAAAAATGATTCGTTTAAAAGATATAGCAAACAATTTAATAATTTCTTCATACCTACCATTTGACGTAAAATGATTGTTGAATAGACATTTATAGAAATGATTTTGTCTATTTTAAAGCACATTACCGTAATATGGGTAATGTGCTTTTTTGCGTTCATTCGCTTCCAAAATTTGGTGTTAATATTAGGTGAAGGAGTGTTGAATATGAGTATTCAACGAACAAGACAAATTTTATTAAAGGAATCTTTAGAAGGTGGATAGCGAAGTCACACTTAGAGAGAAAAAAGAAATGAGGGGTTAGAGCATGTTTTCTGTTTTATTTAAATTGAAATGGTTTTTTAAAGATCATTGGAAGCGATATACTGTCGCTGTAAGTTTACTGATTGTAGCAAGTGCATTTGAAGTGTTGCCACCATGGATAGTCGGTGGAGCAATTGACACAATCACGATGGGAAAAATGACAAGTGATTCATTAATACAATATGTATTGCTGTTTGTAGGAATTATTATTGTCGGATATGGATTGAATTTTGTATGGCAATATCAATTATTTGGTGGCTCAATTACGATTGAACGTATTTTACGTTCAAAGTTAAATCGAAAATTTTTGAACATGACTCCAACTTTTTATGAAAAAAATCGTACGGGAGATTTAATGGCTCGTGCAACAAACGATTTAAATGCGGTTGCAACAACAGCTGGCTTTGGAATTATGACATTAATTGATTCAACCATGTATATGGCTGCACTTATTCTTGCCATGGGTTTCATTATTTCATGGAAGTTAACTATTTTCGCAATCTTACCAATCCCAATACTAGCATTTATTATGCAATATTTAGGTAAAATCATTCACGAAAAATATATGGTTTCGCAAGATGCATTTGGTGATTTGAATGACCGAGTATTAGAATCGATTGCTGGTGTTCGAGTTATTCGTGCTTACGTGCAAGAACGAGCAGATGAAAAGAAATTTGCTGATATGAGTGAAGAAGTGTATCAAAAAAATATGGTTGTGGAACGAATTGATGCCCTATTTGGTCCAATTACAAAAGTAGGGACTGGTATCAGTTATGTAGTAGCACTAGGATATGGTGCTTATCTCGTATCTAGAGGCGAAATGACCGTAGGGAATTTAATCACTTTTAATGTTTACTTAGGTATGGCTATTTGGCCAATGTTTGCTATTGGGGAATTAATCAACGTTATGCAACGTGGAAATGCATCGCTAGATCGTGTGCAAGAAACGCTGGATTATGAGGCAGACGTAAAAGATCCTGTTAGTCCTGTTCACTTAGCTGATGTTACATCAATCGGATTTGAAGAGGTCGGATTCCAATATCCATTATCACAAGTAAAAAATCTTCAAAATCTCCAAGTGAACCTTCAAAAAGGTCAAACTCTTGGAATTGTTGGGAAAACTGGTGCAGGAAAAACAACCTTTATGAAGCAATTATTAAAGGAATATCCTATTGGGGCTGGTCAACTAACAATTGGAGATATCGCAATATCGGATCAAACAAAAGATCAAGTTTTAGAATGGATTGGATACGTTCCACAAGATCATGTTTTATTCTCAAGAACTATCCGCCAGAATATTCTTTTTGGTAAAGAGGATGCTACGGAAGAGGATCTAGAAGAAGCTATTCGACTAGCTCATTTCCAAAAAGACTTGATGAACTTACCGATGGGGTTAGAAACATTAGTAGGAGAAAAAGGTGTCTCTTTATCTGGTGGTCAAAAACAACGTGTTTCAATTGCTCGGGCGCTTATTAAAAACCCAGAAATTTTACTTTTAGATGATTCGCTTTCTGCAGTAGATGCAAAAACGGAAGCGAAGATTATTGAAAATATACAAAATGAACGTAGTGGTAAGACAACAATTATTACGACGCATCGATTGTCTGGAATTCAACATGCTGACCATATTATTGTTTTAGATGAGGGACTAATTGTGGAAGAAGGTACCCATGAAGAACTTCTTTGTCAAAATGGTTGGTATAAAGAGCAATACGATCGTCAACAGCTTGAGGGGGTGTCGTCATGAGTACAGGAAAACGACTCTACCATTATGCGTTATTTTATAAAAAACCAATTATCATTGGTTTAATCTTTTTAACAATTGCAGTGTTTGCAGATTTAACTGGGCCTTTCATTGCAAAGAGAATTATCGACGAGCATATTACAGATGGATCTATTGATCTACAGCCAATATTAATACTATTAGGTGTGTTCTTTAGTTTAACTATTGTAACTGCAGTTTTTAGATATTTTATGTTTATAAATCTACAAGTCGGAGCAAATCGAGTTGTACAAAAGCTACGAAATGATGTATTTCAACATATACAAACGTTGCCAATACAGTATTTTGATAACTTACCTGCTGGTAAAGTAGTAGCTCGTGTAACAAATGATACAGAAGCAATTCGTAATTTATATGTGCAAGTATTATCACAGTTTGCGACTAGTATTATTTCTATTACAGGTGTTTATGTGGCACTTTTCATATTAAATGTGAAAATGGCTGCAATGGCACTATTTGTTGTTCCAATCGTATATGTTTGGATGATTGGATATCGAAAATATGCTTCAAAATATAATCATGTTGTTCGAACAAAAATTGCTGATTTAAATGCGATGTTGAATGAATCGATTCAAGGGATGTCTATTATTCAAGCGTTTAAACGAGAAAAGCAAATGGAACGTGAGTTTGAAGAAATGAATGAAGAGCATTACCGCTATCAGAAAAAATTACTTACACTTGATTCGGCTACTGCTTTTAACTTAGTTAGTGTACTTCGCTCAATCATGTTTATTATGTTTATCTGGTATTTCGGAAGCAAATCAATGGAACCGAATGCAATTGTTTCAGCTGGTATGCTTTACGCATTCGTAGATTATACGACTAGATTGTTCAATCCGATTACAGGTATTGTTAATCAGTTCTCCCAACTGGAGAGATCACTGGTTGCAGGGAATCGTGTTTTCACATTACTGGATGAACCTGGGGAAACAGTGAGAGATCAACGAATGGACCGTTACGAAGGAAATGTAGAGTTTCAAAATGTTTCTTTTGCTTACAAGGAAAAAGAATATGTTTTGAAAAATTTAAACTTTGTAGCAAACAAAGGAGAAACTGTGGCACTTGTTGGGCATACAGGTTCGGGTAAAAGTTCGATTATGAACCTATTGTTCCGTTTCTATGACCCATCAAAAGGAAAGATTCTAATTGATGGCATCGATATTACGACACTGCCAAGACAAACAATTCGAGATCATATGGGAATTGTTTTACAAGATCCGTATTTATTCTCCGGTACAATTGAATCTAACGTAAGCTTAAACGATCCACGTATTTCCCGTGAGAAAGTAGAAGCTGCTTTGGAGGCAGTTGGTGGAGAACGTGTGTTGAAAAATCTTGAAAAAGGATTGGATGAACCAGTTATTGAAAAGGGTAGCACATTATCCTCTGGTCAAAGACAATTAGTTTCATTTGCAAGAGCACTTGCATTCGATCCGGCCATTCTTATTTTAGATGAAGCTACATCTAATATCGATACGGAAACGGAAGAAATAATTCAGCATGCAATGGATGTATTGAAAAAAGGAAGAACTACATTTATCATTGCACATCGACTTTCTACTATTAAAAATGCAGATCGTATTTTAGTATTAGATCGTGGAGAGATCGTTGAGAGTGGCACTCATGACGAGTTGTTACAGCTACAAGGACGCTATGAACAAATGTATAAATTACAAGCAGGAGTACCTCAAAACGTGTAATACGTTTAGGGGTATTCCCTTTTTTATGTAGGAATAGGTGGATTTCCGTTTCAGGTGCACGCGTTCCGCGGGGGCGCAGCTTACGCGTTCGTTGTGATGTTTCATCTGGTCTCATAGAGGAACAAAGGCTAAGAGCGCTACATCGTGTGGCAACGCCTTCGTGACCAACATCCTGTTGGCCTCCCGCTGGAGTCGCCACCCTTCACTCCAATCGATTAAGTAAGTAGTACATAGCAAGAAGAGTCATATAGACTTCGAATATTATCACCGGATTGCACCACTCAAACCATTTTTTGCACCACTGATATCATAAAATGTGCCACCAAAAACCATAAATTCCACCAGATCGATATGTGAACCTGACGGAATCATGAATTTCGTCAGGTTCTTTCTGCATGCTGGCTATTGTTAAATCAAAGTAATCTAAAAATAAATAAAGACATTTAATTATTTTGTATAAGTTTACTTTACTTTTATAAAAAATGAGTTTATAATTTGATTCAAGAGGTGATAGTCATGAAGAAAGATTTTGGTGATTCGATATCAAATAAGGTTTATGAATATCGTGTACTTGCCAGAATGTCTCAGCAAGAATTAGCAGAGAAAGTCGGGGTTTCCAAACAAACCATCTTTGTAATGGAAAAGGGAAATTATGTTCCGACTCTGCTGTTAGCTTTTCGAATTGCCGAATTTTTTAATATTGATGTAAACGATATTTTTACTTATGAGAAAGGAAATGATCAAAATGAAAATTAAGTCTATTTCAGATATCCCTAACGCAATTTTTAACCCTTTAAAGTCCTGGGCTGAACAATCTACAGGAAATTGGAATATTCTCGTTGGGGTTGGTTTTTTACTGTTCATGGGTAGTGCGATTTTTGCTTATGTATTTTATAAGAAGATTGGGCAAGACGACGAACGGACAAATAAAATCTTTTTGAAAAGCAGTTACTTTATGCTGTGGGCAATTATTCTATGTGACATAATTTTTCCTAAAGACTATATGTGGAACATTTTTTTCTTGTTCAAATATGCGCTAGCAATTTTAGCTGGTGGAATTTACATGGCTATCCAATATAAAAAGGATTTGTCGTAAGTAAAGGTCGAGGAGCGAGGATCAGCCATGGATGAAGGATTAGACAATGCTGATAAATATTAACTAAACGCTATGGAAATTGGTATTTACGATCGAGTATTATTCTAAAAGATGGCCCGATAGCCGGTGAACAGCACTTTATCAAAAATGAGCAACGAACTCTCACTTTAGTCTTTGATAATTCGGTTGATTTAGACACATTCGCTATGAAGCAACACTTCGGGAGAATAATCCACTCCGGTGACAAAGATATTCAGATTGGAAAACGCAAGTATCAGACTGCATGATTATAATCAACCGCTAAAGCTAGAATTTGATGATTTACCATTTTAAGAAGCCACCAATCACCGTGTTTGAATGATGATTGGTGGCTTTTTTATATGTGGTGTTGCAACTTATGATGTTCAGTGGTGCATTTCACGATATAAGTAGCGAAGTCGCGGACGAAATTGTATCTTCGTCCGCTTTTAAAAGAATAGGAAAGCATCTTATCTCTCATTATCCAAACCAAAAGCAATTTGCGGACAAACACCCACCACAAGATTACCGAAAAAGTCTCGTGAAGTGACGCTGTCACTTCACGAGCCAAATTACTACGATAATAGTGTAGCGGAGGTTTAGTCCAAAGCACTCTAGAAATAGAGAAGATAAGATGTACTTAAAAGACTTTCTCTTTTCTAAATTTTCTTGAGTTTTTCTGACGGGCATCGTATATTTAGAGAGTCGAAATAAAAGGAATGGAAGAGGAACCATATGATGCAGTGGCTACAAAACTGGAAAGCAAATATTACTTCATTTAATAAAAACATCCGCTTATTTATGCTCGCAAATGTTCTCATTCAAATTGGAATGGGCGTTTTTTCAGTTATGTATAATTTGTATATTAAAGAACTTGGATTTCCAGAAACGGTAAGTGGAAGCGTAATCTCTATGACGTCACTTGCTACTGCTATAATTTTAATACCTGCCGGGTTTTTAAGTGATCGATTTGGTCGGAAAGGTATGATTATTCTTGGAACGATTGTGACGGCCTTAACATTATTTTATCGAAGTGTAGAAGTAGGAGAAAACGCACTTATATATGCTGCTTTTTTTACAGGTCTTTTTATGGCACTGGTTCAAGTATCTGGTGTCCCATTTCTTGCTGAAAACTCGAACGCTAGTGAACGTATGCACTTGTTTAGTATTCATTTTTCTTTGATGACGATTGCAAGTGTCGTAGGGAGTTTAGGAGGAGGAGTGATTGCCGATGCCTTACATTTCTACGCAGATATGCCTGTACAAGAATCGATTAAGTGGGTTTTGATCTTTGGGGCTTTTATTTTCACTTTAGGTTTATTCCCTTTATTTCAATTAAAGCCCACAGTGAAAGTAGAGGAAATTACATCAGCTATAATAGGGAAAGAATTGCCAAGCAATTTCAAACGTAATATTACGGTTATTGTACTCTTTGGATTTGCTAATTTGCTTATTGGTACTGGTTCAGGTTTAGTCATACCTTATTTAAATTTATACTTTTCGAATCGGTTTGATGCTTCTAACTCTTACGTTGGTTTAATTTTATCTTTGGGATCTGGAATGACAGCAGTTGCAATGCTTATGGGGCCAGCACTCGTAAAAAAGGTTGGTCAAGTTCGCGCACTTGTTATTTTTCAACTTCTTTCGATTCCATTTTTATTTCTAACCGGTTATACCACTTCCCTCATTGTAGCTTCTATAGGATTTTTACTACGACAAGCATTAATGAATGCTGGGAACCCGATTCAAAGTGCCATTGCAATGGATCTAGTTCATGATAAGTATAAAGGACTTGCAAACTCGGTAAACCAAATGGTATTCAATTTAGGATGGGCTACAATGGGACCAGTATCGACAGGACTTGTGATGGCTTACGGATTTTATTGGGGATATGCGTATACGTTTACAATAACGGGGATTTTATATATTATTGCGTCCACTTATTTTTATATTTTATTTGGAAGGAAAAAGATAGGGACTGTATGAAGAAAGGGCAGGGTTTTTACCTTGAGCTCAGACTGTAGACTAACTCGAAAAAAATTGAGTTTGTCTACAGTCTTTTTCCTTTTATATAGAAAGTAAGAAAAATCGAGTTCGGAAAAAACATTCCTTCGAAGGGGCTAGCATCTATTTCATATGTTATGAAGAAGCTTGATAAATAAATATTTAATAGAACCCAATTCATATGAGAATTGGGGCTTTTTTGAAAGGTAATATATATGAAATTGATATACTAGTAATGGGGCTTGATCTTATTTGTTTTTACTTTTTCGGGAAATAGTATACAAGAATCAGTGGTAGATGATTAGAATTTGTGGAAACCGAAAAAATAGATAGCATCCATTGATAAAAAAGCGCTTAGCGGACGAAATTGTATCTTCGTCCGCTTTTAAAAGAATAGGCAAGGATTTATTCTCTCATTATCCAAATCAAATACATTATGTCTTTACATATTTCAAGAAGGCGACGGACAAACATCCGCTACAAGATTACCAAAAAAGTGGCTTAAGAAATGACACAGTCACTTCTCAAGCCACAAAAATTCCCCTGGTAATAGTGTATCCAATGTTCGTCCAAAGCACTCTGGAAATAGTAAAGACAAAATGCGCTTAATAGAAGCTTGCGTTTTTCTTAGTCATATACATGAAATAGCATCAATTCATGAATCATTTTTTTTACTGTTTCATCATCAGCAGGTGCTTCTCCAATCCACTTTATCGTGCCATCCGCTTCATATTCACCTGTATATCTAGTTTGTTTATAGAAGAATGAAAAGGACCAACCAGGTAATTGCTTATTTTCAAATAGAGGTTTAAAGCTAAAATGTTGTAACAAAATAATCAACCTTTCATGTGTCATAATTTGCTCGCATACATTAGTAGAAATGACTAGTGAAGGAGCATCCAATTGTTTGTTGAGAAGTTAGAAAAAGCGATTCAAAATGAATATGCTGATTATCATTACTACAAAGATATGTATAATTTAACGGACGATCCATACTGGCAAGGATTTATAGAGCATGTATATGAGGACGAGAAAAGCCATTATGAAATGTTTCAACAACTCTATTATATGCTGACCGGGACATTTGTTCAAAACTTTCAAAAGCGTACTCCTTGCCTAGACTTGAAAATTTGTGCCAAAGAGGCTGTTAGAGATGAATTGGAAGCAGCAGAATTGTACAAAGAAATGTTGCTTTTAATACCAGTTCAACAAGCATATGCACCACTATTTGTCGCAATGCATGATGAAACAGAGCATGCCATCCGATTTTCTATGATGTTTAATGCGTTATAAAATATTTTAGTGTTTGTCCTTCCTCTGCTATAATAAGTGTGAAGCTAGAGGAAAAAGGTGAAATAGATGGGGTTATTATGGACAATTGTGTTTATGGCAGTAGTCGGTGCAGCTATTGGTGCAGTTACCAATCATTTAGCAATACAAATGCTTTTTAGACCACATGAAGCAAAATATATTGGATCTTGGAGAATTCCGTTCACACCCGGGTTAATTCCCAAAAGGCGTGATGAACTTGCCAAACAATTAGGAAACACAGTGATAAATCACTTATTAACTCCTGACATATTTAAAAGAAAATATTTTAATGAAGAAATGCAAGATAAAGCGACAAAATTAATCGTTCGTCAATTAAACGAAAAAGTTCTACTTTCTGATAAAACAATTGAAGACTGGCTGAAGCTTGGTGGAATTGAAAACGTATCAACAATTGCAAATAAAAAAATCAGCGAGCAAGTGGACATTCAGTTCGAGCAGTTAAAAAGCCGTTTTGAACATGAAACAATTCGTCAACTAGCTCCGTTAGATTGGCAACAAAAAGCAGAAAGCAAAGTTGGAGAAATAGTCACCTATATTCTTGGAAAAGGGGAAGACTTTTTTCTGTCCGAAGAAGGAAAAATGACGATAAAAAATTTAATTGATGATTTTCTTTCTACTAAAGGAACGCTGGGTAGTATGATTCAAATGTTCGTTGGGGAATCCTCCTCTCTTGCTGGAAAAGTACAGCCGGAAATTATAAAATTTTTAAAAGCACCAGGGACTAAAGGTATGTTAGAAAATATAGTCCGAAATGAATGGGAAAAGCTAAAAGATAGACAGATTGTGGAAATTATGGACGGGTTTGATTTTGAACCAGTGATTACAAATGTGAAGGCATATTTGACAAAACAATTAGCAGTTGAAGAACGATTAAGTCATAGTTTAGTTCACTATTTTCCAGAAGTAACAGATTGGACGCAAACAATACTTGTACCAAAACTAACTTCATTAGCATTTTTAGAAGCGGAAGCAAAGCTAGAAGAAGTATTGCATAAAATGAAATTAGAAGATATGGTAAAAGAACAAGTCGATTCTTTTCCAGTTGCACGTTTAGAAGAGATTGTACTTGGTATTTCGAAACGAGAATTTAAAATGATAACTGTTTTAGGTGGAGTTCTCGGAGGTCTCATAGGGATTATCCAAGGATTAATCGTCTTTATTACAGGCTAAAAAAAGGAGCTAATTATAATGATCAATATTTATGATGATATTAATAAGTTAGAAGCAACACTACGTCAAACGAATGAATTTTCTCAAGTAAAGGCAGCTGTTGAATCTGTAAAGGCTGATGAAGAGGCATTAGCATTATTCCAAAGCTTCCGTAAAATTCAATTATCCCTTCAAGAAAAGCAGATGAAGGGCGAGGAAATTTCCGGTGAAGAAATAGAATATGCACAAAAAACTGCTCAGCTAGCTCAAGCAAACGAGAAAATTTTCCACATGCTTCAAGCCGAAATGGCATTAAGTCAAATAATTGAAGAAGTAAATCGTGTGTTAATCAAACCCGTGCAAGACTTATATGAAGGCATTTAAATAATGAAGTATCTCCCACATATGATTGTGGGGGATTTTTTTGTATTTAGCAGGAAAATTGTAAAAGTTGACGAATACATAAAGAATGAACATTCATTCACTTGGAAAGGAGAATAGATATGTATAAATCATTATTGTTAGAAAAAGAAGGTCGTATGACAACTTTAACTCTAAATCGTCCAGAGGCAATGAATTCGATGAACGAAGTGATGATGAAAGAACTTGCGGATTGTTTGGAATCTATTAAAAATGATACTTCCGTTCAGGTTCTATTAATAAAAGGAGAAGGAAGAGCATTCTCTGCAGGTGGAGATATTAAAGCAATGTTAGATTCCGAGAATCCATTCAATATGAATGAAGTCATGGTAGAACTTGCTCGAATTGCAAAGACATTGTATACCCTTCCACAAATTACGATCGCTTTTGTTCACGGAGCAGCGGCAGGTCTTGGACTTAGTATTGTACTTGGATGCGATGTAATTGTTGCAGAAGAAAGTAGCAAACTAGCAATGAACTTTATTGGCATCGGACTTATTCCTGATGGAGGAGGTCATTTCTTCTTGAAGGAAAGAATAGGGATATCAAAAGCAAAACAGTTAATATGGGAAGGGGAAATATTTAAAGGATTAGAAGCAAAAGAAATAGGGTTAGTAGATATAATCGCAACGGATGGTTTAGGTTGGTCTACCGCGTTGTCTTATGCACAAAGACTATTTGAATCACCTATTTCTGCAATGATTGCTTCAAAAGAGATTCTGCATGCAAATCAAGTAAAAGAACTGGAATTGATATTAGAAAAAGAAGCAGTTAAACAAACAGCAATGCGTAATACAATAGATCATATAGAAGGAATAAATGCCTTTGTTGAAAAACGTAAACCTGAGTTTAGAGGAGAGTAAAAAAATTGGGGAGATCAATGCTTTTTGATCTCTTTTTTTATTGTTGATTGGGATAGATCAGAGATTATGATTATTCCAACTAAAATCATTCCCAAGAAAAACATCTTAAAAAAGGACTAAAACCAATTCAATTTTAGTCCTTTTACTGTTCAAACGTGAAATAAAACTAGCTTTCCTGCACTATTTACTAAGCGATGCGTTGTTTCAAGCAGACCTTTTTCTTCGATAGCTGCTTCGCCTTTTTTCTTTGCCTCGTCGTCATTTTCAAATGACCAAGTCTCTTCCACAATAAGCTTTCCGGTTGGTTCAAATGCAGTAAATTTATATGTTTTCAAGAAATAACACCCCTTTATTATTCTTATCTATATTATACATAAAATAAGCCAAAAGAAAATGTAACTTAAGCTTGATGTATTAGCTTTTTGTAAAGTACACTTTACGTAAAGTGTACTTTACAAAAAGGAATGATAAGGGATGAAAAACTTTGTTCGTGAGAAGAGAATAGATTTAGGAATGACCCAAGACGAACTATCAGAGAAGCTTGATGTATCTAGACAAACAATTATTTCATTGGAAAAAGGAAAATATAACCCATCGATCACTTTGGCTTTTAAACTTTCAAGACTGTTCCAATGTTCGATAGAAGAATTATTTATATTTGAGGAGGATAAAAAGGATGCATGAAGAATTTGATTTGTTTTCATTTTTAATTGATTTGCCTCTTGCTATTATTATCATGATTATCGTCTTCACGATAAATCGAAGAATTGGTAAGAAAAAACGTTGGTTTGATGAGCGTTATACTAAGATAAATGAAAAAGCACGATCTATTTCTTGGATTTCTACTACATTTGCTATTCTAATCGCGTGGATGATTATCATTGCAATGGAAGGACCTGGACTTTCATTTTTTATTTTGATGGGGATTTGGCTTGTTCATATGATTTCTTACACAATAGGGGCAATTATTGCTAATCAAGAAAACTAAGTTAGGGGTTATATATTGTGAAAAATAATACAAAATGGGCATTGATAGCTTCCATAAGTACGCTAACTGTAATTCCCTTAATATTTTTCATTATTTCATTGCTTACAGGTCAATGGAAATATCTAATATTTAGTTTACCTCCTTCATTCACCGCAGGATCTACGGGGTTATTTTTGGTTAGGCAAATAAAAAAAGAAAAAGAGTACTAAAATGATTTGCTGAAAGTTAGCAAAAAGTAATGGTATTATAGCGACGTTTTAATCAAAAATTATATATAACTGAGTTAATTTCATAAATAGCATTTAATTATTAAAACATGAACAATACTAAATTTATTGATTGGAGCGACAGGCGGCGACTCCAGCGGGATGAGTGAGACAGATGAGCCATTACAAACGACGCGAATCCGGCGGTGATGGCTCATCGCTCACCCCGCGGAAAGCGTCCGCCTATAGCGAAAACCATGCTGATTTATGAAGAGAATATAATGGCGCTTGCGGTTTTCTTAAAAAGATTGTGCACATTCATTTGTCTACAGTCTTTTCTTTATGATAAAATAAGAACAAATATTCGTTTTTTGTTAGGGGTGTATTGAATGACAGGGATTCGTTTTCTTCATGTTGCAGATTTGCATTTGGATAGTCCATTTAAAGGGATTTCCGCTATTCCACAAAATAGTTGGAGAGATATACGTGAAAGTACATTCCAAGCTTTTACAAATGTAATACACTATGCGCTTGATAGTAAACCTGATTTCATCTTGATTGTTGGTGATATTTATGATGGAGAGAATAGGAGCTTGCGCGCCCAGCATTTATTTCAAAAAGGGATGGAAGCGTTACAAACAGAGGGAATTCCTGTTTTTATATGTTACGGAAACCATGACCACTTAAGTGGAAATTGGGTGAGATTTCAGCTTCCTGAAAATGTACAGGTTTTTGGTGAGGACGTGGAAACGAAGACTCTAGAAGTGAACGGGAAAAAAGTACATATAACTGGATTCAGTTATAAAGAAAGACATATTCGTGAAGCAAAGCATGTTTATTATCCAGTGGCAGATGAACAAGATTTTCATGTTGGCATGTTACATGGTAGTGTCGAAGGAAATAACGAACATGATGTTTATGCACCTTTTCGTAAAAATGATCTGTTATCGAAACAATATGATTATTGGGCACTAGGGCATATTCATAAACGTCAAATGCTACACGATGATCCTCCCATTGTTTACTCCGGAAATACACAGAGTAGACATAGAAAGGAAAAGGGGATGAAAGGATTTTACGAAGTATCCTTAACAAAAGGACAAGCAAATCTTCAGTTTATACCTTCTTCTGCTTTTATTTACGATGAAATGGAAATTTCCTGCGATGAAATAATCCATGCAAATGAATTAATTGCTCGAATAGAGGAAGCCCTGATAACGTACAGCGAATCTTATGGAAATGCAATAATAGAACTGACGCTCACGAATATAGGAAAAGATACGGAAGAACTATTGCAATCGTCGACAATGGAAGAGTGGCTCTCGATTATTCAAGAGAGTATCCGTATAGAAAATCATTTTATCATCGTACAAAAGCTAAAATTTGAATTGCCACAAGAAGCATTAAATGAAGCAACAATGATTGTACAAATGATACAAGAGTGGAATACATCAGATTGGAAGCATGCATTAAAGGAGCTATATCAACATCCAAAAGGAAGTAGATACCTAGATCCAATCGAAAAAGAATTCACAGAAGAAACGTTAATAGAAGTGGAACAGTTACTGACCAAAGTTGTTGCAAAAAGGAGAGAATAAAAGATGAGAATAGAAAAACTCCATATATACGGCTTTGGGAAACATGAAAACGTCCAAATAGATTTAGCATTAGGAATGAACGTCTTTTATGGTGAAAATGAAGCAGGTAAATCTACTATTCAGCAATTTATTTTGCATATCCTTTTTGGTTTTCCACAAAAAAATGCACAATTATTAAGATATGAGCCTAAAAGTGGTGCTTCGTATGGTGGAAGAATCCAACTAATAGATAAGCAATTCGGACGAGTTGTAATTGAGCGTGTGAAAGGTAAAGCGAGTGGCGATGTGGCTTTATATTTTGAAGATGGAACACGTGGAGGGGAAAGAGAGTTAGAAAGTTTATTACATTCCTATAAACGTACAGATTTCGAAGCTATTTTTTCTTTTTCATTGCTTCAACTGCAAGGATTTGAAAAAATGACAGAGGAAGAACTTACTCGTACTTTGCTGTCTTCTGGAACAACAGGCATGGATACTTTATCCAATGTCGAAGCCCAATTTGTAAAAGAAATGGGAGAGCTTTTTAAACCTAGTGGGAAAAAACCAATCATTAATCAAAAAATAGAGGAAATTAAAGCATTAGAAGATGAATGGAAGTCGCATTTAGAGGAAGTGAACAAATATGAAACTTCTACTAAAAGAATTAAAGAAATCGATTTACTCTTGGATAAATCGAACAAGCAAGAAAATCTTATCACTGCGAAATTGCAGAGATTTATGCAGTGGAAGCAATTAAAACCAATCAAAGAAAAGCAAATAGAAATAAGGACAGCTTTAGAGAGAGTTCAACATCAAACCTTTCCAACAGATGGAATTCGTCGATTTGAAAGTATAAAAGATAAAGAAATGAATGTAAAAATTTCGACAGAACAATTGAGTGAAAATCTAAAAAAATTGACGAATAGTAGTTCGGTAATGTCATTGGATCAATTAGATTCTATACAAACCTTCTTAACATACGAAACAGAATGGCATCAATTGAAAGCAAATAGAGTACAATTAGAAGAAGAACATACGAAAACATTGCAAAACCAAATGCAACAATTAGCACTCATTGGAATTGACTGGGAAAAGAATCTAAATGATATTGTTAGCGCTGATATATCCCTTCACCAAGAAGAAAAGCTAGTGTCGCTATTAAAAAAGCGGGAACAGTTAGAAAGTGAAT
Organism: Psychrobacillus sp. NPDC058041; assembly: GCF_042885655.1. Lineage (NCBI taxonomy): Bacteria > Bacillati > Bacillota > Bacilli > Caryophanales > Bacillaceae > Psychrobacillus > Psychrobacillus sp. NPDC058041. Next base: position 42,961 of record NZ_JBHVRO010000017.1, read on the forward strand.
TACAACAAGAAAAACGATTATTTCAAATGAAATCAGAAGATCTTCGCTTGCACTCGGCGCGTTTGAAAGAATTGAAACATACTAAATCTTCTTCAACGGAGAAAAATATTCTTAATTTCAACAACTTTATTTTTAGTGGAATCATTTTTCTTTTAGGCCTTATCCTAAGTTTTCTGCAATCTAATTGGCTAATCGGGCTAACTTTCCTAATAGTAAGTGTTATTGTCTTCATCGGTTTTCAAAGACTGTCACAACAGCCTAGTGATACAATAACATACGAAAATTTATTGAAAAAAGAAGAGCAAACCTTACTAACCCAAATTAGTCAGTTGGAGAATACAATTCAGGAGTTAGAAAAGGAAAATCAAGAAATTGAACAAGAAATGCAATCATTTTTAAAAAGGTATCATTTAAATAATCAGGTTTCACCAAATTTATTGAAAGAGTTATTTAATCGACTACGTATTATTCAAGAGCAACAAATACAATTAGATCAAATGGAAAAAAAATTATATGGTGTAAGAAATAGAATGCAAGAACTTTTTCTGCAGGCAAAGAATATTGTCAATATTTCTTTGATCGAGGATATGCTTTTCCACCAACTTAGAGATTACTATTTAAGTGAAAAGAAAAAGTTGGATGAAAATGAGTCAATGCTCAATAAAATAAGACAAATTACATTAAAACAAGAAGAGAATAATTCTTTGCTTCATGCATATGCCCAAAATATTCAAGAACTTTTCCAAGAAGCGAAAATAGAAACAGAACAGGATTTTTACACTGCGTATAATCTTTTCGAACAAAAACTTTCTTTAGAAAATGAATACAAGCAGATGCAAATTCAACTTGGAGATAATGGGGTAGTTTTAGAAGAGTTTAACGCAACATTTGAAAGTGAGAGTAAAAAACAGTTAGACGAGCTTAAAAATATTCGCAATGAATTAGTGGAAGAAAAAGCATCTTTACAATACAAAACAAATAAACTATTAGTAGAAGATCACCAAAGTGAGATTCTACAAAAGAAGGAGCAGAAAAAAGCGGAACTTCAAGAATACGTAAAAAGATGGGCTGCCTATAAATCAGTCGTAGAAGCTATAAAACAAATGATGGTGCAATTAAAAGAAGAGCGCCTTCCGGAAGTCCTTGAAAAAGCACAAGATTATTTTAAGTTGCTGACGGGGGGGGCATATGAACGACTAGTATTAACGCCAGATGGAAGCTTTGAAGCAATAAAAGCTAACGGACAGCGTTTTATGATTATGGAGCTCAGTCAAGCTACAAAAGAGCAAGCATATATCTCTCTTCGTATTGCACTTGCACAATCATTAAAAAATACAGCTCCTTTTCCAATAATTATGGATGATCCATTTGTACATTTCGATCGTTTCCGTTTACAACAAGTGGTACAATTAATGCAGGAGCTACAAAAAGAACAACAACTACTGTATTTTTCATGTCATGACAATATGCAATATGTATGGAAAGAAGCGCATGTTGTACAAGTAGCGACATATAAGCCGGAAGTGGAGGAGATGTGAAATGAAAGGCATTACACAACTGCGAGTAGGGGATCCAGTAGATCAATTCTTACTAATTAAACAATCAACAAAGGGTATTACTACGGTTGGGAAACCGTTTATGTCTCTTGTATTACAAGATAAAAGCGGCGATATTGAAGCAAAATTGTGGGATACAAATGATGAACATGAAAAATTATTTGCCGCAAGTCAAATCGTTCGGGTTGGTGGAGAAATTCAAGATTATCGTGGGAAGTTTCAGCTTCGAGTGAAAAGTATTCGACCAGCCAAGTCGGATGAATCGATATCCATTAATGATCTTGTTCCTTCTGCTGAGAAGTCGAAAGAAGAATTGATGGAAGAGCTAATGCAATTTTTCTTTGAAATGAAAAATCCGTTAATACAACGGATTACCCGTCACTTATTGAAAAAACACCAAACGGCATTTATGACTTTTCCGGCTGCAACAAAAAATCATCATGATTATGCATCAGGACTAATCGACCATGTTGTTTCTATGTTGAAGCTTGGAAAGGCGTTATGTGATCTTTATCCAACGCTCAATAAAGACCTATTATTTGCCGGAATTATATTGCATGATATAGGAAAGGTACTAGAACTTTCTGGACCTGTAGCTACAACGTATACAATTGAAGGTAACTTACTTGGTCATATTACGATAATGGTAAATGAAATTTCAAAGGCAGCGGATGAACTTCAAATTGAAGGAGAAGAGGTTATGCTTCTTCAACATATGGTGCTTAGTCATCATGGAAAAGAAGAGTGGGGTAGTCCAAAACGTCCGATGGTTAGAGAAGCAGAAATCTTGCATTATATTGATAATATCGATGCTAAAATGAACATGCTGAATCGTGCATTAGATAAGACGAATCCTGGTGAGTTTTCAGAGCGTTTATTCCCGCTAGAAAACCGTTCTTTCTACAAACCAACATTTGAATAACAAAAGAAAAAAGCGTAAAGGTGTATGCCCTTTACGCTTTTTTCTATTTAGAATACAATAGTTCAACAAGTAAGTGTTACCATATTAAGAATACGACGTCACAACTTGCCATATGTGCTTTTGTAAAGCTTATTTTGAACTTTCAGTAGTACCAGCGTCCGCTTCTTTTGGTGTATCTGCTGATTTTAAAATGCTGTCAAGAGCAGTTTTTAAGTCTGCATCTTTAATCTTGATATCAGCATCTTTCATCAATTTGGCAACTTTAGGTAATAGAGTTGTTTTATCAGCTTTTTCAAGTTTTAATTGTTTCTCAAGTTCAGGTTTTTTTTCTTCAAATGATTCTTTAATCGTACGTTTATCTGTTACTTCAATAATGTGATATCCAAAATCTGTTTTTACTGGATCACTAATCACATTTTTCTCTAATTTAAATGCTACATCTTCGAAAGCTGGAACCATTTGGCCTTTACCAAACCAACCTAATTCTCCACCAGTCGTTTGAGCTGCTTCTTCCGTAGAATATTTTTTTGCAACTTCAGCAAAGTCTTTACCTGACTCAAGTTCAGCTTTTACTTTTTTAGCAGTTGCTTCATCCTTTACTAAAACGTGACGAGCATTTATTTCATTTTTAATATTATCGTATGCAGTTTTAACTTCCTCTTCTGATACTTTAATATCTTCAGTTAAAGCTTTCTCTTGCAATAAGTTAAGTTTTAAATATTTTTTATAAGAATCTTCTGTATAGCCTTGTTGTGCAAGCATTGCTTCGAAGTTATCGCCTAATTTTTCTTTATCGGCCTTGAATTCAGCGTCTACCTCTTCTTTTGTTACTTTATACTTTGAGTCAAGTACTTTTTCGACCATTAGAAGTTGAAATGCTTGATCACCAATAGATGATTTCATTTCTTGATACAAGTCATTTTGAGTAATATCTCCTACTTTTGATGTAGCAATTACTTCACTGCTAGTTGCCGAATTACTACATGCTCCTAAGGCAAGAACAGATGCTGCAAGTGTGAATGTTAATACTGTTTTTTTCATGAAATTCTCTCCTAACTTCTTCGTGCTGCAGTAGTTACTATAACATAAACGAAATAAAAATAAAAATGGTTCCCTTTCATTTGCCTACCGTGTATTTAAAATATCGCATAGGATACATTGAAAAGGAGGTGTTTTAAATGGGTGGTGCATATGGCGGCGGTTATGGTAGTGGTTCAGGTTTTGCATTGATCGTTGTTCTATTTATTTTATTAATCATTGTAGGGGCAGCGTTTATCTACTAATGAAAGGATGAACTAAGATCGTACACTCGATCTTGGTTCTTCTTTTCATCATCTTGTATATAAAAAGAAATGACCCATCATTCTATAAATGAATTGGGTCAATTTTTTTCTCATATACAAATAAAAAACTTAACCATTTCTACATTGTAAATGACCAGACTAGATAGCCTGCCGCTTTTTCTTAAACTGTATAAACTAATTCCACGTAAAAACTAACTAGAAGTATCGTAATTAATATGTTAATTGTACGAAAAATCTTTGGATGTTTTTCTTCTGGAATTTCTTTTGACACTACTAATGCATAGGTCATTCGATTAATTTGTAGCAAATAAAATGCTGAGAATAGAATTAACGTAAATATAATCATATCTAGACTCCCTTCATATACTAGTAAGCATATCAAAGAAGGAACATAGTTTACAAGTAGTATATATTGTTAAGGATGAGTTGGTGCGATTAATATTTCATAACCGGCATCGGTTTCTTCAATAAGCGCTTGTTTTGGTGATTTACTTAAATTTTTTACATAAATTAAATCTATTAAACAAATTCCGCAATGATAAGCTAACAAGATTGTAAAGTAATGAGCAAATATAGGCACTAATATAGCAGCTGTAATGAGCGCTATATTAATAAAGATAAATGGAGCTAATAACGAAAAAATAAATCTATTTTTATTAATTGGTTCAAAAACACGTAATGAAACGGTAGGTAAAATGCCATATTTTTTCTCAATAATTAATCTTACTTTATCTCGATTACGAAAAAGTGGAATAAAGTGCAGTAATTTATGAAGTGGATAAATACATAAAAATGATAAAATAAATACCCAAAAATAATCGTCAGATTTAGTTGTATCATTAATAATTCCTAATAGAACATATACGAATGAAAAAACGATAATTACAAGAAGTGAAGACAAAAGAAATAATCTGTCCAAACCATATTGTTTTTTCACATTAATTGTTTTCCAGCAGTGCAAGTGTAAGCATCTCCTATACGTTGTTGGATATCTATCAGATACAATACGATGTTTACCAACAAAAAGCAATACATAAAATATTAAAATTTATATAGCGCTTTCATTTATTGCGATTCCTCGATTTTTGTAAAAGAATCATCTATATTTTTAATGGACCGTTCAAATATTTCCATAAAGTCATCTCCATAAATATTTCGTATAACAGCCATCACATCTAAAAATTCTGGAAATTTCCCGTACAGCTCTTTCATAGGAACAGAACCATCAATTACAGAATGAGGGGTGTCGTGATAATTTTCATACATTTCTTCTAACAGCGTTTTGCCTTGAGATGTAACATTTACGTATGTGTTACGCTTATCATTATCTCTCTTAGAAAAAGAAAGAAAACCACGTTCCTCTAGTTTTTTTGAAAAGTTAAATGCAGTAGAAACATGCATAACTCCAAACTTTGCTATTTCAGAAATAGTTGCACCATCTAAATGATAAGAAATCCATAAAATATGATGTTCATTAATATTCAAGTCATAAGGTTTTATCCATACTTGCCAATCCTTTTCTACTGCTTTCCAAAGTGCTTTGGATAGTTGCGCAATCCGCTGACTATAGAGCATGGCTTCTTTCATTGTATAAAGTTGTTCAGGCACTTTTTTCCCTTCCTTCTGTCATGTTTTCTTTCGAATATTATAGCAAGAAAGCAAGTAAGTTGAAATACATAAAAAATGTTATTATTTTGAAAATAAAAAAAGTAGGTATGCATTTAGTCGAAATTGGCCAAGTGCAAGATAAGAAAGTATATGGATTATCGTCCTGCAAAACCAGTGTTCATATTACTTTAAAGAACTAGATAATACCACGGATTTCCGTTTCAGGTGGACGCGTTCCGCGGGGTGAGCGATGAGCCATCACCGCCGCTACGCGTTCGTTGTGATGGCTCATCTGTCTCACAGAGGAACAAAGGCTAAGAGCGCCACATCGTGTGGCAACGCCTTCGTGACCAACATCCTGTTG
>NZ_JBHVRO010000018.1:0-47027 GCF_042885655.1 Psychrobacillus sp. NPDC058041
GTTTATGAACGTGTTGATCAAGGACTTCCATTGAATGCTCATATTTTAAATGACTATAAACGAAGTGTATTAGAAGAGTTTTGGGGTATGTGGTTAGTAAAAGTTTTAACCTCCAATTTGATTGAAATTGTTGCAGGTTTAACATTCATGCTAAGCATTTTTAATAACTCAATAAGCAGGAGTGAATAAAACAGTTCAGTTTAGTGAACAACCCCACAGAATAAATATATATGAAAAGATAAGCAGTTATTTTTGTAAGGAGACACTCATATGAAAAAAATAATATTAAGTTTAGTTGTTATTATGTTAATGTTTTTTTTATTCAAATACCAGGCACCTATTATTAGTACAGGCGAAGCGATTCATAATGCAGAAAAATATTTGCTAAATCCACCAGAAGAGTGGAAAAACTCAATATCCTTCAATGGTTTAGAGGAAATCCCACCTGAGAATATTAGTGTGAATCTCACTTCAAAGCAAGGGTATTGGAATCAAATAACGAATAAAATGAAGTGGGAAGTTACAATTAAATACGATGGTCAAGCACCAACTATTGAGATGGACGCATACACTGGAGAATTTATAAATTTATATGGTCCATTAAATTAAAATCAACTCCTTGTTCAACTAGAGAAGCAGTTTAGTCGAAGAAGACAGTTCTATACTATAAATGAAAAATTAATGAAAAGCCAAAGGGGGATGACAACTTGAATATGCAATTTTTAAGTTTTTCTGAAAGACCATTTAAAGGCACTGAACTAATGATGCTCTATAAAGATGCAGGTTGGTGGGAAGAAAGAAAAGAGCAAGATATTGAAAAAATGTTAAAAAAAGATATATCAATTGGTGCGTGGATTGACGATAATCTTATAGGGTTCGCAAGAGCTGTTTCAGACGGGAAATTTAGGGCATACATTGAAGATGTAGTTATACATAATGAATTTCAAAATACAGGTATAGGAACGAAACTGGTATCAAAATTGTTGGACGAACTCTCTCATATTGATACTATTAGCTTATTTTGTGGAGAAGATTTAATTTCGTTTTACGAGAAAAATAACTTTAAGTTCAGTAAGTCTCAATATGTATTGCACAAAAAATGAAACATTTCTTCTCCAACTAATGCAGCAGTTTAGTGGAATAATAAGGTTTTTTGGAAATGTGTAGAATAAGTTAAAGCATGTAAACTTTTGAACAAAAGTGAAAGTGTTCTAAGGGTGCCTTACTTTCTGCTGGGACAGGCACTTTTATATTGAACTAACAAGAAGGTTTGTTGAACAAGAAGTTGGAGGGATAAGATGAAAGAATGGTTTGGTTCCGCAGCAATTTGTATTAATGAGGACAAAGAAGTTTTAATGGTAAAAAGCAGCTGCTGCTACGGAAAGTCAAGTAATTCAGGCGATTAATATGGCCGTATCTGTAATGGGAACTAACAAAGTACCCGAGCAATTATTGGTTAAAAGGTTAAATGAAATTACTGAAGGTAAGTTTATAAGTTAAGTTTCTTAATCATGAGCCTTGAAATATAGCAATATAGACAAACACCCACCTTGGGTGAAAATGAAGTCAGTTGGAGGAGATATTATGAATCATAATGAAGTTGCTGAAATATACGAAGCTTATTTAAGTCCACTAGTATCAGAGTTGTACGAGTTGGAAGGCTATGAAACAAGTCTAATTAATGCTCATGCCGGAGGGCGGAATGTCGTTTATAACTGTGAGAAACAGGGCGGCGCTAGTGCAAAAATACTCAGAATCGCCTATTTAAATGACAGGAGCCGAGAGGATCTGTTGGGCGAAGTTGAATATATCCAATATTTATTCGAGCATGGCGGTAGTGTCTCGAATGTGATCAGCTCCCGGAAGGGGAATTTACTAGAAGAGATCACTCATAATGATCACACCTTTTTTGTCTGCCTGTTCGAAAAGGCTAGGGGAAAAATGCTTGTAGAAAATCATTATCAGTATCGCGAAGGAGTTCCTATTACGGAATACTATTATAACTGCGGTAAAGTTCTCGGGAAGCTGCACCAATTGTCGAAAGGCTATGCACCTGTTCATCGCCGGTATAGTTTCTTTGATAAATACAATGTCGAGTATATCGATAATCTGATACCAGGTACGTTACCACTGCTTAAGGAGAAGATGGTAGAGCTCCTTAAAACCTTAGAAGGGTTGGACAAGAACTCTGAGTCTTTCGGTATGGTACATTTTGATTACAATGACGGTAATTATATGATTGACTTTGATACAGGACAAGTCACCGTATTTGATTTCGATAACTCTTGTTTCTGTTGGTATATGTATGACTTGGCAAATGTCTGGACGCTCGGATTAGGCTGGATACAATTCGAACCAGATGCCGGTAAACGAAAAGACTTTATGGATGATTATTTCAAAACAGTACTCGAGGGATATACATCTGAGACCAAATTCGAAGATTCGATGTTGAATAATTTGTCCTTATTTATCCAAATTACCCTCATGGAAAATATTATAGATGCATTCGAGGTCATGCGGAACAACGGTGAAGAGCTGAAGTGCGATGAGGAGTTGTCATATAGCATAAAATGTCTCGAAGAAGATATCCCGTATAAGGGATTTTTCCATGAAGTTTTCTCGTGCGAAGAACCTTTCGAGTGTGAGGAACGAAATATTTGATGGATATGGTTTAGGCATCGTAACATTTTAAGAGCGATTTAATAAAAACTAAAACGGGAGAGTGTAAATAATGAGTACGTTTATTCACAGAGTAGGGACTACATATATACCTGTCACAGATCCGGAAAAATCATCAAATTGGTATCAAGAGAAACTCGGAGCAGTTGAAAATTTTCGAAATGAGGATAAGGCGATTTTAGATTTAGCCAATCAAAGTTTCTTCCTTGTAAAGGCTAAGCCAGGAGAGGTTGCAAAATTTTCAGATTCTAATGGAAAAGAACATTTTACAATGACTTTCGAAGTAGATGGATATAATCGTTTAATAGAATTCCATAATTTCCTTAAGGAGCAGGGAGTCCGTGTAGGTGAAATTGAAGACCGTGGACATTCGGGAAACAATTTTGTTTTTTATGATTTAGAAGGAAATTTATTTGATGTATGGAGTGAACTAAGTCCTTCCTTTAAAGAATTGCATGGAGTAAAGTAATAAGAAAATTTGGTGTTACAGCGTTAGTTCATTATTGAATTAACGCTCTTTTTGTTGAATTGTTTAGCTAAAGCGGTAAGTTAGAGCTGCTGAAGCCGCCTTCAATTTTTCTGACTATTTGCCCATTGTTGGTAACGGCTCTTACATGATTCTTAAATCTTATATCAACATTAGTCAGAACCAAAAAGGCGATTCATCTCACGAAATGGGATAAATCTCCTTTTGTTTAATTAAGTTAGTTCAATTCCAAATGGTATGGCTACCTCATCCATATTTAATTTCGAATACTGGCGTTTTCACTTTACAACCCTAAGTTAATCATGATTTTCACCATATCTGATGAAATCGTCCAATAACGTTTTGAGTTGAAATGACGCTAACGAAGGCATGTGAATCGATTTGTCTCACAATTTTTTTCAAGGTTGTCAATTCCCCTACTACCGTCACACAAAATAAGACCGTTTTTTGATCATGGGTAAATCCACCGGCTGCATCCCACATAGTTGTTCCACGGTGTAAATTTAAATTGATTTCATGACTGACTTCTTCGCCGCTATTAGTAATGATAAGGACAGATACACGATTGACGTGACTTAAAATAATTTCATAAGTTTTCATCGTTGCAAACATCGAAATAATTGTGAATAAGGCAACTTCACTACCAAAAATAAAACCGGAAACGATAACAATCAGCACATTTACAACTAAACTGGCTTTTCCTATAGAAACATTTTTATATTTCGTAATAATTCTAGACAGAATATCTAGCCCTCCTTGCGATCCACCTCTTCTTAAAACAATTCCACATCCTATTCCATTAAGTATCCCGCCAAAAATTGCAGCTAGCATAGTATTTTTCGTCCATAAATGTTGAACGGGCAAGAGATACAAAAAAACAGATATTAAAATGATGGCAATCATCGTGTAAATACTAAATTTTGTACCTAGTAATTTATAGGCAAGGATCATTAATGGGATATTTAAAATAAAATAAAATACGCCAACATTAATCGGGTAAAAATGATGAATAAATTGAGCAATCCCAGTTAAACCACCAGATATTAATCCTGAGGGAATGATCAACATATTAAGTGCAACAGCAGAAACAAATGTACCAACAATTATTGAAAGAAGATCTAAACCAATTGTTGTACTTTTTTTCTCGGTAATTGACATATGTAAGCACTCCTTTAAAAGAATGGTGGATGATTCTGTTTTTCGATTATTTAAGTGACTTTAGAATTTAACTAAAACATCCATTCATCTATGTTGTATCTACAATCATTTTCTTATACATTCCACACAAAAGTGATCGATTCTTTTCATAAGAGGGATTTAGATTTGAGCTTAAAACAATTAAAAAAACAGAAAGAATTTGTTAGAAACCTCCTGTATCAGAAACTTTCATGATTGAAGGAGCATATAAAATAATCAAGCACTAATTCGTAATAAAAATACACTGCTCTATAATTGTTAGTTTAAATATAACAATTATGGGACAGTGCATTTTTGATTGTGTTAAAGATTTAAACAGCTATTGTGTGTTAGAAATATTCATGTTAGTTCAAACAAACGTGAATATTGTAATTTTCATGTTTGTTTCTGTCCCAGGGAACTACTAAATGGGTTTATGAAATTGGTAGGGGCTTATACCATCCGTTTAGGTGCGGATAGCCACACTTTATGGGCTTATAGCGCTACTTTAGGGGCAAATGGAATCGGTAGGGGCTAATGTCATCCGATTAGGTCACTTTATGGGCAAAGTGTGAAAAGACTCAAGAACAATATAAAGAAACCAGATTATAAAAATCTGGTTTCTTTATATATTTTAAAAGTTTTTAATTATACTGAACCATCTTGCTCAGTCGCTTGATTCATTCTCTGTTTTTTAGACTTCCTAAAATAAAGTAATTCATAAATACATGGAATGACTATTAGCGTAAGCAAGGTTGCCATAGCTAAACCACCGATAACTACAATAGCAAGACTTTGAGATACTAAGCTTCCTGTTTCTGCTTGTTTTAGTAATAGTGGAAGCATCGCACAGATGGTTGCGATTGCGGTCATGAAGATTGGTCTCATTCTTGTTGCTGTTGCTTCGATGAGTGCCTCGCGAATGATCATTTTTCGTTCATTTTGTTTTACTCGGTCTAAAAGTACGATCGCATTTGTTACAACGATACCGATTAGCATTAATGCTCCTAAAAGTGCTGTGATATCAACTGGAATTCCACTGATAAGAATTCCTAAAATAGCGCCAATTGCAGCTAGTGGTAGGGAGCAAAGAATAGCTATCGGTGCTTTAATCGACTTAAATGTGATGACCATTATTAAAAATACAATTCCGATGGAAACAAGCATAGTGAGAAATAGATCGGTAAAATCTTCTGCTTGTTGGCTACTTGATCCTCCAATTAGAACCTCCACATTTTTAGGTATATCCATGGCTTTCTTGTCTTTTTTATCGCCGAAAATCTCTACATTTACCTTATTCGATATTTCTGATAGCTTCGTAGGATCTACGGAAGCAGTAACACGAAGATATGCATTCCCATCTTTATGGAACTGATTGGTTGAACGCTCTTCACTTTGTAAATTTGCAATAGAAGAAACAGGGACAAGTCCAGTTTCAGTAATGACTTGGATGTTTTTCAAGTCTTTTGGTGTTTTTGTATCCAGTACAGGTTCTAGGTATACCATTTTTTGTTTGTCATTTAGTTTAATGCTACCGATTGGTGTTTTATTTAACATCACACCTAACTGTTGTGCAATTTGCTCCGTGTTTCCTTTTGTTGGATCTACAACAAGGGAGTATACGGTTTTCTTTTTATCTTGATTGGTCTCTACTTCTTCTACACCATCAATATTTTGTACTTTTTCTTTAATAGTTGTTGCCACTTTTTCGAGGTCCGCTACATTTTCACCGACTACATCAATGGTAATATTTGTACTTGCTCCTCCCATCATAAAGGAAGCAGTACTTACTTCTAAAAGTGCATCAGGATATTGATCCTTTTTCTTTTCTAGTTCTTTTACAATCAAGTCTGTATCTTTTTTATCGTCCAATAAAATATGGAAGCTTGCTTCTGTCGGTGATCCAACCTCACCATATTGCGCTGCTTCTGATGGAGAACCAACTTGATAAAATACATATTTAACTTTATCCATTGCTAGAATAGATGTTTCAAGTTCAGTTGTCTTTTCCTTCACTTCTTCTATTGGTGTATCATTCGGGTAATTCAAAGTAGCCATCACAAAGTCAGCCGAAGAGCTGTCAACGGCCCCTTTTGGAACGATAAAGTAGGCACCGATGGATCCGATAAACAGGAAGATGGAAATCGAGAAGATAATCCATTTGTGATTTAATGACCATGTAACTATTTTTGGAAACCTAACAACTGGTTTATGTTCAGGAAGCTTAGTATTCTTTAATAAGCCTGCACTCATGATCGGAACGACAGTTAACGCGACAATCAAAGAGGCAAGTAAAGAATACGTAACGGTTAAAGCGAATGGTAAAAGAAATTCTTGAAGTCCGCCATTTAATAAACTCATTGGTAAGAAAACGGCTACTGTCGTTAATGTAGAGGCAGTAATAGCTACTCCAACCTGCTTCGTGGCTTCAATAATCATTTGAGCTGAAAATTTCTCCGTTTGCATTTTCCGGAAAATATTTTCGATTACGACGATACTATCATCAACTAGACGACCAACTGCAACAGCCACACCGCCAAGTGTTAATATATTTAAAGTCACACCAGACCATGATAGTAGTATTAGGGTGAAGCAAAGTGATAAAGGAATCGATACAATAGTTATAAATGTAGTACGAATATTTCGTAGGAAAATCATAATGACAATTGTTGCAAATAATGCCCCAATAAGTACTTCCTTTATCATCGTTTGAACAGAATTTTTGACAAGATCAGCAGAAGAAATGTAAAGTACAGATTCCTGCTGTTTATACTTTTTATTGATAGCATTTGTCACTTTTTCCACATCTTTGCTAATCGTTACTGCATTTGAGTGACTATCCTTCGTGATGCTAATTTCTAAGCTATCCTTTCCATTGAATCGGTTTATGAAATTCGCATCTTTTGTTTCTTTAATGGTTGCAATATCTTCAAGCTTTACATTTGGTGCAACAGTTAATCCTTTCAGTTTTGCCATGCTTGTTACATCACCGATTACTTTAATATTACTTGTTTTTCCATCTATTATCTTTTCACCAACTGAAACAGCGGTGTTTTGACCATGAAGAATACCCATAACTGCTTGAAGAGGAATCTGCTTTTCAGCTAATTTTTCATCATCAATCTTAATGGAAATAATCGAATCAGTGATCCCATATACATCGACATTAGATATCCCTTTGATTTCTTGATAACGAGACAGAAGCTCTTCACGAGCAAAATCCATATTTTCTGTGGTCAAACCATCTTCAAAGGTGACGGCAATGTTAGCAATTGGAATCATAGAAGTATTGAGCTGTGAAATTATTGGTTTGGAAATATATACAGGCAAAGTCAGATTGCTTAATGCATCTTGTACATCCTGTTTTCCTTTTTTCATATCGTACCCTGACTCAAAGAATAGATCCACTTTGGAAAATCCGTCACCGGTTGTAGAATAGACGGATGTTTTACCATTCATTCCTCTAACGGCTCTTTCAATGGGAATGGTCACTTCTGATTCCATCGTTTTGGAATCTGTACCTTGACCCATTGAAATGATTGTTACTTGCGGATTGTCCGCTGAGGGTAAAAATTCCATTGGTAGTTTAAAATAACTGACCACACCTATAACTAATATTAAAATGGTCAATACAGTAACAGCTGCTTTGTTACCAAAAGCCCACTTAGTAAAACTCGACATAATAACACTCCTCCTAAAAATTCAAAAGTTTGATATAAAAATGAAAATAAATGCAAAATGAAACACGTACCGCTTACCAACTTCAAAAAATTTTAATCCAGAATATGTACTCCCTTCCTTCAACGTTTAAGTTGCCTCTTCATTGTAAAAAATGGCAACATATTCCGCATTGATCCTTAGAATTATATTTTTCTAAGACCTAAGACTTACTAATAGCTAACTGTTGAGTTTAATTTGTTATGAAATGTAAAGAAGGGATTAGAAATTTTTTCTAGAATCAAAGTAAGAACATATGTAAAGGGGGACTAAAAAATGAACTTAGTCGAAAGAATAGATACAGTTTGTTTGAAAGTGAGTGACGTTAACAAAGTAAGCCAATGGTATCAAGAAGTGTTGGGACTACAGGAGCAGTATAAAGAAAATCATTATGTCATTTTAAGTGTCGGAACGAGTGGGGTACCACTGACACTAGAAAAAGGCAGTACCGAGACGAATGAAAACACAGCGTATCCCATATTCTTTTCTTCGAATATTGAGCACACTTTCAATGTTCTGACTGAAAATGGAGTCAAAGTAACGGAGATACAAAAGGATGGATTAAATACTTTTTTTAACTTTTGTGATCTGGATGGAAACAAACTGCAAATTTGTTATTGGGAATGAATCTAGTAGGTGAGCTGATGGTTAGGGAGTGGGAGAGTTATTTCATGTGCGTTTCTATCTATTTTAGAAACGCACATTTTAGTACAAGCATTATTACATCTCGAAAGAGTAGGCTCTCTCTACTTTGCAAATTTTTACTGAGTAGTTCTTATACCATTCTTCTTTTCCTTTATTTTGAGCTACTTTGTGAGCAGAATTTTCTTTCCATGTCTTTATTGCGTCTAAGGATTCCCAATAAGAAACAGTAATCCCGAGTTCACTATCTCTAGCGCTCTCAATACCTAAAAAACCTGGTTCCTTATAAGCTAACTCCTCCATTTTTTGTGCCATTCTGCCATATCCGTTATCACCTTCAGTACGTTGTGAAGAAAAGATTACTGCATAGTACGGTGGTTGAGGAGCATTTGAAGTAATGGTCATATTTTAATCTCCAATCAAAAATATAAGTATATTTCATGTTTAATAAGAATTATGCATAAAGCTGTAGAAAGTTATTACTAGATTAAATAATCAGCTTTATTATTAGGGATGTCAACAGAATATTGGACATCTCTAATAGAGGATTTTGTATTTTAATGACGAAATAAATTGATAAGTAAAAGGTTAGGAGAGATATAGATGTTATTACAAAATGAGAAGTTAGTTGTTCGTCAATTAGAACAGAAGGATAGTTCTTTGTTAGCCAAATGGCTTTCTAATCCTGTTGTTTTAGAATTTTATGAGGGAAGAGACAATGCTTTTGACATAGATAAAGTAAAGGAGACGTTTTACAACCGTGAAGAAGGTGAAGTGAGATGTATAGTTGAGTATGAAAAACATCCAATTGGATATATACAATATTATGAAATAGATCCTGATGCGAGAGAGTTATATGGTTATGCAGATGTACCTGATGTTATTTATGGGACAGACCAATTTATAGGGGAAGTTGATTTTTGGAACAGAGGTATTGGCACACTATTAGTCAAAGCTATGGTGGAGTTTTTAGTAGAACAAAAACAAGCAGACAGAGTAGTAATGGATCCACAAACGAAAAACGAAAGAGCGATTCACTGCTATGAAAAATGTGGATTTAAAAAGGTTAAACTTCTACCCAAAAACGAACTTCACGAAGGTACATATCAAGATTGCTGGTTGATAGAGTATATTAAATAATATTCTATTTTGATAATGCATGTGAGATTGAACTTTACTGCCTTATATTAGAAAGGATGAACACTCATAAAAATATTAAGAGTTATATCGGCAGTTATTGGTATTGCAATTGCAGGTTATGGTCTAATTACTAAAAACTTTGAGTTCCAGTCATATATGCTGTTGTTCTTAGGTGTATTTATGTTGGTTACGGGGATTTTGGAACTACAAGCAAAACGGAAAACAAGTGGGATAATTTCTATCCTTGTAGCGTCATTTGCACTTTTTGTCGCAATTTATACTTTTTAAGCTTTCGTATGCGTTGTCCCAGAAGGGATCAACGCTTTTTTTTATGAATAAGCCGCCTCCCGCTCCAATCAATAGTGCAAATAAGAAAGAAAATATTCTTTGTCGAAATAATGAACTAGTACTAGAGATAGCAGAGCCATCTTTCACAAATCTTGCAGAGCTAGTTGAACTACTTTCAGCTTCAAATGAACATCTCTTAGAAGCAATGAGCGAACTATCCGAAGAAGATTGGCATAAAAATATGGAATCTCCTATTGGAGCATCAACACCTCTAGAGGCGGTTGGAAGACTAATGTACCATACGGGTATTCATGCTGGTCAGATCTCACTAATTCAGAAAAATGGTCATAGCCAAGTAGAATAATAAATATTTGTTTTGAAGGAATGCATAACTCTCACTATGGTTTCTTTGTATTAAATTGTGGGTACACTTTAATAAAAGACACTATAGGGGAGTAAGTGCAAAATGAATTTTATTACATCATTATTCGATTCACATTTTGATTTATATATACGATTATTTGCATCGACACTAATAGGTTTTTTTATTGGCTTAGAAAGGGCTATAAAAAACAAGCCAGCAGGCATTAGAACTCACATATTAGTATGTTTAGGATCGACATTAGCAATGGTCTTATCAACGCTAAACCAAGGACCAAGCATGGATCCTATGCGTTTAGCAGCTCAAGTAATTAGCGGAATTGGATTTCTTGGTGCTGGTGTAATTTGGGTTGATAAAGATAATGTGAAGCGGGGTCTTACTACTGCTGCAAATCTTTGGATTACTGCTTGTGTAGGTTTAACAATTGGTTATGGGGAATATGATTTAGCAATTATTACAGTAATATTAATGTTTGTTGCTATGAACTTACCAAGATTCGTAGAGAAAATGGGAATATTACCTTCAAGAGATAAAGAAGGCGATGATAGTGATGGGGAGTAGGACAAGTAGAAATTGTATTAGATATAAAGTAAAAAGCTACATTAACCACAGTCAGTGGTCATTGTAGCTTTTTATATATATAAAAGCGAAGGTAGATCATCTAGTTACTTATGATTGTCGTCAATTGCAAGGAATCTTCGCTGGATGTCCTTTTTGGGAAAGGTGATTTTTAATATTTCATTATTAAAAGAGGCTTTTGTTTCTTTTTCGGAAATTACATATGGAAGCGGGATAAAGTGCTCTCTTCGTTGAAAAAATTGTTTTCTTCCGGTGTGGGTCTCGTAATTGATTTCCTCAAGAATAGAGTCCTCCATACCAATTCTTAACTTGTTGCCGATGATCTCTAATTGAATCTGGTTACGATTGTAGCCTGGTAATTTTGCTTCAATTATCACTTCTGAATCTGTTTCATACGTGTCTATCCAGTGAGGATTAGCTGCAAGATGAGTGTTCATTTGCTTAAAGAATTGATTGAAATAGGAATCCACCTCATTGATCAAATTCCATAGTGAGAGTGGTTTAAATTCCATATCAGACATTTTAAAGATCTGATGGTTATTCTCCTTTGGGAGGTTGTCATTTCCAAAGGTCATTTTTAATCCTCCTTTTATAAATGATATACATGAAATAGATTATGTAGGAAGGGACAAATGGTAGTGGGCGATTTCTCTACTTTAGTAAATATGGCTGAACCTTTCGACAAGACACGAGGGACTGAAAAAGTGTATCGTAATAATTGCATATATAAAAAATATAGGAGGACAACAATGAATACTAAACACGAAAAAATCTTTCAATCTTTTACTTTTCCTTCAGGGATAGAAGTTAAGAATCGTATAATGATTGCACCAATGACCAATTATTCCTCCCTAGAAAATGGTGAAGTATCCGAACAAGAGCTAGCTTATTATAAGGAGCGATCAGGAGGTGTCGGAGCTTTTATTACAGCATGTGCTTATGTCAGTTTAGATGGAAAAGGATTTCCTGGACAATTCAGCATTGATGATGATTTTTTCATTTCTGGACTAAAAAAACTTGCTAAAACGATTCAATCGAATGGAACGAAAGCTATTTTGCAGATTTATCATGGAGGTAGACAATCACCACCATCGTTATTACCAGATGAGCAGCCTATTTCAGCAAGCGCTATCGCTGCAGAAAGGGAAGGGGCACCAATACCTAGAGAAATGACAGAAGTAGAAATACAAAATACTATTAAAGCATTTGGTGAGGCTACAAGACGAGCAATTGAAGCAGGATTTGACGGAGTGGAAATTCACGGTGCAAATACATACCTGTTACAACAATTCTTTTCTCCACATTCCAATCGAAGAGAAGATCGTTGGGGAGGGTCACTTGAAAAGAGAATGCAGTTTCCGTTAGCTGTAGTGGATTCTGTAAAAAAGTCAGTTGCAGAACATGCTAAATCACCATTTATTGTAGGGTATCGTATATCCCCTGAAGAAGGTACAAATCCTGGGATTTCGTTAGATGATACGCTTCAATTTGTAGATAGACTAGCAGATCAAGCACTCGATTACTTGCATGTATCTGTTATGCATTTCTGGAATGGTTCCTTCCGTGACAAAGGTGAATCCGAATCTAGGATTATTAAAATTCAAGAAAAAGTTGGTAGTCGTGTTCCTACGGTAGGAGTGGGTTCACTTCATACACCAGATGAAGTAGTAGAAGCATTAGAAACTGGAGTCCCTTTAATAGCATTAGGCCGAGAAATGCTCATGGAACCGAAATGGATTGAAAAAGTGGAAGCTGGTAGGGAAGACCAAATACGTACAACTCTATCTAAAAAAGACCAACAGAAATTAGTAATCCCTGACCCATTATGGCAACGTCTAATGAATGTAAAAGGTTGGTTGCCGGTAGAAGATTAATTCACATTTGAATAGATCTAAATGTGTGGCGGACACCTGGAAAAGGTATAAAATTAAATTGAAATAATGGTATAATAGATTGTTTATTGGTTTAGGAAGTTATGAACCTAATTGAAATGAAGGTATCCGAAACGTCATATAGTAAGAATTCGGAAACACTAACGGAGGTGTTAATATGAATAAAAAATGGACCATTGAAAATATCCGTGAGTATGTCAAGAAGAATTCAGACAGTGAATTACTCTCGAACGAATATATTGGTTATTCGCAAAAACTACTCTTTAAATGTTCTTGCGGAAATAATTTTGAAAAAACTTTCACTAAATTTAAAGGAAGCAATCAAAGAAGTTGTCCAGATTGTTTAGTACCTAGAACATCTCGTTAAATTATCTCTACATTAGAAATATCGTTTATAAAGATAAATACAAGAGAGCATTTTGTAAAAGAGCTACAATTACCGATTAGAAGCGGTAATTGTAGCTCTCAGATTGAAGACAAACACATTGTTCAAATCTTCTTGAATAATTTTTACCAAAGATTGAAAAATGAGGAACTGAATCTTTTATATCCAATCCTAAAAACCAACGGAAATCCACATTAACCTCTATGTCTTTAATTGTTTGCCTCATACTCTTAATACCATATAAATATTGAATTAATGGTAACTTGATTAATAAAACTGGATCTAAGCTAGGTCTACCATTACTTTCATCATATTTATCTTCTACTAATTCATAAATAAAATTGAAATCAACATACTTATCAATATCTCTTAACAAATGTTCCTGTGGAACTAGATCATCTAAAGAATAAAAACCAATTTGATCTCGTTTACTCATATCTTGTTTTTTCAACATCTAAATCAGCTCCATTTTACCAAGAAAAAAAGACAAAGTATCGAATAATCAGATACTTTGTCTACAGTCTCTGAGGTTGAGAAATTATTTTCTCAACCTTTTTATTCGGTATTTTTTTATTTTCACTCAAAATTTTCTACATTTAAACACTTAGTTTCACAGTAATAGCCTTTGCCGCCAACATAAACTTTTTCTATTTTATTCTTGCTATTGGTTGCTAATTTAACTAATATTTCGGAAGGCGAGTTTAAAGAATAACCTTGTTCAAATACATAGACTTCTTTTTGCAAGTTGTGCTGTTCATAAAGGTAGCAAGCTAATGCACCGTTTGAAGTTCCAGTCGCTGCTTCTTCATTGATGTCGTATAGTGGAGCAAAATTTCTGCATATAATTCGATTGTCATTAAAAGTATATAGATGCATCCCGACAACATTATAATATTTGCTGATTTCTTTAATTTTTTCAAAATTAGGTTGCAGTGCATGTAATCGTGTTTCGCTTTTTATAGGAATTAAAATATCTTTTAGGCCCGTGGAGACAATTTGAATTGGGTATTTATTGTCTATAGCTTTAATGTCAAAACAGTCGATGAACTCGTTTGGAGATACAACATCATAGAATATCGGTTTGTTTTGTTCCATGAATATGATGTCATCTTTTATGGTAATAGTAAGAACACCGCTGTTCGTTTCAATCGTATAGCGATTCCTGAAAAGTTTATTTAAATGCATCAGTATCGCGAAAGAGCCAATTGTGGCATGACCACATAAATCAACTTCTTCTTTTGGTGTAAAATACTCAAATTTATAATCAGCAATTTCAGATTCTGATATAAATGCGGTTTCCGCATAGCCCAGTTGTTTGGCTATTGCCATTTTTTGAGTAGTGGTCAATGTATTCTCAATAAATACCACTCCTGCTTTATTTCCGCCTTTATGATCCTTGCTAAATGCACTTGCAACATAAACGGATATTTTCATAAGACACCTTCCTTCCTCACTTATAGTAAATTGTAGCATAGAAGCACTACGTATAAATGTTGTTGGATAAATTTAGCATAAAGCGAGAGACAAACTATTTTTTAGCATCTGAACTCTCCAAAAATAGTTTGTCTACAGTCTGAGAGGTACAATTACCGATTAGAATCGGTAATTGTACCTCTTATTGATTGTATGAGAGGCTGCAACTCGAGCGGGAAAAGTGTACGCAGGTATCGCGGATCGCTAGGATAGAAAGCTTCCGTGTATTATGAAAATTAACAGTATAGGTTAAGAGGGTCATACAAATAATATGTGTAGTATTTATTTCAATCTTGTTCTATTCTATATTAAGCAAATAGAATCAATAAATAATTTTAAAGTAGTAATTTTATAGTAGAGGGATGGAGAGTATGGAACAAACAATGGATAGTTCAAATGTTGAACTAAATAATCAACTAATGGATAGAATAGATGAATGGGTAACCTATTATCGTGCATTTACTTCAGAAGGAAAAAATGCATCATACATTCCAGCTTTAGAAATGGCAGACTCATCACATTTAGGCATCTCTATTATCGGGCCAAATGGAACCATTATAAAAGCTGGAAATTGTGACGTTCCTTTTACTTTGCAAAGCATTTCCAAAGTAATCAGCTTTATCGCTGCTTGTATGCACCATGGTATTCCTTATGTATTAGATAGAGTAGATTTAGAACCGACTGGAGATCCATTTAACTCGATCATTCGATTAGAAATGCATAAGCCAGGAAAGCCGTTTAATCCGATGATTAATGCTGGGGCAATTACAGTATCCTCTATTCTTCCTGGAGATACCCCACAAAAGAAATTAGAATCTATAATCGATTTAATGGAGAAAATGGTGGGGAAACGACCAGTATTAAATGAGGAAGTGTTCCTCTCTGAATGGCAAACGGCAAATAGAAATAGAGCTTTAGCTTATTATTTGAAAGAAACAGGGTTTTTAGAAATAGAGGTTGAGGAAGCTTTAGAGGTATATTTGAAACAATGTTCTCTAGAAGTAACAACGGAAGACATTGCTTTAATAGGATTAGTTTTGGCACATGATGGCTATCATCCAATTCGAAAGGAACAAATCCTTCCTAAAGATGTAGCTAGATTAGCCAAAAGTTTAATGCTGACTTGTGGGGTTTATAATGCTTCGGGTAAATTTGCAGCTTTTATTGGTGTACCTGCAAAGACAGGAGTTTCTGGCGGCATCATGGCTGCTGTTCCACCACGTGTGAAAAGTGAGGTCTTTCCTTTACAAGAAGGATGCGGCATAGGCATTTATGGACCGGCTATAGATGAATATGGAAGTAGTGTGGCAGGTGTTATGTTATTAAAAAAGATAGCTGAGTCATGGGATTTGAGTATTTTTTAAAATATCAGAATGTATAAGCATTATCGTCCTGCTAAACCAGTGTTCATAGTACTTTAAAAAAATAATACCGCGGATTTCGGTTTAGGTGGACACTTTCTGCAGGGGGAGCGATGAGCAATTACCGCCGCTACGCGTTCGTTGTAATGGCTCATCTGTCTCACAGAGGAACAAAGGCTAAGAGCGCAACATCGTGTGGCAACGCCTTCGTGACCAACATCCTGTTGGCCTCCGACTGGAGTCGCCACCTTTCACTACAATCCATTAAGTGAGTAGTACTAACAAGAAGATTTAACCCAGCTATCGCTATGAGGATAGAAATTTATAGATTGGTTCAAGAAGTCTTTGTTGCCATAAGACCATATAGGTAACAGCTAACGCTATTATTGCACCGGCCATCACATCAAGTGGGTAATGTACACCGAGATAAATTCTTGAAATAGCCATGAAGAAGGCAAAAGTTAAGAGCATGGTTCCCATT
The DNA here is from genome assembly GCF_042885655.1 of Psychrobacillus sp. NPDC058041. Lineage (NCBI taxonomy): Bacteria > Bacillati > Bacillota > Bacilli > Caryophanales > Bacillaceae > Psychrobacillus > Psychrobacillus sp. NPDC058041. The sequence continues at coordinate 16,683 of NZ_JBHVRO010000018.1, forward strand.
TTTTTTCGTTTCCAAAAGATTGCGAATGCCAAAGCAAAAGATCCTGCAGAATGATTACTCGGAAATGAAGGATCTAAATTAGATTTCTGAACAAGTAATGTAACTGCATGATTTACAAATGGACGAGGACGAAAATAGGTTATTTCAATTAATTTGTCTATCCCAAGCGCTATAACGGCAATCGTAAATGCTAACAAAACAATTTTTCTGTTTTCCTGTTTATCTCCTGTTTTTGTAAACCATAACCATAATAACGCTAAACCAAGTAAGATTAGACCATATTTTGAAAATAAAATGACTGTTTGATCTAGTAAATTATTTTTTCCAGCAAACTGATTAATTAATTCAAAAAGTTGAAAATCTAGATGCATATCTCTCACTCCTTAGGGAAAACAAGATCTGTCTCTGTTGCACTTTCTCCATCCCCTGAAAGGAATTCATGCAATGCTTGTTTGTTTTTGTCAAAATCAATACTTAGGACAGAACCAACGTTTACACGTTCATCTTTAAAGGAATCTTTAACGGGTATACGTAATGTTTCCATTTGCTGTCCTTTTCCAATAAGTAAACCTTTTCCAATTGTAAGTATCGTTCTCTTATCTATATTCGTATCAATGTATGGGTCTGCAATGCCAAGAAGCTTCGGAAGGCTAACTAAGCTATGAACAGAAATAGCTTGTTCCTTAGCTTTTGATAACACTTCTTGTTGTCGTTCTACTCGGCCAAAATCGCTTTTAGAATCATGACGAAAACGCACATATCCTAATAATTCATCCCCATGTAAGGTTTGTTTGCCTGAATGTAAAGTCATACCAATCCCATACTTCATCTCATTAGGAATATCCACATCAATTCCGTTAGGAGCTACAATATCAATAATTTTCGGAAAACCTTGAAAGTCAACTACAGCATAGTAATTAATATCTAAATCAAAGTTTTGCAAAATCGTTTTTCGAACAAGTTCAGGGCCACCAAAAGCAAAAGCAGCGTTTATTTTTTGTTTTCCATGACCAGGAACTTCCACATATGTGTCTCGCATAATCGAAGCAAGTTTTAAGTTATGCGTTTTTTGATTGTAATGCGCAATCATTAGCGTATCAGAAAGACCTCCCCGATTTGGCCTAGCATCGCTACCCATTAACAAAATATTAATTTCTCCAAATTGGGGTTCTGGACCTTCAAATGAATCAAATGTCTTTCCATCATCTTTATATAAACCATCGCTAGCTTCTGTTAGCCCACTATTATATTGATAAACTGAATATATGATTGTAGGAACGATTAATAAAAGAGCTATTAATTGTGTATTTCTTAGCCATTTACACTTTCTTTTTTTCTTTGTTCTTTTCTCCATAACTAGTACCGCCTACCGTTTATATTGTTAGTTATTTTTTCATGAAAGAATTTAGCACAAATTGTACAGCAATCGCATCATCTAAATAGCCAATTGGAAATATATAATCCGGAATAACATCAACGGGTATTATAAAATACAAGAGTGCTCCTCCAATTAACACAAGTTCATGTGCAGTGCCCTTTCTGTGACGAAACTTCTCGAATAGTTCTTTCAATTCATTAATAAATGGACCTATACTACCCACTTTCTGAAGCTTTTCCTCAAAGCTTGTAAGAATAGTTTTATTACCTTCTTCTGTTTGTGAGTAATGTCCGTAATTAGATAAATGTTGTTCGACACGTGCAATTGAAAACTTATCATCTACTAGATTTGCCTTCGTAATAATATCTTGGATCTCTTCAACTGCTGTATAAATATCCGAATCAGAATTTTCTTGCGCATGTTCAATAGGATAACCGGCGGCTTCAAAAAGCTCTGCCATTGGAATTTCAAGGCATTCAGAAAATCTTTGTAAGTGTTGTAGGTTTACTTTTCGTTTCCCGTTAATAATACGAGAGATTGTAGCTGTATCTATTTCGGTAATTTCACTTAATCTTCGCATGGACAACGAACGTTTTTTCAAAATTTCCTTTAATAATAAGCCGAAATTGTTATTCGTGTTTCCCTCAGGCATATTCACTTCTCCTTTCTACATTTGTTGTTACTTGTTCCGAATAAAAAACAAATCGCTGTATGAAGTGTATATCTGCGTTGACATTTTGTCAACGATAAAACCACTCAAAGGCAGCACTAAAAGAATGAAGTAACAGCGATTACAATAATGATAGCTCCGCTTAAAACAGATCCAAATTGACCAACTGTAAACTTCCCAATTCGAACTGATGATAGTTTTACACCTAATTTAACACCAATCCAAATGCTAATATAACTCCCGATTGCCGCAGTTGCTGAGATAGCCAATGGGGAAAAGCCAAGTAAACCTGCACTTAAGCCATTGGTAAGAGCGTTCGCAGACAATGCTATGCCAAGAAAAATGGATTCTCCCCATCCAATAATCCCTAGGTTATTACTTTTAGTATCCGTTTTTATTGCTCCGCTGTTAGAAGATCTTGCTAAGAGAATAATTCGAATACCAATAACAAAGAGGAGAAATGCTCCAACAATTACAGGTAATACTCCAGGAAGAAAGGATGATAGCCAAATTCCAAATGAAATTCCGGCCATACTCATGAGAAAACAAATAATCGCAATCAAAAAATTTTTAACTACCCCAATATGAATTTCACGAATCCCATAAGATATTCCTACTGCTAAATTATCTATACTTGATGAAACTGCAAAAGCTAAAATAACTAACAAAACCAATGAAAACACCCCTTATTTTTTTACATTATATTGAGGGTGTTGACAAATAGTGCTTGTCAATTTAAAAAAATATTGACAAAAAGTCAACGATTTATTCTGAATACAAAAATGTATTTTATTATTGGATATAAAGTAGGACGAGTAAAAGTTGAAGATGATTCTCCAAATGTTTCGTGTACTAATAAATTCCAATATAGTGACGGACAAACATCCACAAGATTACCGTAGAAAGTGTAGCCAAAATTCTTTTTGCGACGAGTAACCACATTAGCAAATGTTTCGTGTAAAGCACTCTGGAAAGCACTCAGGAAATAATGAAGACAAGATACTCTGCGCTTGTGGTTTTCTGTCTTTTTACTGATGTTGGAAATTTTTTTGAAACTTATTCAATATATAAACGTAAATGAATTTAAGGGAGAAAATTTAGAAAATAAAGAAACCTAGTTTGATTTAAACGGGGGATATTATGAGAAAAATAATTACTTTATTAATTACTATAGTAAGTTTAGGAATTGCACATTGGATTATTACATTCTTATTAAATGCTAGTTATATAGATTTTGCGGTTCCTTTTGGAATTGTGGCCATATTTATTGTTTATATGTTCACAATGGAAACTGGGAGGTTGAATCGACAAATGAATTTGGAAGTACATGGGCTAATTGAACAAAGAATGGATTTCATTAATAGAATAAACAGTATGTCTTTTGTTTTTTTAGGATCTGTTATTTATTTTCTATTGATGATTGTAGCTACTTTCTTCATATATAGGGAGTATTTTTTCAATTGATATGTTGGAAGTTAGATAGGAGAGTTGAATATGAGTAGATTTGTAAGCGTTTTATTTAAATTTTTGCTCGGCTTCTTAGGTAATATGTTTATTAGTAGCACAACCGCGCTATTTACACTAAATGAACCTTTTAACAGGGAGAAATTTTAGAAAATAAAGAAATCTAGTTTGATTAAACGGAGGGATATTATGAGAAAAATGATTACTTTACTAATTACTGTAGTAAGTTTAGGAATTGTAAATTGGATTATTACATTCTTATTTAATGCTAGTTTTATTGATATTGCGATTCCTTTTGGAATTGTGGCGATATTTATAATTTATATCTTCACAAATAAAAGTGGGACAAAGAGTCGGCAAATGGATGTGCAAATACAAGGTCAAACAGGTATAAAAATGGACTTTACTCATCGAGTAAACAGTGTATCTTTCGTTTTTATAGGATCTCTTATTTATTTTCTACTTACACTTGTAGTTTCTTTCTTCATTTATAGGGAGTATTTTTTCAATTGATATGTTGGAAGTTAGATAGGAGAGTTTAATATGAGTAGATTTGTAAGCGTTTTATTTAAATTTTTGCTCGGCTTACTTGGGATTATGTTAATTAGCTGCACACCTGCGCTATTTACAATAAATGATGCTTTTGATTTTCACGTGTATTTCAAGACTTTTGTTGGGTTATTAAAGGATTTAGCGGATCCATCTAAATGGCATCTTAGCTATTATATTTCTTTCACACAGGGTAGAGGAGAAGTATCTTTCCTCGAATATTTTAAAGGGCCTTATTTATACTCTATGTCTGTTCTAATTTTATCTATATTGTTGTCTTTTATTACTGCACTCTTATTGGCGTTAATAACAATGTTATCGAATAGAAAAATAAAAAAAATCGTTTTACAAATAACCAAAATTCTAGAGTCATTTCCCGATTTTTCATACGTCTTTCTGATTCAAATGGTTGTAGTTCAAGTATATTTAGCAACTGGGTACCGGATTTTATCTTTTTATAGTTTAGGTGGTAATTTGGTATATGTTGCCCCTATCGTATGCTTATCAGTTATTCCGACACTATTATTTTCCAAACTTTTCCTTTTACTATATAACGAGGAGTTGAACCAGCCATATGTGGAATTGGCAAAATCTAAGGGTTTGAATAAGGTAGAAATATTAATAAAGCATTGTAGTTCCAACGTCTTGAAAAGTGCATTTTTTCAGTCTAAGTCAATTATTTGGCTAACATTATCCTCTTTAGTTATTATTGAATATCTATTTGGGATGGAGGGAATTCTTTATTATTTAAGAGCGGATTTTAGCCCCACAGGTATAACATTTATTCTTTTCTCTGTCTTTACACCATTTTTTATCTTTTATTCGTACGTAGAGAATCTTGTGTATAAAGGGAACGTTGAGAGAAATGTCGTTTTTGAGAAATATAATTTGCCATTTTTACATAAGCAACAATTACATCCCCTATTTAAAATTAGCAATAAAAGAATCAGCTTATCAACTTTTAGAATTCAATTCAAGCGCTGGGACATAATCTTCCCACTTTTAATCGTGCTTGTGCTGCTATCTATTAGTTTTTTATACACCATTATATTTCATGATCAAATCGATCAAATTAATTATATCTATAATGAAGATGGAAAGTTACTAAGCAGAGCACCGCATCCTCCATCTAAACATGTATTCTTTGGAACAGATCCGTATGGTTATTCTATTTTTCAACAGTTATTAGTGGGTGTGAAATACACTATACTGCTTACTTTAATTATTGCAACGATTCGAGTAATTGCTGGATATGTATTAGCGATTGTGTATGTATTTTATATGAATAATAAAAGCCGAAAACTAATAAATGCGGTTGCAGATGGCATGCATTTTCTACCTTTAACTTTGCTTGTATATATCTTGTTATATCCAGTACTTATTAATTCCACAGGAGGTTGGAATACTACATTAACGGAGCGATTAGTGTTACAAGTTCTAATCATGTCAATCATAGTCTTACCAGTCACAATGAGTTCAATTGGAAATGAAATGAATGAAACCTTAAAAAAAGAGTATGTTCAAAATTCCGTTATTATGGGTGGGTCATTAACCTGGGTCATATGGAAACATATTAATCCACAGTTATGGTCAAAGCTAGTTTTGTTTTGGACACAGCATATTGTACAAGTGCTTCAAATGTTAGTACATTTAGGGATACTTTCGATTTTTGTTGGGGGAGCGGCATTTTACCCAGACACACCACATCGATTAAAGCCTGATATATATGAGATTTCCGGGATGATAGCAATATCGAAAGATGTCTTTGTAACAAAGCAATTTTGGATGATTATTCCACCTTTATTAGTTTTCATGCTCTTAATCTATTGTTTTAATATGATAGCAGATGGGATATCGAAGAAACCTACAATTTATAAAAGGAATAACACCGGTTTATAATATCCGGTGTTTTTTTAATGTCACATTATGATGTAGTTGTTTGTCTTACATATAGAGAGAAGAAAAAGGAGGTGCATAGACAGTGTATACAAATGTAACGGAATATGTAATCGAAGAGTCGCATGAGACAAAGGTGGAGGAATTACTAAAGGAGTACCATAAGAAAATCTATAGGTATTGCTTTAACATCTTGAGGAATGCGCACGATGCAGAAGATGCTACACAGGAAGTATTTATCAAAGCATTTCAAAATAGAAAACTTGTGGAAATAAATAATAGCAGTGCTTGGCTATATAGAATTGCCTACAACCATTGTCTAAATAAAATTAAGAGAAAAAAGCTTGTTGAATTTATTCCATTTACTGAAAAAGGTCTGTTTCCAAAAGAAGATACAAATGATTATAGTGACTTTGAATTAAGTTACATATTGTCCCAATTGAAACCAAAAGAAAGAGCATTGATCGTATTAAGAATAATAGAAGATAAAGACTTTAAAGAAATAGCGTCTATTTTAGATATTAGTATCCCAACTTCTAGAAAGAGGTTTGAGCGAATAAAAGCGAAAATCCAAAAAATAATTGAAAGGAGATCCGAAAATGGACAATAAAATTAAAACGTATGAAGAATTTGAAGCACGTTTGAAAAGCCAATCCATCCCAGAAGTAGAGCATAGCAATTCTCTTAAGAATAAAATAATGGAACGAAAAAAGATATCTAGACCTATTTATTTAAGAGCTTCGTTTATCGCCATTTTTCTATCTATTTTTTTTACTGCATCTATAGCTACAGCCATGCAATATACGGGGTGGAGATTGTTTAATTCGGAGGGGAAACAAGTTTTCGAGATGAAAACAATGACTCAGGAAGAAGCAGCGCCACATAGAAAATATGATGAAGTCATGAAAAAATATAGATGGATAACGAATAATCTTCAGGAGACAATGCCTAAAGGAAAAATAAAATACTTTTTAGCAGTTGATGGTTATGAAGAGCTCGGATTAACTGCCTTAGCTATGATATTTAAAGGAGAGGAAATTGCGAGTGTTTCCCAAATTCCTTTAGAATTTAAAGGCAGCCTCCTCTTAAATGATGACATACAAATTCCAGAAGAGGTTAAAGGGTCACTGTTCTTCGACAACGAATCATTAAATAAATATGTACTTACAGAAGGTAAGATATATTATAAGACGCCAAATCTCGGAGTTGGTGAGTTCGAAGCATTGTCTGAAGAAATGTATAAGGAAGCGAAGGAGAATAATGTGGAATATACTATAAGGGAGGGTTGGCTGACAGACGATATAAGCGAAGTATCGCTTATGTATAATGAAAGTAAAGGAAGCTTTGGTGGTATTGAAATTAAACTACAATCTGCACAAGAAGGGCTATCTACTACAGAAAATGTAGCTTCGTATACCAAGATCACAGAGTTAGGGATAGAATACTTATACGATCCATTTTTTCAGCAACTCTTTTTTGTAGTAGAAAATAACTCAAAGAAGTTGCTCGTATCTGTAAGGTTCACAGCAAAAATGGAGGGTAAAATTGTGGATAGTAGAGATCTAATCACAATTGCAAAAAATATTTTATATTAGTCTGAAAATTTAGTTTTTATAATACTGCAAAATAATATTTATGAGCTGTCCTAGGGAAATAAACCTAGCGACAGCTTATTTTTGTTTCAATTAACTTGTCCTGCAAATCATTTAGTTAGTTCTTTTTTAGTAGGGAAGGTGAATATACTTTCTTAGTAGCTCAGGTTTTTTAAATATTAAAGGAGGCTGCGTTTTGGAAAGCTTGAAAGATATAACATTGCAGCAAAACAATCGTTTCCTATATCAACGATATGGTAAGCGGATTGCAGACATTGTAGGTAGCGTTTTACTTATAGTATTTTTTATTCCTTTAATATTTTTATTTTCTATTATTCTCCTTCTTTTTACCGGAAGGCCAGTATTTTTTAAACAATTTCGATCAGGGTTGAATAATGTTCCATTTATGATTTGGAAATTTCGAACAATGCAAATTGAGTCAGAGGAATCTAGTAGTCATCAATATGAATGGCAACATGAAGTACCTAAAGACTTTTCATTTGCTAAACCAGAACATTTAAATGTTACAGCCTTAGGAAAAATATATAGGAAGTTCAGTATAGATGAAATCCCACAATTATGGAATGTACTAAAAGGAGATATGAGCTTTGTGGGACCGAGACCAGAAATGATAGAAATTACAAATCATTATTCTACTGAACAAAAGAAACGACTACTCGTTAAGCCTGGAATTACTGGTTATGCGCAAGTTCATGGGAGATCAAATATTACACACGGAGAAAAAATTCTGCGTGATTTGTACTATGTGCAAAATTGTTCATTTTTACTGGATTTAAAAATTGTAATACGAACGATTGTTATTGTGATTACGGGAAAAGGTGCATTTTAAAAGTATTTGTGTTTCATAGGTTATAGGGACAAGTAATTCAATCAATTATTACCATTTCTACTAAAGGGGCAGTAAACAGGTGTTAGTAGATATCCATAATCACATTTTACCTGGACTAGATGATGGGGCACAATCCATGGAGGAAGCGATATTACTTGCTGCAAATGCAGTAGCAAATGGGATAACACATATAATTGCTACTCCACATCATCTAAATGGCAAATACACTAATTCTTCTTTAATAGTAAAAGAAGCAGTTGCCCGTTTTTACAGAGAACTTACTCTAAAAAATATCCCATTAAAAATTTTACCTGGCCAAGAAATTTATCTATCTGTTAATTATATTCTCGATGAACTGGAGGATAATCTATTAACTCTCGCAAATAGCGGAAAGTATTTATTAATTGAACTACCTAGTAACCATATCCCTTCTTGTACGTTAGAAATTTTTTATAAAATCCAACTAAAAGGATACATTCCAATTATTGCACATCCAGAAAGAAATGCTGTACTAAGAAGAAACAAACAATTGCTATACGAGTTCGTAAGTAAAGGGGCACTTATTCAAATCACAGCTTCGAGTTTAATAGGGATTAATGGTAGAAGTTTAAAAAAGTTCACGAAAGTATTAATCAAACACAATTTAGTACACTTTATATCTTCAGATGCACATCATTATTTAAAAAGGCCATTTTTGTTAAAAAAGGCTTATCAATATGTTAAAAAGAAATTTTCCCAAAGCCATGTTACTTACTATTGTGAAAATGCCAACCATATCATTTTTGGTACAGAATTTCTACCGTTACCACCAATTAGTTTCAAAAAAAAATCGTCATATATGAATTAACACTTGATGCTATTCGTATTGGAGAACAAAGGGGGGCATCACTTTTATGGATGAAACAATTAATCTACTTGAACTTTTTAAAACAATAAAGAAACGGCTTATGCTCATTATTACTATTCTAGTTATAGTAGTATCAATTACTGGTGTATTCAGCTATTACTTTCTGACACCAATTTACCAAGCATCAACACAAATTCTCATAAATCAAAAGGAATCCCAGCGAGGACAACTAAACACTCAAGACATTCAAACGAACCTCCAATTAATCGACACATACAATGAGATCATAAAAAGTCCAATTATTCTATCAAAAGTAATTGAAAATTTAAATTTAAATATGACACCAGGATTACTAAATCCAAAAATAACCGTTTTTAATAAACAAAACTCTCAAGTTGTCAACATTAGAGTAGAAGATCCAGAGTTGCAAAAAGCTATTGATATTGCCAATATGACAGCTGAAGTTTTCCGAGTAGAAATTAAGACATTGATGAATGTGGATAATGTAAACATTCTCTCACTAGCTGAAGACACAAACAATATTTCTCCTGTTAAACCTAATCCAATCTTTAACATGGCAATAGCAGCAGTAATCGGATTAATGCTCGGAGTGGGAATAACTTTTCTCCTAGAGTACTTAGATACAACGATAAAAAACGAGCAGGACATTGAAGAACTGCTGGGGTTACCAATACTAGGACTAATTAGCCCGATTTCAAAAAAAAATTTAAAAAGAACAAAAGAATTAACTATCCGCCAAAAGAAAAGAGGTTCAAAAAGTGTTTAATAAGAAAAAGAAATTGAAGCAGTTTGCTGCAAGGAAACTTGTGACAAATGTTAGTCCTAGATCCATCATTTCGGAGCAGTTCCGAACGGTTCGGACAAACATTAACTTTTCACTTCCAAATAAGGATTTGAGAACACTTTTATTTACTTCTTCATCTATTGGAGAAGGAAAATCTACTTCAGCTGCAAACGTTGCAATTACCTTTGCTCAAGAAGGAAAAAAAGTGCTCCTCGTAGATGCTGATTTGAGAAAACCTACAATGCATTACACTTTTGAAAAGTCCAATTCACCTGGTATAACCAACTTGCTGACGGGCCATTGGAATATTAATGAAGTAATAAAGGAATCTGGAATTATTGGATTACACCTAATTACTTGTGGTCCAATTCCCTCCAATCCTGCCGAACTTCTTGGATCAAGTTCTATGGATAATTTTATAAAAGAAATAAGAGAGATTTATGACATGATTATTTTCGATTCTCCTCCAGCCCTTTCAGTTTCGGATGCACAAATTCTATCTAATAAATGTGATGGTACTATTCTTGTAATCAGCTCGGGCTTAACAGAGAAAAAAAGTATTGTGAAAGCAAAAGAAATACTAGAAGCCTCAAAAGCAAATATAATTGGTACGATTCTTAACAATTATAAACTTGAAAAGGATCATTATTATTACCAGTACTACGGATAACCAAGTGAAAAAATAGAAATTGAAAACTGCTTGAAAACTAATTTTGGTAATGAATTTTTATTTAACAATTATAAAAAATGAAAACAGGTGAACTATGAATATTCTAGTAAGCATTAATTGTATTACCTACAATCATGAAAAATATATTGCAGATGCAATTGAAGGCTTTCTAATGCAAAAAACTAATTTTGATTATGAAATACTTATTGGTGAGGATTGCAGCACAGATAATACAAGACTAATAGTTGAAGAGTATGTACAAAAGTATCCTGAAAAAATTCGAATCATTACTTCAGAGAATAATGTAGGGGCTAAAGTGAATTCGAAAAGAGTTTTTAATGCTAGTAAAGGTAAATATATTGCTGATTGTGAAGGTGACGACTATTGGATTGATCCATACAAACTGCAAAAACAAGTGGATTATTTAGAGGGAAATTCAGAATGTACCTTATGTTTTCACAATGCATACATCCAAAATGTAAGGAAAGATAATTCCGTGTATTTAAAGAATACTCTGATTAATAAAGCTAATCCCAATTATAGAGGCGCAAATAGTAATTATAATACAGGTGAATTAGCATTATTAGGTTTTATCCCAACCGCTTCTTATATCTATCCTAAGCATATTATGGAATCCCCTCCGAAATGGTACGAATATGCAATAGTGGGGGATAATGCAATGAAATTAATTGCATCGAGTAAAGGTTATGCACACTATTTAGATGAAGTGATGAGTGTCTATAGAGTTGGTGTAAAAGGATCTGTTACAGACAATTGGAGAAAAGAAAGTTTGGATGTAAATAAGCAAATAAATAAAAATAAGGGTTTTATTGAGCTATTTGAAAATATAAATAAATTTTCGGACTATAAATATTATAATGAGTTAGATTTATCAAAAATACCCTTTGAAGTTCAAATACATTTACTTGAACGAAATAAAAAAGAATTAAAAAAAGCAAGATACTCTAACTATGTTGCTAATTTAAGCATAAAAGATAAATTGAAATACTATATCAGATTATATTTTCCAAATAACTATATTCTTCTACTTCGTTTTAGAAAGTACCTATTAATGTTTTGATTTATTGATTGGAGAAAGTATATGGAGGATCAGAAGTTTATAAAAAGAAAAACTATGATAGGTTTGCTATGGAGTACTGCAGATTTTTTAGCGAAAAATGGAACTCAATTTTTAATTCAAATTGTCTTGACTAGGCTCTTATTACCCGAGAATTTTGGGATTATTGGTATGGTTTTGATATTAGTTTCAATTTCAACCTCATTAATTGACTGTGGTTTTTCACAAGCATTAATAAGGGATCAGAATACCAGTCAAGATGACTATTCTACAATATTTCATTTTAATTTTTTCATCTCCATCTTTATTTATATTATTTTGTTTTTGAGTGCTCCTTCTATAAGTATTTTTTTTAACTCTCTCCACTTGACAGAAATTATTCGTGTACTTTCTTTAGTACTAATAATAAGTTCTTTAGCAATAATTCAAAGAGTAAAACTTACCAAAATCCTCGACTTTAAAACATTGACGAAAATAAATATATTCGCAGTTTTTATATCTGGAGGTATCTCAATTTCTATGGCCTTCTTAGGCTTTGGTATCTGGAGTTTAGTTACTAATATGATTTTGATTCAATTCATACAAACTTTATTATTATGGTACTTTGTTCGGTGGATTCCTTCGTTAACATTTAACATAATATCATTTAAAAAATTTTTTAAATTTGGATATAAGCTACTTCTTTCAGGAATTATTGATTCAATTTATAATAATTTATACTTTTTAATCATTGGTAAGTATTACACTGCTACTCAACTTGGTTATTATACAAACGCAGTAAAATTAAATGATATGGCCGCTCAATCTATATTTCTAACAGTGCAACGAGTAACATACCCAGTACTAAGTAATTCGCAAGATGATGATGAAAGACTTAAGTCCTTATTTAGGAAGATGATTACACTAACTAGTTTTGTTAATTTTCCTTTTATGATTGGTGCTGCAGCAATTGCAACTCCACTTTTTCAAATAATCTTTGGTCAAAAGTGGCTACCTTCAGTATTTTATTTTCAACTTTTATGCATTGCAGGAATGTTATACCCTATTCATGCTTTAAATCTCAATATTCTCCAAGTAAAAGGGAGATCTGACCTTTTTTTATTTTTAGAAATCATTAAGAAAGTAGTTATAACCATATTAATTTCTTTGTCATTAATTTTTGGTTTAGGTATCATTGGATTAATTTGGACAGCCATTATTAGTTCGTTCATATCTTTATTTATAAATACGTACCATTCTGCTAGATTAATGGATTATTCGACTAAAAATCAGTTGAAAGAATTAGCTCCTATGTTTTTTAACTCCATTCTAATGGGAGCCGTAGTACTTTCAGCAAGTTCAATATTACCTGACAATTATATACTTAAGTTGCTATGTCAAATTACAATAGGCATTTTTGTATATATATTTTTTTGTAAACTTTTTAGAGTTCGTGAATTAATTGATTTATATAAAATAATTAATCCGTTAGTTTTAAAGGCAAAAAATTGGTCACTAGTCAAAATATTTTCTAGAGGAGGTTATTGATCATCGAAATTATGTTTAAGGAACCTATCTATGTTACAAGACCACTTCTTCCCAAACTTCATGAAGTATGTAGTAGGCTAGATCAAGTATGGGAAAGTAAATGGCTTACGAATAATGGTCCTCAACAACATAAGTTGGAGGAAGAATTAAAAAAGTATTTACAAGCAGAAAATTTATCTTTATTTAATAATGGAACATTAGCGCTACTCTTAGGTTTAAAAGCCTTAGATATTACTGGAGAGGTCATTACAACACCATTCACATTTCCTGCCACGGTTCAAGCTCTGGATTGGAATAATTTAACCCCAGTATTTTGTGATATTGAACCTACTACACTTACACTAGATGCCGCAAAAATAGAATCTCTCATTACTGATAAAACTTCTGCAATATTAGCTGTTCACACATTTGGAAATCCATGCGACGTAGAACAGATTCAAGCTATCGCAAATAAATATAAATTGAAAGTAATTTATGACGGTGCACATGTCTTTGGAGCAAAAGTTGGAGGTCATCCGATAAGTAAATTTGGCGATATGACTATGTTCAGCTTCCATGCAACTAAACTTTTCAATACGGTTGAGGGGGGAGGACTCGTTTACCATGATGCAAATTTATCAGAAACATTAAACCAACTAAAAAACTTTGGAATAGCAAATTCTGATGAGGTGAAAATATCCGGTTTAAATGCAAAATTAAACGAAATTCAGTCAGTTATAGGAATTGAAGTGTTAAAAATGATTGAAGATGAACGGCATAAGAGACACGAAATTAAGAGAGTATACGAACGAAACTTAGCAGAAATCCCTGGGATTAGTGTACTGACAAAATTAGAAGGTGAGAACAGTAGTTATCAGTATTTCGTAATCCAAATTGAAGAAGAGTTGTATGGAAAATCAAGGGATATGGTGTTTGAAAAACTAAAAGAGTTTAATGTATTTACACGTAAATATTTCTATCCTCTTTGTAGCGATTTTCAATGGTATAAGCATTTGGAATCTGCCAGAAAAGAAAATCTTCCGTTTGCACAAAAGGCAGTTAAACAAGTATTAGCCATGCCGTTCTATGGAGAATTACAACTAGAGTCTGTGGAGAAAATATGTAAAGTGATACGTGACTTTATATGAAAGGAATTATTTTGGCAGGAGGATTAGGTACAAGGCTATATCCACTCACAAAAGCAATGTCTAAGCAAATGCTACCAGTTTATGATAAACCGATGATTTATTATCCACTATCAGTATTGATGCTCGCAGGAATTAGAGAAATATTAGTCATTTCAACTAATAGAGATATTGAAAGTTTTGAAGAATTATTAGGAGATGGTAGTAAGCTTGGCATGAAATTGCAATATGCGATTCAGGAAAGTCCTGGGGGTTTGGCTGAAGCTTTTCTAATCGGAGAGAAATTTATAGCTGAATCTTCGGTTGCTTTAGTGTTAGGAGACAATATCTTCTATGGTTCAGATTTTGGTAACACTGTGCATGAGGCAGCGAATTTATCAAAAGGTGCAATGATATTTGGGTGTAATGTGAAAGATCCAAGAGCATATGGCGTGGTAGAGGTTGATGATAGTAACAATGCAATTTCCGTTGAAGAAAAACCAGAATATCCAAAGTCAACCTATGCAGTACCAGGGTTATATTTTTTTGATAATAAAGTAACGAAAATTGCAAAAAAAGTAAAGCCATCTGAACGGGGGGAAGTAGAAATCACTTCTATTATCAATGAGTATCTTCGAAAAGGTGAGCTAAAAGTGAAAATTATGGGTAGAGGATTAGCATGGTTAGATACTGGTACACATGAGTCACTTTTGGAAGCTTCTAATTTTGTTGAAGCAATTCAAAATAGACAAGGATTATATGTTGCATGTATTGAGGAAATAGCCTTTAGAAGAAATTATATATCGAAGCAACAGTTATTACAATTGGCCGAACCGTTAATGAAGACAAACTACGGAAAATATTTGGTGGATGTTTCTAACTACGTAAGATCATAAAGAATAAAATTTTACAAACTAATAAAAGGTTTTCCTTACAAAAAATACATTATTACTACAATTTAATTTAAAACTGGGGTGTAATGCGTGAAGAAAATTATGTTCCTTGGAGGATCTAATCAACAAATTGTAGCAATTAAATTTGCAAAAGAACAAGGCTATTACACAATATTATGTGATTACTTAGATGATAATCCTGGACAATATTATGCAGATGAATTTTATTGTGTAAGTACAACAGATAAAGATTCTATTCTTGAAATTGCAATAAACAAAAAAATTGACGGAATCGTAGCGTATGCTACTGATCCTGCTGCTCCAACTGCAGCATTTGTAGGTAATAAATTGAACTTACCATCCAATTCATATGAATCAGTATTAGTTTTAACTAAAAAGGACCTTTTCAGAAATTTTTTGGTAAATAATGGTTTTAATTGTCCGAGAGCAAAAAGCTTTAAAAATATTGAAGATGCCAGGATAAATATAAATAAATTTAGATTTCCCTTAATGGTTAAACCTACCGATTCATCCGGTAGTAAGGGCGTTTCTCGTATTAATAAGGAAGAAGAACTTAATACAGCATTTAATATTGCTATTTCAAATTCAATTGATAAAACAGTGATTATCGAAGAGTTCATAGAAATGGCACATGAATATATGATTGGTGGAGACATCTTTGTTATTAATGGAAAAATTGAGTTTTTCGGATTACTAAACTGTCATAGAGATTTGGAATTTAATCGTTTCATACCTATTGGGAAAAGCTTTCCGTTAATGATGGAAGATGAAAAGATAAATTTAGTTCGTGAAGAGTTGCAAAAAATAATAAACCTACTACAAATAGAGTTTGGCGCATTGAATATTGAAGTTATGTTTAGTAAAGATGGGGATCTTTATATTATAGAAATGGGTCCGAGGAATGGAGGGAATTTGATTCCACAATTACTTGAGACAATAACCGGTGTGAATTTAGTAAAAGCAACAGTTGAAGCAGCCTTGGGAAATAAAGAAAATATTAATATTGTTTATTCCTATCCCCAAAACTCCTTTTTCTCTACTTATATCTTACATTCATCTAAAAAAGGAAGACTTAAAAATATTATTTTAGAAGAAGAAATACAGAAGTGCATTTCTAACAAAATTATCTTTAAAAAGACAAATGATGAAATTGATATTTTTGATAACGCAAACAAGGCTATTGGGATCATTTTTCTGCAATTTAGCAGTTTAGAAGAGTTAAATTTTAAAATGAAGAATATGAATCAATATATTAAAATTCAAGTTGATTAATAAGGATAAAGCATAAAGGAGACTAAGATGAATATTTTAGTTACAGGAGGAGCTGGATTCATAGGCTCTAATTTTATCAAATATATGCTATCAAAATATGATTACACAATAATAAATCTAGATTTATTAACATATGCAGGAAATCTTCACAATTTAAAAGACGTTGAACATATAGAGAGATATCATTTTGTACGCGGTGACATACGTGATAGAGAGCTTCTTAATAAGGTTTTTCAGCAATTTGAAATACAAGCAGTAATCAATTTTGCAGCTGAATCACATGTAGATCGGAGCATTGATAATCCCGAAATCTTTTTAAATACGAATGTGTTAGGCACGCAAGCTTTGTTGGATACAGCAAAGCAATTTTGGAAGGTCAATAAATCAGACAAGTACTGCACAGATTACAAGGAAAACGTTAAGTTTATTCAAATTTCTACAGATGAAGTATACGGTACTTTAGGAAAAGAAGGATATTTTACTGAAGAGACAAATCTTTCTCCAAATAGTCCTTATGCTGCATCTAAAGCCTCGGCAGACATGATAGTGAGAGCTTATTTTGAAACATACAAACTACCTGTTATTACTACAAGATGCTCCAATAACTTTGGAACATATCAAAATCCTGAAAAGTTCATACCACTTATGATCCATCATGCAAGTAATGAGATTCCACTGCCGGTATACGGAGATGGTAAACAGGTTAGGGATTGGTTATACGTGGAAGACCATTGCTCTGCAATAGACACTGTTCTCCATAAAGGAAGGATAGGAGAGGTATATAACATAGGTGGAAACAATGAGAAAGAAAATATAGAGATCGTCCGAACAATTTTATGTTATTTAAACAAAAATGAGGATTTAATCGAATATGTACAAGATCGTCTTGGACATGATAGAAGATACGCTATTAATAATTCTAAAATAAGTAAAGAATTGCAATGGTCCCCTTTCTATTCTTTTGATGAAGGAATTGTAAATACAATTCAATGGTATTTAGAAAATATGAGTTGGACAACATCACAGGTTCCTATTCCAAACTAAAAGTCTAATAAAAATTTATTATTCTAGAGGTGTATTAATGAAAAAGATTATTTTACTCGGAGGATCTGCTCAGCAGGTTACCGCAATTAAATACGCAAAAGAACAGGGGTATTATACCATTTTATGTGATTACTTAGAAGATAACCCTGGTCAATATTATTGTGATGAATATCATTGTGTGAGCACAACCGATAAGGAAGCTGTATTGGAACTTGCAAAACAAAAGAATATAGATGGAATTGTTGCTTATTCATCTGAACCCGCTGCAGTTACAGCGGCGTATGTGGGTAACAAGTTAAATTTACCATCAAATCCATATGAATCTGTTTTAATATTATCTAATAAAAATTTATTTAGAGATTTCTTAATGAATAATGGAATTAATTGTCCAAAAGCGAGGAGTTTTAAATCGAAAAATGAAGCAATGATTTATGTTAGCGAATTACAATTTCCAATAATGGTAAAACCGACTGACTCAGCTGGGAGTAAAGGAGTATCTCGGATTCAATCTTTAGAGGAATTTGATAAAGCATTTGATTATTCTCTTTCAAAATCAAAACAAAAAATGGTCATAATTGAAGAATATATTGAGATGGCACATGAGTGTATGATCGGCGGAGATATAATAGTAGAAAATGGAAATATTGAGTATTACGGTTTTATAAATGGTTATAGAAATATAGAACAAAATTCGTTTATCCCAACTGGTAATAGTTATCCCGTAATTATGGAAGAAGAAAAACTAATGATTGCACGTAAGGAATTACAAAAAGTAATTGATCTTTTGAACATAAACATGGGTGTCTTAAATATAGAAGTGTTGTTCGATAATAATGGAAAACCTTACATTATAGAGATGGCTGCAAGAAATGGGGGAAATATGATTTCTCAATTATTAGAGATAGGAACAGGAATAGATTTTGTAAAAGCGACTGTCGAAGCGGCAATGAATAACAAAATTGAGGTAAAAGAAAATCAATCAAAACAATTTTATTCTACGTATTATTTGCATACATTTGAAAATGGAAAATTAAAAGACATCGTCTATTCAGATGAAATTCAAGAACATATTATTCAGATGGTAATGAATAAAAAACATGGCGATGATTTAAGTGCATTTGACGGCTTAGATAAAACAATAGGAATTATCTTCCTAAAATTTTATTCCATTGAAGAGCTAAAATCTAAAATGAAAAATATAGGTCAGTATATTGACATTCAAATGATAAGTTAAAGGCTTTGAGGTTGGACATATAAGAGAGATTATTAAAAAAAGGGGTTAATTTGTCAGTGCAAAACACTCAAGAGATTGAGAAGTATGACCAAGTGGATAACTTAGAAAATATTATTAAGTTAAAAAAAGAATTCGGTGAATCATTTTATTTATTCGATGTGGAAAAACTAAGAATGAATTATAAAAATATGCTTACTGCATTTAGTAGTAGATATAAAAACTTTATCATTGGTTATTCATATAAAACAAATTATTTACCTTCATTACTAAATGAAATGTCTAATTTAGGAGCCTACGCAGAAGTTGTTTCTAGAATGGAATACGAGCTAGCTCTAAAGATAGGAATAAATCCAAGAAAGATTATTTTTAATGGTCCTCTTAAATCGTACGAAGATATAGCTTTAGCTTTAGAAAATGGAAGTATTATTAACCTTGATTCGTTTTATGAGATTGAGATAGTAAAAGAATATATTCAAAAGAATGCTAGCAAACATTACAAAGTTGGACTAAGAGTAAATTTTGATATGACTACTGATGGAATTAGTCCGCTTCAAAGCGGAGTTAAACAAAGTAGATTTGGTTTTTGTGTAGAAAATGGAAATTTGGAGGAAGCAATAAATGAATTAAATCAAATAGGTAACATAGATGTTGTAGGACTTCATGGACATTTTTCTACTCAAATTAGAAGCTTAAAAATATTTGAGAAAATTACCCAAGAATTATGCAATATTTCGAAAAAATACATTCAAAATACACTTGAATATCTTGATATCGGTGGAGGCTTTTTTGGTGATGTACCTAAAATAATGAATATTGAAAATGTTCCATCATTCGATGATTATGCAGAAACTATCTGTTCTATTATAAATAAAGAAAAAATATACTTTAAAAACGAACCATTTTTAATCGTAGAACCAGGTTTAGCTTTAGTAGTAGATACTTTTAAATTTTACTGCCAAGTAATTGATGTAAAGAAGAATCGTGATGAATATTTTGTTCTAGTTAATGGAAGTGTTCATAATATTAAACCTAGCATTAGTAAGAAGAATACTTCAATGGAGCTTTTGAAAGTAAATTGTGATGATTATCAATTAAAAAAGTACAATGTTGTTGGCTATACATGTATGGAAAAAGATTATTTAATGATTGATCATGTTGATGAAATACCTAAAGTTGGAGATTTTTTAGTTTTTAACAATGTAGGAGCTTACACAATTGTTCTTAATCCTCCCTTCATTAAAGAGAGGCCACCAGTGATAGCTAAATTAGGGAGTGAATTTAAGTTAGTAAGGAAGAGAGAAGAGTTAAATGATTTTATAAATAGTAATGTTTATATTTTTTAGATTTTGATTCATCTCCATAAGATTAATGAAAGATCGTGGATGAAAATTGTACAGTTAACGATACAAAATGAATGAAATTGAGAGAAGTTACATGTACGAGTCGTTACATCACTTAAAGAAGATTATTTACGGAAGAAATGAAACTCCCCCAAATGATTTTACAGTGAAAATAATTATTATGTATCAGATTATTATTAAATCGGAGGATACGCTTTGAAGGTATTAGTGACAGGAGCAGCAGGTTTTATCGGTTCATACGTCGTTGAAGCATTATTAAAACAACAAATTTCCGTTATAGCAGTAGATAATTTATCAACTGGAAAGTTAAGTAATCTACCAGAAAACGTTCTTTTCTATGAAATAGATATTACGCAAGAGGATCTAGAGGCTATTTTTCAATTAGAACAACCTGACTTTGTCATTCATTTGGCAGCGCAATCATCAGTTATCGAATCCATGAGTAATCCTGTAGAAGATTGCCAAGCAAACTTATTTGGTACTTTAAATATTTTACGATACGCAAGACAATTTGATGTGAAAAAATGTGTGATAGCTTCGACAGCAGCTGTCTATGGTAATCCAAATATATTTCCAGTATTAGAAAACAGCAAACTTTCTCCACTATCTTTTTATGCACTCTCTAAACTTTCAGCAGAAAAGTATGCACAGCTTTATGAAAAATTATTTGATGTAAAAAGCACTATATTGCGCTTTTCAAACGTTTTTGGACCTAAACAACCAAATGGAGTCATAACAAGTTTTATTCATAGGTTAATAGAAGGAGAAAATCCAGTTATTTATGATGGCAATCAAACAAGAGATTTTATCTATGTAAAAGATATAGCAACGGCTTGTTTACAAGCAATAATGTCTGAACACACTGGTATTTATAATATTAGTTCTGGTGAAGAAATTTCTATTCAAAGACTATATGATGAGATAGCTAATTTAACAGGTATGATGACAGAACCAGTATATGAATCTTTGAGAGAAGGAGAGATTCAACGAAGTATTCTTTCCAATGAAAAAGCAATTGCATCGCTTGAATGGACCCCCTCTTATAGATTCGTAGAAGGATTGAAAGAAACCGTTCATTATTACACCCTTCAAAAACAATAGAATAAAAAAAATGTATCGCAATTTTTTGTGGATAATAGTACGGGTTTTGAATTTGATTGTACATTTCAAGAAAAGTAAAGAACAGATATTCCTTTACAGAAGCGATCTTACCAGTGCATAAAAGTTATTTTCCATTCGGAAGGCGATTAAATAATTGATGAATATCAAGGGAATATTTAAGAATAATTAAAAGTGATATAAGGAAGTGTTCTTTCAAAAGAAAAAGCAACTGCATTGCAATGAAACTAGTCAAAAGGATGATTATTTGGAGCTCATTCAGATTAAAACACTTAAGCATTTAGAAGTATTCGAGAAAGAATGGAATGCTATTTTGGAAGAAAACAAAAATGATAATCCATTTATTGAATACGCTTTTATAAAAAGTTGGTGGAAATCAATAGGACTTCAAGAAAAAGTAGAAATATATGCGGTGAAGGAACATAACAGAATTATTGCATTTTTTCCGTTTCAAATTAAAAACAATGGATTTACCTACGTAATCTATTTTATTGGGAAAAACGAAGCTTCGTATATGGATTTTATAGTTAAAAAAGTTGATCTCAAAAGAGTGATTATGTTCACACTAGATGAATTAACGAAATTGAAAAAAAGCATCGTATTTTACTTACATGGACTGTTAGAAAGTTCTGGTACTATAGGTAGCTTATCTGAGTATCTAATAGCCCGGAATTTGAAAGTACGCAACTACCGAACGGATTTACCTTCTTTTGAATTTGAAAACCCTAGAATAATGATATTTTCTACCAATATGATAAAAGCAAAAATGTATCGCAATTTTTTATGGATAAAAGAATGGGGATTATCTAAGAGATTACCAAAAAGTAATATGGAAGATAAATATAATAAAGTTGATTAAAAGTAAATTCAGTTTGGATATATCAATCGAATATTAGGGTTATTACTTTTCCTATCTTTAATATGCTTTAGTTTAAATAAATCATCTAATTAAATCCATTAATGTAGCCATCTTTAGAACTTAAAATTCCAAAGGCGGCTAT
This sequence comes from Psychrobacillus sp. NPDC058041, assembly GCF_042885655.1. Classification (NCBI taxonomy): domain Bacteria; kingdom Bacillati; phylum Bacillota; class Bacilli; order Caryophanales; family Bacillaceae; genus Psychrobacillus; species Psychrobacillus sp. NPDC058041. Next base: position 39,057 of record NZ_JBHVRO010000018.1, read on the forward strand.
TTTTATATTCTAAACTTCTCGAGGCCAGATTTACATTAGGTTGAATAATGCACCATACCTAAGCATATTATAAAACGAAGATACGATTGAACGTATTTATCTAGCAGTGGACAAGAATGAGGTGAAATTATAAAGAAAAGTGTAGGAATCTTGTGTCAATACTTTTATCCTGAACATGTATCTTCCGCAACTCTCATTACTGAACTTGCACTTGGTTTAAAAAAGAGGGGTTTAGATGTTAGTGTAGTTTGCGGATATCCTCAAGAATACATTTCTAATAATTTTAAAATAAAACAAGTTGATGAGATTTTGGAAGGAATTACGATAAAAAGGGTTAAATACACCGCATACAATAATAAATCAAAATTTGGTCGTATATTTAACTTTTTTTCACTTTTTTTATCTATGCTTATGAAGCTTTTTTACTTAAGAAAATTCAACATGATCATTGTTTACTCAAACCCACCTATTTTGCCTCTAGTCGCTTGTTTATTAAAGAAGATCTATGGAACAGAATTTATATTCGTTGCTTTTGATGTCTATCCAGATAATGCTTTAAAGATTAAAAGTATAAAAGAGAATGGAATAATCCACAAGCTAATGAAATTTATAAATAACTGTGTCTATTCAAATGCTTCGAATATTGTTCTTTTAGGAAATGAAATGAAAGATTATGTATTGAATCAAAACATAGCTAAGAGTTCAATAAATCTAAAGGTAATTCCGAATTGGTTTTCAAATGAAAAAATGGTTCAGCAAACTCTAGTAGTTAATGATGAATTTATTGAAATTAAAGAGAATTATAAGTTCATAGTTTTATATTCTGGCAATATGGGAGCCGTTCAGGATATGGAAACCATTTTACAAGGTATCTTAAATTTCAAAGATCATCCAGATATTTTTTTTGTTTTCTCAGGACACGGAAGTAAAGTTGAATACGTAAAAAACTTTATAGAACAAAATAGTATAGCAAATTGTAAAGTTTTTGGATTTCTGAAAGGACAAGACTATTCGGATGTTTTGTCCATAAGCAGCTTATGTTTGGTAAGTTTAGAAAAGGGCATTGAGGGACTTGGAGTACCAAGCAAAACGTATGGATACTTAGCAGCTGGAAAACCTGTTCTGTCGATTATGCGTCATGATACTGATATCGTAAAAGACTTAGCTGAATATGAATGTGGAGTAAATATCTTACAAGGCGACATAGTTGGTTTTGTGAATGGTATTAATAGGTATTTTATGGATTTCCCGTTAACTAAAATGGAGTCTAGTAACGCTAAAAAGCTATATAAAGCTAAATATACTAAAGATATTAATATAGACAAATATTACGAATTGATTTAGCAACTAAAATATAGGGAAAAGATGTGAAGTTTTATGTTCAAAGATAAAACGTTACTTATTACTGGTGGTACAGGCTCATTTGGAAATGCTGTAATGGAACGTTTCTTAAATACTGACATAAAAGAAATACGCATATTTTCACGCGATGAGAAAAAACAGGATGATATGCGTAAATTATATAATAATGACAAATTAAAGTTTTATATAGGTGATGTAAGAGATTTAGAAAGCGTTAAATATGCAATGAATGAAGTTGACTATGTTTTTCATGCTGCTGCTTTGAAGCAGGTTCCATCTTGTGAATTTTATCCGATGGAAGCAGTTAAAACAAATGTAATTGGTACAGAAAATGTTTTAAATGCATCGATTGAATTCGGAGTGAAAAAGGTCATTTGTCTTTCAACAGATAAAGCAGCATATCCAATAAATGCAATGGGTATATCTAAAGCTATGATGGAGAAAGTTGTAGTTGCTAAAGCAAAAACTGTTGCTCCTGAAAAAACATTAATCTGTGGAACAAGATACGGTAATGTTATGGCTTCTCGTGGATCAGTTATCCCACTATTTGTAGAACAATTGAAAGTAGGAAAAGCCTTAACTTTAACTGATCCAGAAATGACACGATTTTTAATGAGTCTTGAAGAAGCAGTGGAGTTAGTAATATTTGCTTTTGAAAATGCAAATGCAGGAGATATTATGGTACAAAAATCACCTGCATCTACAATTGCTGATTTAGCACAAGCAATAAAAGAATTATTTCATGCTGACAATGAAATAAAGATTATTGGTACGAGACATGGAGAAAAACTTTTTGAAACGCTATTAACTAGAGAAGAAACTGTAGTTGCCGAAGATTTAGAGGGGTTTTATAGAGTCCCAGCAGATAATAGAGATTTAAATTATGATAAATATTTTGAAGTTGGGGATAAAGTGCTTTCATCTATTGAAGAATATAATTCTCATAATACTTATCGTTTAACTATTGAACAAATAAAAGATAAACTTCTACAACTACCTTATATTCAAAGTGAATTGAAAGGATGAAATTAGTGAAGATTCTCATAACAGGGGCTTCTGGATTTGTAGGAAAAAACTTGGTAGAAGAATTGAAAAATAGAGGGTATACAGATTTATTTCTGTTTACAAAAGAAAATTCATTAGAAGATCTAATGACATTCGCCGAAAAATGTGATTTTGTATTTCATTTAGCAGGTATTAACAGGCCAAGAAATGAAGAAGAATTTATGGAAGGTAATTTTGGTTTTACCTTAAAGTTAGTAGAATTTTTAAAAATGCATAATAATAAATCTCCTATTCTTATTACTTCATCGATCCAGGCGGAAATACCTAATCTTTATGGGGAAAGTAAAAAAGCAGCGGAAGACCTATTATTCAATTACTCGAAAGAAACTGGCTCAGATGTCTATGTATATAGGCTTCCGAATTTGTTCGGAAAATGGAGTAAACCTAATTATAATTCAGTAGTAGCAACGTATTGTTATAATATCGCTAGAAATATAGACATTCAGGTCAATAATGCAGAAAATGCACTTACTCTTTGTTATATTGATGATGTCTTAGAGGAGTTTGTGAATGCACTAGAGGGTTCTCCAACAAAACAAAATAACTATTGCGTAATACAAACAACACATTCCATTAAACTTGGTGAATTAGCGGAACGAATCGAAAGCTTCAAAATGATTCGAGGTACATTAAATGTACCTAATATGGAAGACTACTTGACCAAAAAGCTTTACAGTACTTATTTAAGCTTTTTACCAGAAGATAAATTTTCATATGACCTAAAGATGAATGTAGATGATCGTGGATCTTTCACGGAATTTGTTCGAACTGCGGATAGAGGACAAGTTTCAGTTAATGTGTCTAAACCAGGAATTACAAAAGGAAACCATTGGCATCATACGAAGAATGAAAAGTTTCTAGTGGTAAGTGGGGAAGGTCTTGTTAGATTTAGAAAAATAGATTCTGAAAAAATTATTGAATACAAAGTGAGTGCTGAGAAGTTTGAAGTCGTGGACATACCTCCAGGTTATACACATTCCATTGAAAATGTTGGTGAAGCCGACCTAGTAACAATCATGTGGGTAAATGAGTGTTTTAATCCTGAAAATCCAGATACTTATTACTTGAGTGTATGACAATGAAAAAATTAAAAGTCATGACAGTGGTTGGTACTAGACCAGAGATTATTCGATTGTCAGCAGTAATAAATAAATTAGAAGAATCTAATGCAATTGAACATACACTTGTCCATACGGGACAGAACTATGATTATGAGTTAAATGAAGTATTTTTTAAAGATTTTAAATTAAAAAAACCTGATTTTTTTCTTAATTCAGCTACAGGAACAGCAGTTGAAACCATTGGAAATATCTTAATGAAAATAGATCCTATTATGGAACAAATAAAACCAGAAGCCTTATTAGTTTTGGGAGATACAAATAGTTGCCTATGTGCCATCGCAGCAAAAAGAAGACATATTCCTATTTTTCACATGGAAGCAGGGAATAGATGTTTTGACCAAAGAGTACCTGAAGAAACGAATAGAAAGATTGTCGATCATATTGCAGACATTAACTTAACCTATAGTGATATTGCAAGAGAATATTTGTTAAGAGAAGGTCTGCCAGCAGACAGAATTATTAAAACTGGGAGTCCGATGTTTGAAGTTCTGAATTCAAGAAAAGATGACATTGAAAAATCAGACGTATTAGAAAGATTGGGACTAGAAGAAGAAAAATATTTTGTAGTATCTGCTCACAGAGAAGAAAACATCAATTCTGAAACCAATTTTTGGAGTTTGGTTGGTGGATTAAATGCTGTTGCAAAGAAGTATAATATGCCCGTAATTGTAAGCACGCACCCTAGAACTCAAAATATGATAAATGCAAAAGGAGTAGAGTTTAACTCATTAGTTAAAACAATGAAACCTTTAGGGTTTAATGATTATATAAAACTTCAAGTTAAATCAAAAGCAGTTTTAAGTGATAGTGGGACGATTAGTGAAGAATCTTCAATTCTTGGGATTAGAGCACTAAATATAAGACAAGCACATGAAAGACCAGAGGCGATGGAAGAGGCATCGGTTATGATGGTGGGTTTAACAAAGGATAGAATATTACAGGGATTAAACGTCTTAGAGGCACAAGAAAAAAACACATTAAGACTTGTTGAAGACTACAGTATGCCGAATGTATCGGATAAAGTACTTAGGATTATATTGTCTTATACAGATTACGTTAATAGAATTGTTTGGGACAAGGAATTATGAAACAGAATTTTCTGTTCTTAGGTTTTGCGATACCAGATGAAGAAATGAAGGAAGTTCTAAGTATAGATAAGTTACCTGCTATCCAGACCCATAAATTTAATTGGAACTTAATTAAAGGTGTGGAAATATACGACACTTTCAATTTCACGTATATTTCAGCAAGACCAATTTCGGATTATCCTTTTTTTCCTCAAAAAAAAATTAAAAGTAAAGAATGGAAAGTAGATATTTTTGACAAAAAAATTGAAATCTTAGAAATTTGCTTTCATAATTCTAGCATTTTTAAAATAGTAACAAGGTTTTTTTCAGGTCTTTACTACAGTATAAAAAAATATCATAAAGAAAAAAATAAAAGTGGCGTAATTGTATATTCGGTACATGTTCCATTTATGATAATAGGTTATTTTATATCAAAGATTTATAAGGTTGACTATATTGTTATATGGACGGATCCCCCTGCTGTGCAAAATGGAAGAGAAAGCTTTATGAAAAAAAAATTAAGAGGAGTAGAACGATTTTTCAGTAGACATTTGATGAAAAGAGTTTCTAAAGTTATAGCCCTTACAAAATATCTTGCTGAGGATTTCGCTCCTAATAAACCTTATTTAGTCATTGAAGGAATAATAGACGAAAAAGACATAAATTTAAATACAAAAGATGAACAAAACGGAGAATTGAATGTTATTAAAGTAGTATACACAGGTTCCATAGAAAAAAGGTATGGAATCAAGAATATAGTGGAAGGTTTTCAATTTATTAAAGATGATAACATTATACTTGAAATATATGGTCATGGTGACTATGAAGAAGAGTTGGAAAAAGTTTGTACTATAAATAACAATATAAGATATAAGGGGTTTATCCCAAATAAAGACATTTTAAAAATACAAAGAGAAGCTGATTTTTTAATCAATGCTCGATCTGCTGAAGATGAATATGTAAAATATTCTTTTCCCTCCAAGACACTTGAATATATGCTTTCTGGAACTCCACTAATAACAACCATGCTACCTGGAATCCCGGATGAATACAAAGATTATATTATACTATTAGAAAATAATGATCCACAAAATATTAGTGAGACACTACATCGAGTAAAAAGATTAAATAAACAAGAAAGAATTAATATTGGAATGAATGCACTGGAATTTGCAAAATCAAAGAATTATGTTAAACAAGGTAGAAAAATAATCAATTTCCTCTCATAACACAATAAGGAAGGTAGTTTATATTTGAAGAAAAATATATTGTTTGCATATCCTGAATTATTTTTGGGAGGCAGCACAACAAGTTTGATATCTATACTAAATTCTATTGATTACAGCAAGTACAATGTCGATTTAGTTTTATATAGAAAAAATGGTGTTTATTTAAAAAGTATTCCTAAAGAAGTTAATATACTAAATGAGGTTTGTAAGAATAATAAAAATAATTTTTTAAAGAAGCTTAGATTTATAGTTAAGTATTTATTAAAAGGATATTTAATAAAAGCATTATTTTATGAACTAAAATATAAAAAAAAGTTCGGGTTAAATATTCAGGTTTTATCAAAAATATCTGCTAAGGAATCGTACAAGGTTGAAAAAGAGTACGATGCAGCTATTGGATATTTTGAGTACTGGGGAAATGACTATGTATTAAATAATGTCAATGCTAATAAAAAAATCGCATGGATCCATACTGATTATGAAGGTGCGGAATTTATTCCTGAAATAGATTTGGAGACATTCAGTAAAGCTTCAAAAATTGTATGTGTATCCAAAGATTGTCAAAAAAGTTGTAAAAGATCATTTCCATCACTAACGAATAAAATAATATATATGGAAAATATTATTACAAAAGCTCAATTGATTAATAAATCTAGTGAAACAATAACTGATTTTGATATTAATATTGATAGTATTAACATTATTACAGTAAGTAGACTTTCAATAAATACTAAAGGTTTTGATAGGATAATTTCAGCTGTTAAAAAGCTTGTTGATGAAGGTTATAAATTTAAATGGTATGTAATTGGAGACGGTCCTGATAGGAAAAAAATAGAAAAGTTAGTATATGATAATTGTCTAGAAAATAATATTTTCTTGTTGGGTAAAAGGTTAAACCCGTATCCTTATATTATCAAATGCGATATTTTTGTAATGCCTTCAAGATATGAAGGTAAACCAATGGCTGTAACTGAAGCACAAATATTAGGATTACCTATTATTGTAACCAAATATGAGTCTGCAAAACAGCAGGTTAAAAATGGGATAGACGGACTTGTAGTAGAAAACAATGATGTGAGTATTTATTATGGAATTAAGAAAATTTTGGATAAACCTGAATTATTAAAGCAATTTAAAGTAAATATTGAAAAGAGAAATTTAAGTAATGAGAAAGAGATATACAAGTTATATAAAATGATTGAATAATCTTGTAGGAGTTATTTTGAGGTAATGTCAATATTTATGTGTATATAAATATTGACCTTTTCTTATTCTCTTTTATTCTTTTTTTAGTACTTAATCAAAGTCAATATGGCAATTCGTTGGCGAACCGTTGATTATAATTCTTGAATTGCGAAACCAGAAATCTATCAAGAGTATCTTCGTTAGGGCATTCTCTTTACGCTTCGCTTTTTGTATTTATTCATTTACACAAGATATTTTACACTTTCTACTTTTTATATATAGCACTAACCGTAGTGTATATAAGGATATAAAGTTAGCAATTACAATTATAGTAAACTTTATATTTTTGCATTATATGTATCTAGTAAGCGTAAATAAAATATTTTTAGGTTGTGGGGAGAGCTAATGTTATTAAATTTAATTTGTATTTTATATATTCTCTTGATTGTTTTATTTCATCAAATTGGTTTCATTGCTAATATTAAAATTAATAATAGACAATATATGTTTCTATTAATTACTTTTGGACTTTGTTATGCCTATTTAGGTTCACAATTGGTTCCACCACCAACGTGGGATCTATTTCATCATTATAATGAAATAGATAATATGAGGAGAGGTGGTATAGAATTTACGTTAACACAAGCAAATTACAAAGAACTATTTGTAATTAATTTTTTATTTTACTTTGTTTCCTTATTCAGTAACAATAACTTAATAGTTTTTATAACATTATTTATTGAGTATTTAATATTTACATATATAACATGCGATATAAAAAAGAAATATGATAATAAAAATAGCATAGCTTTTTCAATTAATTTCTTTCTTTTTTTTGCTTTGATTAACATAGTTGAATATAAAAATACGCCAATAGGTTATATGCAGTATTACCCAATATTAGACACCCAATTAAGGGCATATGGTTATTTAGAGCAACAG
>NZ_JBHVRO010000019.1:0-16612 GCF_042885655.1 Psychrobacillus sp. NPDC058041
ACACGGAAGTTAAGCTCTTCATCGCCGATGGTAGTTGGGGGTTTCCCCCTGTGAGAGTAGGACGTCGCTAGGCACTATAAAAAGTCGTTACCGAGAAATCGGTGGCGGCTTTTTTTCTATTAATATGGTTGCCGAAGGAAACGTGAAGCGAATTTCGAGAAAGTGTAGGAGCAAAGAGTTCGAGAAAGCAAAGGGAGAGACTCGTAGCATAAATATACGCGAGAATCGAACGACTCTGTTGACAAAGAGATCTGCCGTTCATCTGCTTTTGTAGCAAGTACACAGAAGTGAGGCTCGCTTACCGATGGTAGTTGGTGTTTCCCCTGAGAGTAGGGTGATGTCGCTAAGCACTATAAAAAGTCGTTACCGAGAATTGGTAGCGGTTTTAATACTTACAATTCTAAAAAAATGTTTCATCACATATTTACCCATATATGATAATTTGTTTTCGAAATTCTTTATAGATTGAAAGTAGAGACAACTCATTATTTGTGAAATTTAATCTCGCTTACTATAAAATTGGTCTTGCTTTTGAGTCAACTGGTCTCGGATACGTGTGAATTAGTCTCGTTTATAACATAAATAGTCTCGAAGTGCCATTATATAAATTATTGTGGATAATAATTCCAGTGTATTTCGAACAATGGATTGCTTTATGATTAAGCAAATTCCTTACATTGAAAAAATTTATTATCATGAGAGCCACTCTTTGGTCATTTAAAGTTGTAGTGAACATTAATTCAATGTATGCTGAGAGAAATATTTCTAAACCTTATTCTTTTGGCTGGCTATTTTTTTGAGGGTTATTGTAGCAATCGTTATTTATAAAGTTCTACATTAATAAGCAGAAACAACGTATTCTAATCTGTTTTTATCATACATGGTTCTGTTTTATTAAGAGAAAGAAATAAGAATAAATAAAAAGGGAGAAAAAAATGATGACAATTTACGATTTTACTGTTAAGAACAATAAAGGAGAAGAAATTTCTTTACATAAATACAAAGGACAGACAATGATTATTGTTAATACTGCTAGTCATTGCGGTTTCACGCCACAGTTTTCTGAACTACAAAAATTGTACGAAACCTATAAGGAAGAAGGTCTAATTATACTTGGATTTCCTTGTAACCAATTTAATAACCAAGAATTCGATGATATGGAAAGTACATTGGAATACTGCCAATTAAATCATGGAGTAACTTTCCCTATGTTTCAAAGAATAGATGTTAAAGGAAAAAATGCGCATCCACTGTTTCAATATTTAGTATCTGAGAAAAAAGGATTTTTATCGGATTCAATTAAATGGAACTTTACAAAGTTTCTTATCAATAAAGAAGGAAAAGTGGTAGACAGATATGCTCCTCAGACTTCTCCTTTAAAGATCGAAGAAGTTCTTAAAAAACTACTTTAATAGAAAAGTTTGAATACTTGTTTTATTTTCTAGTTCTTGACAGTGTACCGTGGCGCTGATAACCTTACAATAATATTCACTTATAGAGGAGGAAATTAGGAAAATGTGGGAGTCTAAATTTCAAAAAGAAGGTTTAACGTTTGATGATGTTTTACTAGTTCCAGCACAGTCGGAAGTGCTACCAAAAGACGTAAATTTGTCTGTTCAATTAACCCCAAAAATCAAATTGAACATACCAATGATTAGTGCTGGTATGGATACCGTTACCGAAGCAAAAATGGCAATTGCAATGGCTCGTCAAGGTGGTCTTGGTATTATTCATAAAAACATGAGTATTGAAGAACAAGCTGAACAAGTAGAAACGGTTAAACGTTCTGAGAATGGTGTTATTACAGATCCTTTTTTCTTAACTCCAACTCATCAAGTATATGATGCAGAACACTTAATGGGAAAATACAGAATTTCTGGTGTCCCAATTGTAAATAATGAAGAAGAACAAAAGTTAGTTGGAATTATTACAAATCGGGATTTACGTTTCATTCAAGATTATTCTTTAATAATTGATGAAGTAATGACGAAAGAAAAGTTAGTAACTGCTGCAGTTGGTACTACTTTAGAAGATGCAGAGAAAATTTTGCAACAATATAAAATTGAAAAATTACCAATTGTAGATGAAGATGGAGTTCTTAAAGGTTTAATTACAATTAAAGATATTGAAAAAGTTATTGAATTTCCTAATGCAGCAAAAGACCAACATGGACGATTATTAGTTGGTGCTGCTGTCGGAGTTACAAAAGATACAATGCACCGTATTGAAAAGCTTGTTCAAGCACATGTAGATGTTATTGTAATCGACACGGCACATGGGCATTCACAAGGTGTTATGGACACTGTTAAGAGTATTCGTGAAGCATATCCTGATTTAGACATTATAGCTGGAAATGTAGCAACTGGTGAAGCAACACGAGCTTTATTTGAAGCAGGGGCAGATGTTGTAAAAGTAGGTATTGGTCCAGGATCTATCTGTACGACTCGAGTTGTAGCTGGTGTTGGTGTTCCACAGATTACTGCTGTATACGATTGTGCAACTGAAGCTCGTAAAGTTGGAAAAACAATAATTGCAGATGGTGGAATTAAGTACTCTGGTGATATTATTAAAGCTCTTGCTGCAGGTGGACATGTTGTAATGCTAGGAAGCTTACTAGCAGGTACGACCGAAAGTCCTGGAGAAACAGAAATCTTCCAAGGTAGACGCTTTAAGACTTACCGTGGTATGGGGTCAATTGCAGCTATGGAAAAAGGTTCGAAAGATCGTTATTTCCAGGAAGAAGCGAAAAAGTTAGTACCAGAAGGAATTGAAGGTCGTCTTCCATACAAAGGTCCACTTGCAGATACCGTTCACCAACTACTTGGTGGAGTTCGCGCTGGTATGGGGTATTGTGGAACAAAAGATTTACAGGACTTACGTGAAAATGCTCAATTCATTCGAATGACGGGTGCAGGTTTAAGAGAAAGTCATCCACATGATGTGCAAATTACGAAAGAAGCACCTAACTACTCCATATCATAAGTAACATATTATGAACTTTTTGCACCCATTAAACGTCTTTATATAGGCAAAATGGGTGCTTTTTTTGTCGATAGTGCTAAGGTGTAACAAAGTGTGTTAAAATGGGCATTGAATAAACTTATAGTGGGGGTACAGTAGTGAAGAAAGTTTGGATGACATCAATGATTAAATGGCTAGTACTTCCTATGTTTCTTGTTTCGGTTGTATGTGGAATACCGACTGTTACAAAAGCTGAGGAAAGTTTGAATTTAAATGTAGATGCTGCGATATTAGTTGACGCTGATACAGGTAAAATTTTATATGAGAAGAATGCTGAAGCACCATTAGGAATTGCAAGTATGACTAAAATGATGACGGAGTATTTATTATTTGAAGCGATTAAAGAAGGAAAGATATCTTGGGATCAACAGTATTCGGTTACGGATTATACATACAGAATTTCTCAAGATCGACGATTAAGTAATGTACCACTTCGTCAAGATGGTAGCTATTCAATTCGTGAACTTTATGAAGCAATGGCAATATACTCCGCAAATGCTGCAACAATAGCAATAGGAGAAACAATTGCTGGCACGGAAGAAAATTTTGTGAAGTTAATGAATAAAAAAGCAGAAGAAATGGGTTTAAAAGGATATAAGTTTGTCAATAGTACAGGTTTGAATAATGCAGATTTACAAGGTATGTATCCAGCTAATTCAGGCGCTAACGATGAAAATGTTATGCCAGCTAAATCAGTAGCTACACTTGCTTACAGATTAATGAAGGATTATCCCGAAGTATTAGAAACAACGAAGATAGCTAAAAAAACGTTTCGTGAAGGGACATCAGATGCAATCGAGATGAGTAACTGGAATTGGATGTTACCAGGGCTAGTATACCAATATGAAGGTGTAGATGGATTAAAGACAGGTACAACAGAATTTGCAGGACATTGTTTTACGGGAACTGCTACAAGAAATGGAATGCGTGTTATTGCGGTTGTGATGAAGGCTGTAGATGCAAATGGAGTTGGTTCTTATAAAGCTCGATTTGATGCAGCAAGAGCATTATTTGACTATGGCTTTGCACAATTTTCTAAAACAGAAATAATACCAGCAGGATATAAAATCCCTGATAATGAAACACTTCCAGTTGAAAAAGGAAAACAAGATTCAGTTAAAATTGCTGTTAAAGATCCAATTTCAATGGTTATTAAAACAAGTGAAAAAGATCTGTACAAGCCAATTTTCACTCCTAAAGAAAAATCTTTAGAGGCGGAAGTTAAAAAAGGTACTGTAGTTGGTACAGTTCATCTCGAAAAGACAGAGGGAACAGACTATGGTTATGTTACTGATAAAGCAACAGAAGTAAATGTGGTGACAACAGAAGATGTGGATCGAGCTAGTTGGATTAGTTTAATGTTTAAGGGAATTGGGAAATTCTTCGGCAATTTATGGCATAGTACAACTGATTTTATTGGCGGTCTATTTTAAAATGAAAACACCGTAATCTCTTAATGAGGTTACGGTGTTTTTCTTATTTCCCATGCGTTTATTAATGCGTTTATGGATGATGGGATATCGTTAGTATCTATCCCCCCAAAACCTAGAACTATTTGAGGGTCAGAATCATTTTCCAAATCACCAGTTATATACTCTCGAAGACCATATACTCTAATTCCGGTTTGTCTAGCAAGTGCTATCAACTCTTCTTCTCTTTTACAAGTACGGATTGTTAATAAAATATGCATCCCGGATTGTTCACCGGAGATAGTAACAATTGGATTAAAGTTAGCTATAGTTTTTGTTACAATTTCTAACTTTCTTTTATAAATTTTTCTCATTTTATTTAAATGCTTTGCAAAATGACCTGAATCCATGAATTTGGTTAATATTTGCTGATCCATACGTGGAACAGTAGCGGCATAGTAGGAAAACTTTTGCTTGTATTGCATGATTAGAGATTCAGGTAAAACGGCATATGCAATTCGTAAAGAGGGCATTAATGATTTAGAAAACGTACTTAAATAGATGACTCGTTGATTTTGATCAATTCCTTGTAAAGAAGGGATTGGTCTACCTGTGTATCTAAACTCACTATCGTAATCGTCTTCTATAATATATCGATTATCTTGCTGATAAGCCCAAGATAAAAGCTGACTTCGCCGAGTGGCAGAAAGAACAGCCCCCGTAGGAAACTGATGGGAAGGTGTGACATACATGACTGTAGCGTTTGTATCATCCAATTTTGACACGACAGCACCTTCTGAATCTACAGGAATTGGAATTGATTTTTGTTTATCGTCTAGAAATAAATGATGAGTAAGTGGATACCCAGGGTTTTCAATTCCATATATAGCTTCTTTGCCAAGTAAACGAATGATTAACGGCATTAATTGCTCTGTTCCAGATCCAAGTATAATTTGTTCGGGTGTACACTTTACACCACGTGATTGGTATAAATAAGAGGAGATTTGTTGTCTTAATACATAATCACCTTGAGGGTGTCCAAGTTGAAGAAAGTCTTTGTTCACATCATTAATTATTTCTTTGGAATATTTTCTCCATACGGAAAAAGGAAATGATTCAGTATCAATTTTACCAGGAGAAAAATCGATAGAAATCGTATCCATTTCCTTCTCCTCCATAACGATAACAGGAGATTCTTTTTCTATAAGCGCTAATTCTTCTAAGTTTTGTACATAAAAGCCTTTCCTTGCTTCGGAAGAAATAAAACCTTCTGCGACTAGCTGACTATAGGCAAATTCAATGGTTGTTTGACTAATTGCCAAGTACTCTGCCAACTTTTTTTTTGAAGGAAGTTTAGCTCCTTCTTTGATTGTTCCGTCTATTATTGCTCCTTTAATCTCATTGTAAAGTTGTTCGTATAAAGGTGTATGAGTATCTTTTTCTAGTTGAAACATAAGATAGTCCATTTTCATTGTCAATCTGACCCCTTCGTTTAATTAAGTTTTGACACTTTTAAAATGGTCACTTTTTTTATTATACTACATTCATAAAGAAATATGGAGGGAAATAATAATGACGATAAACTTAACTGGGACAGATCGAGTAAAACGAGGAATGGCTGAAATGCAAAAAGGTGGCGTTATTATGGACGTTATTAATGCAGAGCAAGCAAGAATTGCAGAAGCAGCAGGGGCAGTAGCAGTGATGGCATTAGAACGTGTACCATCAGATATTCGTGCAGCGGGTGGGGTTGCTCGTATGGCAGATCCACGAATTATGGAAGAGGTAATGGGGGCAGTAACTATTCCAGTAATGGCCAAAGCACGTATTGGGCATATTACAGAAGCACGTATTTTAGAAGCAATGGGAATTGACTATATTGATGAATCGGAAGTGTTAACTCCTGCAGATGAAGAATTTCACTTACGAAAAAGTGAATTTACAGTTCCTTTTGTTTGTGGATGTAAGGATTTAGGAGAAGCTGCTCGTCGTATTGGAGAAGGAGCTTCTATGCTTCGAACAAAGGGAGAACCAGGAACAGGAAATATCGTAGAAGCGGTCCGTCATTTGCGTAAAGTAAATGCACATGTTCGAAAAATCGTTCATATGAACGAGGATGAGTTAATGACGGAAGCAAAAATCATAGGAGCACCTTATGATGTTCTATTACAAATTAAACATAATGGTAAATTACCGGTTGTAAACTTTGCTGCAGGTGGTGTAGCAACTCCTGCGGATGCCGCTTTAATGATGGAACTTGGAGCGGATGGAGTATTTGTTGGTTCAGGAATATTCAAATCAGAAAATCCAGAGAAATTTGCTCGGGCTATTGTAGAAGCAACTACACATTACCAAGACTATAAATTGCTTGTAGAAATTTCAAAAGACTTAGGAATTCCGATGAAGGGAATTGAAATTTCTCGTTTATCTGCACAAGAACGTATGCAAGATAGAGGGTGGTAAAATGGTTAAAATAGGAGTTTTAGCGCTTCAAGGAGCGGTTCGAGAGCATGTTCGTTCAATACAAGCATGTGGTGCGGAAGCTATTACTGTAAAAAGTTCGAGCGATTTAGCTTTAATAGATGGATTAATTCTTCCAGGTGGAGAAAGCACAACGATGTGTAAACTAATTGATCGGTTTGATATGCTCCTACCTCTTCAACAATTTGCAGCTGCAGGAAAACCAATGTTTGGCACTTGTGCGGGGTTAATTTTACTTGCTAAACATATTGTAGGATATAATTTGTCACATATTGGGGCACTTGATGTGACAGTAAAGCGTAACTCTTTTGGTCGACAAGTAGACAGCTTTGAAACTAAACTAAACATTAAAGATAAGCAGCAGATTTTCCAGCAGTATTTATACGTGCACCTCATATTGTGGAAATAGCGGATGGTGTAGAAATAATTGCTACTTTTGAAGGGAGAATCGTAATGGTGAAAAAAGACAACATACTTGGTTGTTCCTTTCATCCAGAACTGACCGAGGATTATCGAATTACTGCATATTTTACTGAAATGGTAAAGGAAACGCTTGCAAAAAAAGTAAACCTATAGTAAAGTATGAGTAATTTCATGATTTAAAAACGATGATAGGAAGTAGTAGCAAGCACGTTTTTTATAGAGAGTCAGCGGTTGGTGTAAGCTGATATAAACACTTGCGAATCCATCCTTTGAGTTGCTCGACTGAACTTTTAGTAAGTCGTAGCCGGTTGAAATGCCGTTATTGAACAAGTGGATTTGGTGTTTTGCTGGATCAATCAGGGTGGTAACGCGGGTAGCTCTCGTCCCTTTTATAGGGATGAGGGCTTTTTTGTCGTTTTTAACTGTATAAGCAATGTATATAAATACGCTTATTGAATGTGGTTAAAATCTCTGGCGGATGTCACAGATTTTATGCCAAGGCAAATTTAATTAAAATTGAGGAGGAAATTACATGTTAGATGTGAAGTTTGTAAGAGATCATTATGAAGAAGTAAAAGCCAAACTTGCTAAACGAGGAGAAGAGATTTCAGAATTTGATCAATTCTTGCCATTAGATCAAAAACGAAGAGAACTGATTGCAAAAACAGAAGTATTAAAAGCAGAAAGAAATGAGTTTTCACAAAAAATATCAGAAATGAAAAGAAATAAAGAAAACGCGGATGAACTAATTGCTCGTATGCGTGAAGTTGGCGATGAAATAAAAAAATTAGATGATGAATTAAGAGATGTTGAGGGAAAATTTGAATATATGATGATGCGTATTCCGAATATTCCACACGACAGCGTTCCTATTGGTGATTCTGAAGATGATAATGTGGAAATTCGTAAATGGGGAGAAGTTCCTTCTTTTGAATTCGAAGCAAAAGCTCATTGGGACATTGCAACAGATTTAAAAATAGTTGATTTTGAGCGAGCAGCGAAAGTTACAGGAAGTCGCTTTGCATTTTATTTAGGTTTAGGTGCGAGACTTGAACGTGCTTTAATAAATTTCATGATGGATTTACATTCAGAAGAGCATGGATATGCGGAAATGCTTCCACCTTATTTAGCTAATCGTACGAGCTTAACAGGGACTGGGCAACTTCCAAAGTTTGAGGAAGACGCATTTTTAGTAAATGAAGAGGATTATTTTTTAATCCCTACCTCAGAAGTACCTGTAACAAACTATTATCGTGATGAAATTTTAGGTGGAGAACAACTTCCACAAGCATTTGCGGCATTTAGTGCTTGCTTCCGTTCTGAAGCAGGTTCAGCAGGTCGCGATACGCGAGGACTAATCCGTCAACATCAATTCAATAAGGTAGAACTAGTTCGTTTTGTGAAACCAGAAGAGTCATATGAGCAGTTAGAGCTTCTAACGGGTCATGCAGAAAAAGTTTTACAATTATTAGGTCTTCCATATCGTGTACTTAATATGTGTACAGCAGATTTAGGTTTTACTGCTGCCAAAAAATATGATCTGGAAGTTTGGTTACCAAGCTACGGCGAGTACAAAGAAATTTCTTCTTGCAGTAATTTTGAAGATTTCCAAGCTCGACGTGCAGGTATTCGCTTTAGAAGAGAAACTGGAGCAAAACCGGAATATGTACACACTTTAAACGGAAGTGGACTTGCGCTTGGTCGTACTGTTGCAGCTATATTAGAAAACTATCAACAAGCAGATGGTACAGTAGTAGTTCCAAAAGTATTAGTTCCTTACATGGGTGGAAAAACAGTTATAAAATAATAGGGAGAACAAGAAACACTATTTAGAGGTGTTTCTTGTTCTTTTTTTGTGCTCGTAGATTGCGAAAAAATTGAGTAAGAAGATTCCCGCATTCTTCTGCTAAAATACCTTCTGATACTTCACACATATGATTAAATCTACTGTCGTTTAAAAGATGATAAAGCGAATCTACACATCCAGCTTTTACATCTCTTGCCCCGTATACAACCCGGGGGATACGGGATTGCAAAATAGCACCTGCACACATTGGACAAGGTTCTAAGGTGACGTATAAAGTGGTTTCCTCTAATCTCCAACTGCCAATCTTCTTACAAGCTTCTTGAATGGCTAGTAGCTCTGCATGTGTAGTGGCATTTTGTGTAGTTTCTCTTAAGTTAAAAGCCTTTGCAATAATTTCGTTTTTATATACAATAACTGCTCCAATTGGTACTTCTCCAAGATGTGCAGCTTTTTTAGCTTCTTCTAACGCAATATTCATATAGTGTTCATCCAATTAGAATCAACCCCTTTACCTTAAGTGTAGCATGTTTTATTTACCTCTTGCATATTGTATTTTGAAGGAGTGATCGATTGATTTATGTGGTGAAAAGTGGAGATAGCTTATACTCCATAGCAAAGCATTTCGGTACAAACGCGGCAACAATTGCCTCTATCAATGAACTACCAGACCCCGATGTGTTAGTCATAGGGCAAGCACTAGTTTTACCTTCTACTCCTAGTCCAGATAGACCAATTATTGACACAAATTTATATGTAGAGTGGTATACGGAAATCCCATCCCAGCATGTAATTGACCAAGTTGAAAAAGCTGCACCTGGGTTAACGTATTTGATGCCTTTCGCTTATGAAGTTTTACGAGATGGATCATTGACAGCGATGAATTGGGGTAAATTATCTGATGTAGCAAAGAAGCATCAAGTTGAGACCGCAATTGTGATAACAAATATTGAAAATGGAGCATTTAGTGATACACTAGCCCATACTATTTTTACGGATGAACAGGTGAAACAAAATGTATATAAGCAAGCGGTGGCTCAAGCTAATGCTAGAGGAACAACACATATTCATACTGACTTTGAATATATTGCTAAAGAGGACCGAGAAAACTATGTAGCTTTTTTAAAGGGATTAAAAGAATTTGCTAAAGGATTTATGATTTCCTCTAGTCTTGCACCAAAAACGGGTGCTAATCTAAAAGGAAAATGGTATGAAGCGATCGATTATAAGGCAATTGGTGAAGTAGTAGACTTTGTTGTAATAATGACTTATGAGTGGGGGTATAGTGGAGGACCACCAATGGCTGTTTCTCCAATAGGTCCAGTTCGAAAGGTGCTCGAATATGCAAAAACAGAAATAGAATCTAAGAAAATTATGATGGGACAAAATTTATACGGATATGACTGGACGCTTCCTTATAAACCCGGAAATCCATTTGCTAAAGCAGTAAGTCCTCAGCAAGCTCTCAAAATAGCAAAGGAACGAAATGTAGCAATAGAGTACGATCAAATTGCTCAAGCTCC
This sequence comes from Psychrobacillus sp. NPDC058041, assembly GCF_042885655.1. Taxonomy (NCBI): domain Bacteria; kingdom Bacillati; phylum Bacillota; class Bacilli; order Caryophanales; family Bacillaceae; genus Psychrobacillus; species Psychrobacillus sp. NPDC058041. The sequence continues at coordinate 10,662 of NZ_JBHVRO010000019.1, forward strand.
TTTCTTTCATTATTGGAAGGATGGAAAAGAGCATGAGGTATGGTTTGAGGATGCTCGCTCTATTCAAGCAAAATTTAAATTATTGAAAGAACTAAAACTTCTAGGAATCTCCTATTGGCATAGTGGTTTTGACTTTCCACAAAATTGGTATCTATTAAATGAAATGTTCCGCGTGAAGAAAAAATAGGAGCAAATTTGCCTTTCGTATAGAAAGGTTGATTTGCTCTGTTTTTCGTTTTCTCACTATGATAAAATAAAAGGCACGACTTGAAATATTAGAGCGAGGTTAAAAATTTATGTCCATTCCATTTATAACAGTAGAAGGCCCAATAGGGGTAGGGAAAACCTCATTAGCCAAAGCAATTGCTTCTAACTATCAATTTGAATTATTAAAAGAGATCGTGGATGAAAATCCTTTTTTAGATAAATTCTATGACGATATTGCAGAATGGAGTTTCCAAACGGAAATGTTTTTTCTTTGCAATCGTTATAAACAATTAAGTGATATCCAAAAAAACTACCTGTCAAAAACAAAAGCAGTAACAGCAGACTATCATATATTTAAAAATTTAATTTTTGCTAAACGTTCGTTAAAAGAAGTAGAGTATGAAAAGTATGAAGCAATCTATAAAATTTTAACGAATGATATGCCTGTTCCAAACATGGTTATCTATTTAGATGCTAGCTTAGATGTTCTTTTTAATCGTATTGATATGCGGGGAAGAGATTTTGAAAAGAAAATAAGTACAGATTATATGAAGCAGCTTAGAGAAGATTACCGTATATTTATCGATGACTTTGAAAAAAAACATCCAGAAGTGCCTGTTCTTCGGTTTAACGGAGATGAAATTGACTTTGTTAATAATGGACAAGACTTACAACTAATTTTAGAAAAAATAGATGCAACATTACATAGAAGGAGTTTTTAAACATGAATATGAGAGAGAAGTACGGCATTCCTCCTAATGCGGTTATAACAATTGCTGGAACAGTTGGAGTAGGCAAATCTACAATGACAAAAGCTCTTGCTGATGCATTACACTTTAAAACATCTTTTGAAAAAGTTGATTCAAATCCATATTTAGATCGTTTTTATGAAGACTTTTCGAAATGGAGCTTTCATTTACAAATTTACTTTTTAGCAGAACGCTTTAAAGAGCAAAAGAGAATGTTTGAATATGGCGGTGGATTTATTCAAGATCGATCCATTTATGAGGATACAGGAATATTTGCCCAAATGCATAAAGAGAAGGGAACGATGGATCCAGTAGACCATGAAACCTATACTAGTTTGTTTGAGGCAATGGTTATGACTCCGTATTTTCCGCATCCAAATCTGTTAATTTATCTTGAGGGGTCTTTAGATGATATTATTGATCGAATTCATGATAGAGGACGTCCTATGGAGCAGCAAACACCAATATCCTATTGGGAAGAAATGCATGGAAGATATGAAAGATGGATTGATTCGTTTAATGGATGTCCTGTACTTCGTTTGAATATTAACGACTATGATATCGTTCAAAACCCAGAAAGTGTAGAAGCAATCATTGGGAGAATTGGACACTTTATGGAACAAACAGAAGCATTAAGAAAATAATTAAAACCCTCTTGCAACTATACGCAAGAGGGTTTTATTTCATAAAAAAAGAACGTAACTATTAAAGTCACCTTCGTAATATTCTGAACACGGTAGTTTAAGAAAAATTCGTTACCAATGCAACGAATTCAATCTCAAATTTATGCGTGTGTGTATTTAAAAAATGGAGGAGGAAGAGGGATTCGAACCCCCGCGCGGTATGACCCGCCTGTCGGTTTTCAAGACCGATCCCTTCAGCCAGACTTGGGTATTCCTCCGAAGTACATGAATTAATTTATCACGGATAAAAATCAAAGTCAATACATTTGAAGAATTTTTTAAAAAAAATAAAACAAAGTGATTGCTAAAATAAATGTAGTTATATCAATAGTTAGTGATGAACATAGCAATTATTTAAAACTTATATTCTCTTATTCATTGATTTTTTTAAAAAAAATGCGTATACTAATTATGCCGTGCTAGGTGGGAAGGTAGCGGTGTCTTGTAACTCGCAATCCGCTCTAGCGAGACTGAACTCCTTCTCTGAGGTTGAATACATGTAGGGTCTGGTATTTGCACGTGATGTTGACGTTTGGGTCCTGCGCAATGAGTGCCCATGAACCATGTCAGGTCCGGAAGGAAGCAGCATTAAGTGGTGCTTTCTCATGTGCCGCGGGGTAGCCTAAACCGAGTTAACGACAAGGGTGCCGCTTATGTGTTTCAAGCGAAGGAAGGTGCACGGCAATAATTTTAAAAATATCCACTCATTTGTCTAATAGACGAATGAGTTTTTTTTATATTAAACCTATGCATTAATAAGCGAAGTGATTGCTTCTTTATGGTATAATAAATTTACTATTTAACTTAAAATGAGAAGGAGGGGAACTTGTTGTCGTATCAAGCTTTCTACCGCGCTTATCGACCTCAGTCGTTTGCAGAGATGTCCGGGCAATCCCATATTAAACAAACACTTCAAAATGCCCTCCTTTACAATAAAACTACACATGCGTATTTATTTTCAGGTCCACGTGGAACAGGGAAAACAAGTGCAGCTAAGATTTTTGCAAAAGCGTTGAACTGTGAAAACGGGCCAACTAAAGAACCATGTAATATTTGTGTAACATGTAAAAGTATTGCGGATGGTTCCAACACAGATGTGATTGAATTTGATGCAGCTTCTAATTCTCGCGTGGAAGAAATGCGAGATATTATTGAAAAAGTTCGTTTTGCGCCTTCAAATGCTCGTTACAAAGTGTATATTATAGATGAAGTGCATATGCTTTCTACAAGTGCTTTTAATGCGTTGCTAAAAACATTAGAAGAACCGCCAGCGCATGTTGTGTTTATTTTGGCAACAACTGAACCACATAAGATTCCCTTAACAATTATCTCTAGATGTCAACGATTTGATTTCAAAAGAATTACTTCCACCGACATCGTTGCTAGAATGAAAGAAGTATTAAATGATGCTAATATTGAATATGATGAACATGTATTAAAAATCATAGCCCAAGCAGCTGCAGGAGGGATGCGTGATGCCCTAAGTATGCTCGATCAAGTAGTATCGTTTAGTGGAGAGAAGATGACACTAGAGGATGCATTACTTGTAACAGGCTCCATTGGTCAAGATGTCTTTTTTCAGTTAGCGACGGCATTAATTGAAAAGGATATAGCGAAAGCTTTAAGCTGTGTCGAACAACTAGTAGATGATGGGAAAGATCCTGTTCGTTTAACGGAAGACTTCATTACATTTTACAGAGATTTACTTGTGTTAATTGTTGCACCCGAACAAACAGAGCTTTTGGAAATAGCTACTGGAGACGTTACCTTTCTAGATTTAGCTTCTAAGTTTCCAATAGATACATTGTATAAAAGCATCTCTATTTTGACGAATACGCAACAAGAAATGCGGTTTTCTAATCATGCAAAGGTTTATCTAGAAACAGCTATTATTCGATTAGCACAAGTTCCTAGAGAAGCATCCTTATCTAGTGAAAGTAGCACAGAGCTCGAACAGAAAGTAAAATCACTTGAAAATCAGTTACAACAACTGCAACAACAAATTAGCCAAGGGATTATACCTCAAGCAAATGCGGTACAGGAACAACCAAAAAAACAACGTCAGAGATCAACATCTGGGGTCAAAGTATCAAGTGGTCGCATACATGAAATATTAAAAACTGCAACAAAAACAGACATTCAAACAATTAAATCTCAATGGGCTAGTATTTTACAACAGCTTCAAGTATCACATGCAGCACTTTTAAATGATGCTGAACCAGTTGCAGCATCATCAAGTGCATTTGTGTTAAAATTTAAATATGATATTCATTGTCAAATGGCTTTAGAGAATAAAACCTTTTCTACCTCTTTTCCTCAACTCATTACAAATCTAACTGGAACTGTATACGAAGTAGTGTATGTACCAGAGGAGAGTTGGTTGAAAATAAGAGAAGAATTTATCAAACAAAATGGCTTAAAACAAAGTCATACAGAAAATGATGAATCTAAGCCTAGTATGGCAATGGAGCTTTTACATGATATGGAAGAAATATCAGAAGATCCATTAATTGTAGAAGCAGAAAAGTTATTTGGAAAAGAATTTGTAGAAGTACATGACGACTAAGGAGGAAATTAATTATGCGTGGAATGGGAAATATGCAAGGTATGATGAAGCAAATGCAAAAAATGCAAAAGAAAATGGCGGAGGCCCAAGAAGAACTAGGTAATCAACGCTTTGAAGCAGTTGCAGGCGGTGGAATGGTAAAGGTTGTTGTTTCTGGACATAAAGAAGTATTGGAAGTAGAGCTAGACTCAGCAGTAGTAGATCCAGAAGATATAGAAATGCTTCAAGATTTAATTGTAATTGCTACAAACGAAGCGATTAAAAAAGCAGAAGAAACGACGAACTCCACGATGGGTCAATTCACGAAAGGATTGAACCTCCCTGGCATGTTCTAGGAGGAATAAAACATGCACTATCCTGAACCAATATCGAAACTAATAGATAGTTTTATGAAATTGCCAGGAATCGGGCCCAAAACTGCGGCTCGACTGGCATTTTTTGTATTAACAATGAAAGAAGATACTGTTTTAGACTTTGCGAAAGCGTTAGTAGACGCAAAAAGAAACTTAAGTTATTGCTCTGTTTGTGGTCATATTACTGATATTGATCCGTGTCATATATGTCAAGATCAACAACGTGATTTATCAATGATTTGTGTAGTCCAAGATACGAAAGATGTAATAGCTATGGAGAAAATGAGAGATTACAATGGATTGTATCATGTTCTTCACGGAGCCATTTCTCCAATGGATGGAATAGGACCAGAAGATATTAATGTTCCTTCACTTTTAAAAAGATTACAGGACACACAGGTGGAAGAGCTAATACTTGCAACAAACCCTACAATAGAAGGAGAAGCAACAGCTATGTATATATCTCGTCTTTTGAAACCTTCTGGTATTAAGACAACTAGAATTGCACATGGTTTACCAGTAGGTGGAGATTTAGAGTATGCGGACGAAGTAACTTTGTCCAAAGCTTTAGAAGGTCGCCGAGAGCTGTAAGGGAGTTGTAGTAAAATGTTTTTCCAAAAAGGTAAAATAAAAAAAGAGTTTGATGATCAGTTTGTGAATCTAATAAAAGCTACAAAAGAAGATTGGCAACAAACACAATTAATAGAAGATTATTTAAATGACTATGATTTAGATGTAGTGGCAAAAAGAAAGATTGCAGAGAGTATACATTTCTATTTATATAAAGAGGCAAAAATTCGAAATGTCATTTTGAAATAAGAATGATAGTGGTACTAGCTTCATATACTAAGAGATAGTGATTTTATGGAGGAGAGATGTTTCATGAAGTTAGTTATCATTGTATGCTCGCTATTGCTACTATTGTTTCTTATGTTTAGATCATCATTTTCAAAAGTATTGGAAAGTTTACCTTTCTTTTTATTTCGTTTAGGTTTTTCGTTTTTTTTACTGTTTGGAGTGCATTTACTTTTAGGATTGTTTGGTTATCAAGTTCCTATTAATTTGTTTACGGGTGCGATGGTAGCGGTATTAGGAGTGCCTGGTGTAGCCTCTGTATTAGCTATTTCTATATTAATTTAATTTATTTTTTAAAAAGTGTTGACTTATAAAGAATAAGAGAGTAATATTGTAGAAGTCGCCAAGAGGTAAACGAAACGGCAGACAACATGAACATTGAAAACTGAACATGCAAAACGTTAAGAAATATAGCTTAAAAGACTAACTTCGGTTAGCTTGAGAGCAAAACAATTTTGACATCATTTAATGATGATGCCAGCAAAACAAAATGAGCTTTTTAAGTTCTCTATTATGGAGAGTTTGATCCTGGCTCAGG
>NZ_JBHVRO010000020.1:0-15279 GCF_042885655.1 Psychrobacillus sp. NPDC058041
TCAAGGAGAAGATCAATCTTAAGCTAATCGAAAACAAGACCTTTGATTCTGGAGCCATAGGTCTCGTTTACCAGACGGTAAGATGACCTTGTCACATAAGGTGTTTACTCTAACGGGAGACGTTAGCTCAATTAACCGCCTTTTCATAAAGGCGGTTTTCTTATGCTCACAAATCAACTTTAGAATTTAACATAACCTTAAAAAAAAGGATTTAAAAGGCGTTTTATGGCTTTTCGTTATCGCTTTATTTGGAGTGTCTTTTAAAACGCATATCTATAGTTATTTCAATACTAAAGAAATAAATTTACTCATCACTGGCTGTAATAATCTCTCAAGTAATTATTCATTTAAGTGTAAGCCGAAATAGATTAAATTGTAAATATTCTTTGAACCGGTGGAACTTAATTTAATTGAGTTCCTCCATTTCTTATTCAACTAACGAGTGCTTTACTTTAAGATTATTGAGCTGTTTAGACAGCTCTTTTTTTCTTATTAAACTCCCATGAAACAAATTATTCATCATTCATTTTCTGTGGAGAAGTGCAGTTTTATTCGCTTAATGGATGGCTAACGGGGCGGGTTAGTTGGTGTATTCAGTTACGCAACAATTACGGGCTGTTACGACAAATTTGGCAACAAATTCATACAATAAAAAAGAAAGCTCCCTTTAATTAGGGAGCTTTTTCTAATAAGTTAGAAATCATGTTATATAAGTCTTCACCTTTGACGACATAACTATATGCAAGAGTCTTAGTTGGCAGTGTCGTATAAAAAATAACCTCTTTCGTAGATTTATTTTGACTTATATACAAAATAATATCATCAGTGTACATAGTTATCGTTCCTGAATGGTATCATTCAAATGAAAAATGCTCCCCAACCCTATCATATATTTTAATCACTGTAGTTTCAGCATACTTTAGATGATTGATATACCTACTTAAACAAAATATAGCAACCAGAAAAACAATTAATGTACAAATCCATCTTTTCTTTTCCTTTTTTTCTCTAACTCTGAGTTTTTACCATCATCATCATAAACCTTTATGCATCTCGTTCCCCCTGTATTATTCAAAAATTCGACAAAAATTAATGAAATCCTTTATTCATTTATATGCAATGTTAGTTTAGCTTTACTTCAATAGGGAGTGAAGCCTTTGTCTACTTCAAGTGAAAAGGCTGTTTTGTTCAAGAAGGATAGAAGGAAAAATGACAATCTATGACGAAATTAATGAAAGATATGAGATTTAAGTCAAAGAGAGATTTCTGAGGTGGGTTTCTGATGAATGTGACATTATCTATTGTTCCTTATGAAGATAAAGTGGATTTTGTGATTAATATTATATAAAGATGAGGTACGTAAATATAACGTTATCGGAAATTGATATAGAATTTTTGCGAAGAAGGAATTGATTATTATGAAGCTTGATGGAAAAAATGTAATTCTTTCAAGAGTTACTCCGGATGATTTGGATTTTATTTGTGAACTAGAATGCAATAAAGATATTTGGTTATTTGAAGAATATATTGAATCAGATATGAAAGTCGTTAGAGAAAAGTACTTACAAAAGATGAATAATCAGTATAGTTATGATTTTATTGTCAAAAGCACTATAGAGGGAGAAATTAAACCAATTGGTCTGGCCCAAATTTGGTGTTATGTAGAGCATAGAAAGAGTTGGGAACTTGGTTTTGCAATTCTTCCTATTTACCAAGGAAACGGTTTAGGGTATGAAGCAACGAAACTTTTAATAGAGTTTGCATTCGAAAGATTACAAGCTCATAAAGTAGTTGGAATGTGTAATTGTAACAATCTTGAATCTGTAAAATTAATGGAGAGCTTGGGCATGAGAAGAGAGGGAACATTTCAAGAAGAACTGTTCTGGAATAACCAATGGCATGACCAACATTTTTATTCAATACTGGAAAGAGAGTACTTAATTAATTCATCAATGATAAGTGACTTAAACAATGAATTAGAAGATTTTTAATAAAAGTTAATTGGGCTACTGTTTGTGAAGAAATGTACTTAAACTAACGTGGTGCTTTACTTCAATAAGGAGTAAAGCCTTTTTCTTATTGAGCTAAAGCAGCAGTTTAGTTGAAGATTAGAATGTGAGTTTTTATGTCACATTTGACTCATTATGTGTAATAGAAAGAAAGGCACAAAAAAAGTTGCGCCTGTAACTTAAAGATTATAAAAAAGTTTTTTTACTGTTCTGGATGAAGGATATTGCAGGCACTTAACCAATTTCCAGAAGGATCTTTAAATCCAAAACCACCAAATTCACCTTGTAGATTTAAAGGACCAACTTCAACTTGTTTTCCTTCAAGCCACTCATATAATTCTTTTAAGGAAGGAGTATAAAAGTCAATCATGCAATGAACGATATCAGTATTTGTATTTCTAAATGATAATCCAATAATTTCTTCAGTTTCAACCAAGAAAATCGTTGGAACTCCTTTTGATTTCATAGTAAGCATAGCATTTTTTTCACCTTGAAAGTGGACCTCGGCACCAAGGATATCGATATAAAATTCAACAGACTCTTTTAAATTAGTAACTGGTATTTCCAATGTAGCGATATGCGAAATTAATTTAGTCATAATAGCCTCCTGTATTTTGTTTGCATGTATATTTTTCTACACTCAGTTAAGAAATCCCTGTTAAGTTTCATTAATAATGGAAAGTAATTACCGCTAAGTTGATACATGTAGTTTGAGGTATGACATATGGGTGGACAATATACGATCATTATCTACTACACAGTTCGACGATAATGTGTAATAAAAGAGAAGGGGGCTTACTCAACTAACGGGTGCTTTAATATAATATTAACAATAGACAAATTAGGCATATATTTTATAAGAAATTAATAAGTTGAAGTGGAGGTTAAATCATGACGAATAAATTTCCTTCAATGAATTTCGAAATAGAAACCGAGCGACTCTACCTGAATATGTGGGAAGAATCAGATGCAAACTGGTATAGAGAACTTATTGGAGAACGTGGAATTGCTAAGCCATCATATGAAAAGGTACAAAAAAAAATTCTCTCTCTTCGCGAAAGTTCACTTGAAAACGGTATAAGTTTACTTACTGTTAGACGAAAAGATGAGGAAGACTTTATTGGATATTGTGGATTAATTATTGGTCGTTCTACATTAGAAGAACCTGAGATTGCTTACGAGTTGTTCCAAAGAACTCACGGTAATGGCTATGCAACTGAAGCTTCCTCGGCTATTATGGAAGCTGCGATCGCCACTAATCGAAGACGAATTTGGGCAACTGTGCGCTCTTGGAATATTGCTTCATTTCGAGTTCTTGAAAAGCTTGGTTTTATCCGCCATCATAGTATATGTGACGAGAATGGAGAACTTGTTTGGAACCTTCGTGATCTATAAAGAAAAGATAAAGAATTATTAATATTTGAATGGTAATCAATCTTTTGTTAATTAAAATACTTAAGTTATAGGGGGCAATACTTTAGGTGTATTGCCTTTTTCTTATTCCACAAACGCAGCAGTTTAGTTGAATAAGAAAACATATTAGGGAACACTAAAACGAGGTGTTGAACTAATGAAAAGATACATTACTTTAATAATGACATTTCTTCTTGTTATTGTCCCTAATAACCCAAGAGCAGAAATTGAAGGATATGATATCGTTGCAAAGTCAAGTAAAGAGAATATAACCTTATATGCTAAAAAAATTAATGATTTATATTATGATTTCAAACTCGATTTCAAAGGGGAGCTTTACTCTAGACCTTTTTGGATAAACGTTGCTAATAATATTACTTATGCCCCACAAATATATTATGAAGACATTAACAAAGATAAAAAGAAAGAGTTAATCATCATTTTGAACCAAGGTTATGGTACTGGTATATTACAGCAAGAAGTTTATGTTTATGGATATACAAACGGATTGAATGACGTACTAGTTGATAACCCTTTAGCAATTATCTATAAAAACGTAAAAACCAAGTTATCGACCGACAAAGCCGAAATAAAAATAGGTGACAAAGTGTATAAAGTTGATATAACCCCTTTGAAAATAAAACCTACAAACTTATTTGAGGATATTGCTTTTGGCGGTGTAACTAAATATGAAGTAAAAGACCATCAACTTATTGCTACAATCTCTGGTCAGATTTCTCCAGCAGGCTTTGTTGGTCAATTTGTAATTGTGTATGAATATCGTGATAAAATGTATCAAGCGAAATCAATTGAATTTCAACCTTCACCCGAGTTAAGATATATTAACTATCGCAGCAGTTTAGTTGAAGATTAGAATGTGAGTTTTTATATCACCCTTGACACATGATGTGCAAATAAAAAAATCCGTGTGCTTCCAAAGGCCTAACAGATCAATTTCTATCTTTGCATTTTACGAATATATGCTAATTGTCCAATATGGTATGCATTATGAGTTGCGGCATTGGATATTATTGCCCACCATTCTGCCTTCACAGGATATCCATTTACAATAGATAAAAGTTGCTCTTCCTTAATTAGTTCTTGCCATTGAAGTAGTATGTTTAACAACTTTTCTTTTAATTCAAAGAAAGTATTCTCATCTCTAACAAGAAAAGTATCGGCATTGTTAGTGGTTTGTGAACCGGAATCAACTTGATTTTTCTTGTACCATAATTGCCAAGTTTCATTCCAATAAATTAGATGTTGAACAATTTCAGCAATACTATGACTTGAATTATCAGGTTTCCAATATGCTTCTTCTTCAGATAGTCCATCAACTGCTTCATAGAATGAAATATACCAACTACGATCATTAGCATTAGCTAGAAGTTGATCTAACAAAATGGTCTTAGCATCAATCATTCGCTTTTCATCTCCTTATTATTATTCTTTCTAAAAAGTATATCATTTTGATGAACAGTTCGTAGATAATGTGTAATAAATGAGAAGGGCTTATTCAACTAACTGGTGCATTATTTGAAGATCGTTGAGCTGTTTAGACGGCTCTTTTTTCTTGTTCAACTAAAGAGGTAGGATATTTCAATAATATTTCTAGAGGGATTTTATGATTAAGTCTTTAAAAGGGCAATTTATCTTATCTATATTTGTTGCAATTGGCTTTGTTTATGTTAATTTTTCTAATATTGAGTTTACTCTTGATGAGAGGGATCCAACCGTTCGGGTAATATTTTTTTTCATCATGATTTTATCGGTGTTTAATGCAGGATTATTGACTGAAAAATACATTCAAACAAGAAAGTAAAAATAGCTCTTATTCAACTGGTGCTTTAGTAAAACAAGTAATTCTGGTTTATATTAATATTGTTGAAGAAGGAAAACAATATTCTAAGGTGGGTGATTTAATATGAAACCAGTATATAGTGGTTTTCCACTTGTAATGGAAACAGAAACGGATGGGTTTATTTATGGAGAAATTACAGATCATTTTAACTTTGAATATGAGGAAGGCAAATTTTGTACATCAGGAGACGGTTTTGTGCAAGCACCAGATGGAAATAAGGCAGGAATTATATGGGATGTAGAAGATGAACCCTATTTATCAGTTTGTATTGAACCAGAAGAAGATAGATGGGGAGTTTACAATGTAGGCTTTGTTAAGCCAATACAAACGATGGATGATTTAATATACAATTTTAAAAAAGTGTTACCTTTTATAAAAGAAGCGTACTACAAAGCTAAATTAGGAAAGTAACAATTTGTATTAACGGGTGCTTTACTTCAAGAAGAAGTAAAGCTTTTTTTCTTATTAAATTTCTTGGATGAATAGGTTTGTTATCACGCTTTTCATTACGTTATTTGCATTGGGCGGTTGTAACTCATTTAATTCAAACGATATCGAAGGTAGTATTTATGAAATAGGAGAAAATAGCATAAAAATTGAAGTACTTGGAGATGACCCTGAAGCTGATTATCCTGCTTATGAAATTTTTATTGATGATGATACAGTGATCGAAGGTACAAAAGATAGCTTCGTCGAATTAGAAGTGGGAGACATTGTGAAGGTATGGGTAGAAAATCAAGAAGCTGATAAAAAAATTGTAAAAAAAATCTCTGTTTTTGTTATAAATAGTTAAGAAGAAAGACCAAGATATGTCCAGAAGAAATAATGCTGTATTCAACTAATGGGTGCTTTAGTAGAACAGGGGTGTAAGAAGACAGCCTTGTTATTCAACTAATGCAGCAGTTTAGTTAAATAAAAAGCTATAAATGGGAGGAAGTAAATGTATATTTTGCTTATCGGTTTTTTTATGCTTTTTCTAATATCAACAACCACGGGACTTCTTATGATGTTTAAGCTGAGAAAGAGAAATAAATATAATGTTGTAACTGGAATTATTGCTTTGGGGACAGGAATTTTTTGTTTATTAGCCAGTATTTTGTTTTATTTGGTTGTTATATAAATCTATTCTCCCTTAAAGAAGTACACCACCCAATACTTACTGAACTAACGGAGCAGGTTAGTTGAATAAGGGATGTTAAAATAGGGATAAAAAGGAGATGTGAAGATGCCAATATTTCCAGAAGAAAGCGACTTTCTTTCGTTATTCGAATCGGAACCAATGTTATTAGATACAACTACAAAAGACTTGCCATTTTATTACAATGAAGCAACCTACCGATTCTCCAATGGACAGGAAGACTTTGTTATTAAGATTTGTCCGTCTTATGGTGAAGTTAAAATACAAGTATCTATGCATAGTTCAAATAGATTGTTATCACTTTTAGACCTGAAACGGGTTGAAAAACTTGAAATTACAGCAGATAAAAAAGAATGGGCAAGTATGCTACTAACAATTGATAATGAGAATTCTCAACAAATAATAGAAATTGATTTTAAGCCTTATTTTAAACAGATTTTTAAAGAACATCTTACTTAGTAAGTTCAACTTCTTATTAAGCTAACGGGTACTTAAGTTAAACAAGACCATCATTTCGATGGTAGCAGGTTAGTTTAATAAGATAGTTAAAATTTGTGATTGGATAGAGAATTATAGAGAGGTGTTATCTAATGGATTGGATAGAAGTTAAGAATAGTAAAGATATTGAAAATATTTTGAAAGAATTTGGATGGTTTCATGATAGTTGTTTAAAGGAGTTGTATATGTGGACTGAGAGTTATGTGGATGAAAACTTATCAATGGCTGTGCCAATAGGTCTAGATATGAATGTACGAATCCTATTCCAAAGGCAGTTTCGTAATCCTTCTGCAATTGAGTTATTATTTGAAGGTGTAACCCAGTTTCACATCCTTCCAAGTCCAGAAAATTATGACTCAATCATTTATGATGCAACACTAATTTTTCATAAAGGTTTATTTTATTGGGCAGATCAATCTGACTGGAAACCCGAAAACTACACTCTTGAAACAAATAGCTGGATTTCAGCCAAAAGTCTAAAGTGGCGTGATGCTAGTTCATGGATGGGAAAACAAAATCGATACGGTGTAATTAACAAAGGTTAGAGGAATTTTTATTCAACTACAATGGAAGAACGTAATCTTCTTGCATATTCTGTGGTGAAGCTTGGCTTCATATATGGCTAACGGGTATTTTCTTGACGATCACGGAGTTGCTCAGGCAGCTCTTTTTTCTTTAACTAAAGACGCGGTTTAGTTGAAGAAGAAAATGGGAGTTTTTATGTCGCATTAGACTTTTTAAGAGTAAAAAAAAAAGCCAATCAAATTTAATCAGCTTTCCGTTTTTTGATTTTATTAATATAGTAAATTTCAGATATAATATTTAATAATAAAAAAGAGCTTGCTAACGCTTTAGTCAGTGCACTTCCGTTAAGGTGGAATATAATTACAGAGATAAATAGTAGCAAGATGAAAATATGTATAACTTTATTAGTTACCTCTGATTTAAACAAGGTAGTACACCAACTTTCTACATATTAATTATCTAATATACGTATCTGAAATCAATATGTTTCAAATATTTCAATAATAATTGAGTCACAGTTCGACCATAATGTGTAATAAATGAAAAGGTGCTTATTCAACTAGCGGAGTGCTTTAGTTATACATGACCATCATTTCGATGATCTATTTTTATGTTCAAAACATCAATTTGATATTTGTGATCAATTGTGAAATGGGTTTAAAAGAAAAAGAACACATTAAGTGTTTTCGATCTCATGTTGTATTTTAAGGAGGCTTACTGTGTTCGTACGTAATCAATTCAACTGGTGGATATTCTTTAGGAAGATTCTTCATTGGTTGAATAAATTGGTCGATCGCAAACCTTTGTGCTATTTATTTCCTTTAAACGATCTAGATACCGTAACAATTTGTGAAGGTGTTGCATAGCCTTTAATATTGGTATCGAAATATCTTTAAGAAAAATAGTTGACACTCAAACTACTTGGTGGTACGATGTACTCGTAATAAGCAATACTTAATAGCTTGTTTCACCAAAAGCTATTAAGTAAAAATTTTTACTTCGGTACTATGTTATACTGAATATAAGTCAGACAGAATAGAGGTGGCTCTAAATATGGAAAATTTAACCGAAATGCTAAAGGGTTCGCTAGAAGGCTGTGTACTGGAAATTATCAGCCGCCATGAAACTTATGGTTACGAGATTACCCGTCGCCTGAACGAACTTGGGTTTACCGAAGTCGTGGAAGGGACGGTCTACACCATCCTTGTGCGATTAGAAAAGAAAAAACTCGTGAGCATAGAAAAGAAACCGTCAGACATGGGGCCGCCCCGCAAGTTTTACTCACTTAATGAAGCTGGCCGCCAGGAACTTGAATTGTTTTGGAAAAAGTGGGATTTTGTATCGTCAAAAATTAACGTCTTAAAGTTAATCTAGCTTCATAAGATATTCCGTCGGATATTTTGGAGTGTCTTGTTCAGCTTTATAAAAAAGGAGGAAAAATCATATGATGGAAATGTTCAAAAAAATGATTGGTGATAAAAAAGAATACAAGATGATGATGGCACGGGTTGAAGCCCTGCCTGAAGACTACCAGTTTGTATTTAAAAAAATTCAAAACTACATGTGGAATTTCACGGCAGGTAACGGGATGGATATGCTGCACATGCAATATGAATTAATCGAGTTGTTCGAAGCTGGTGCGTCTGAAGGCAGGCAAGTACTGGAAATCACTGGCGACGACGTGGCGTCCTTTGCCGACGAGCTAGTGGCAAACGCTAAGACCTATATCGCCAAGTATCGTGAAGATTTGAATCAGAGTATCACAAAGCGATTGGGAAAAAAATAAATTCAATAGATAATACCGACTGAATAGCTGGTTAAAAATGTGAATTGCCACCTACGTTATTCAGTTAAATTTTTATCCGGTAGTAAGTATAACGTATTACCAGTAATACTGAGTAGGAGAGTATAGGCAATCTAGCTCCGCAAGGCGCTTATTATAAGGAGGAAAATAGTATGAGCAAAGCAGCGATTTCTGTAAAAGGGTTAAAAAAATCCTTTAAATACAAGGAAGTCTTAAAAGGGATAGATTTTGAGGTTCGGCGTGGCGAAATTTTCGCACTTCTGGGCCCAAATGGAGCGGGCAAGACGACAACGGTCAACATCCTCTCAACACTGATGAAACCCGATGGCGGTGAAGTAAGTATTTGCGATATTGACGTCCAGCGTCAACCGGATCATGTACGCGAGAGCATCAGCCTGACAGGACAGTTCTCAGCTTTAGACGGCATGCACACTGGACGGGAAAACTTGATGATGATCGCCAAGTTGCGGGGAGTTTCCAATCCCGCTCAAGTCTCCGACAATCTGCTTGCAAGATTCAGCCTGACTGATGCGGCCAACCGCCGAGTGGACCAATATTCTGGCGGGATGAAGCGCCGGCTTGACATCGCCATGAGTCTAATTGGGACGCCAGCAGTCATTTTTCTCGACGAACCGACGACAGGGCTTGACCCCGAAGCGCGGATTGAAGTCTGGGATACAGTTAAGGAGCTTGCTGGTGGAGGCACCACCATCTTGCTGACGACCCAGTACTTGGAGGAAGCCGAACAACTAGCGGACCGTATCGCCATCCTGCATGGCGGAAAAATCATCACAACCGGTACCCTTACCGAACTCAAAGAGAAGTTCCCGCCAGCGAAAGTGGAGTACATTGAGAAGCAGCCGACATTGGAGGAAATTTTCCTCGCGTTCATCGGCAAAAAGGAGGAAATGTAAATGAAAAGCAAAACAGGTGTATTACTTGGTCGTTTAATGCGCAACATCATGCGTAGCCCGGATACGATTATCACGGTGGCAATTACTCCGATTATGTTGATGCTGCTGTTTGTCTACGTATTTGGCGGAGCCATAAAGACAGGTACGGACAATTACGTAAATTATTTATTGCCGGGAATCTTGCTGATGGCTATCGCATCCGGTGTCGCTTACACTTCCTTGCGGCTGTTTACGGATGTAAAGAGCGGGTTGATGGCGCGTTTCATTACTATGCCCATCAAACGCGCGTCGATATTGTGGGCTCACGTGTTGACCTCTCTTGTTTCCAATGCACTTACTGTCGTGGTGGTTATCCTCGTCGCGCTTTTGATGGGCTTCCGTTCCAACGCTGATATCCTGCATTGGTTCGCGGTAGCTGGGATACTCGGTCTATTTACGCTGGCGATGACATGGCTGGCGGTCATTCCCGGATTGACAGCGAAGTCTATGGAAGGGGCGACGGCCTACTCGTACCCGTTGATTTTCCTGCCGTTTATCAGTTCTGCCTTTGTTCCCACGGAAACTATGCCTAAAATTATCCGCGCGTTCGCTGAGAACCAGCCTGTGACTTCAATCGTGAATGCGATTCGTGGCCTCTTGTATGAAGGGTCTGTTGGCAACAGTATATGGATCGCGCTTGCCTGGTGCGTCGGCATCATTGCCATCGCTTACTTCTTCGCCAGTAAACAATTTAAACGCCAGTTAGGGTAAGTACAATATTATTGGATTAGTCATATTAACAGACAGCCGATCTTAACACGCTTACCAATGAATCATTAAACGTAATAACAATCGCGGATTGATTGGACCAATTGATATGGTTCTTTTCTAACTCAACTATTTCTCCAATTCGACAACCGGTAGAAAACATGAATCCGAAAATCGCGCTCTTTCCATTGGGGAATGACAGGTTTCACGAAGGTGTTCAATCTCCCATTCGGTTAAATACTTGGATATCCGCTTCCCTACTTTGGGTTCTTTAGTTTTGGAAGTTGGATTCTTACCCAGGCAGCTTTCTTCATGGGACCAACGAAAAAATGATTTCATAAAGCGGATACGATGTGCAAGACTGGCTGGTTTTAAATGCTTGCCGGATATAGCAAGATATTCCTTCAGTTGATTTGTATCCAGCAATTCCATCTCTACATCCTTAAAATGCCCAATTAGTAGCAAAGACTGTAACAGGTATGCCTTCAACGTTTGTGGCTAAAAGCCCTCTATTCGTTTATCAGCTTTAAACGAAGACCAAGCTTTTGACAGTAACAATTCCATTCCCTCTAAAATAGTAATATTAAAGGGATTATTGCCAACGTAATAGAATTATAGACATAATGAATATTTTTACTAACGAAGCAGGTTAGTTTAAAGGAATGTCAAAGGAGGCTACTATGAATAAAGTAATACTTAGAGATATCAAATCTGGTGATCTACCTATATTCTTTGAATATCAAAAAGATGACATTGCCAATCAGATGGCAGCTTTCACGTCAAAAGATCCAACAAACTGGAATCAATTTTGTCAGCACTGGAACCGTATTTTAACCGATGCAACCATTATCAAGCAGGCTATTACATTAGAGAATAAGGTGGTGGGTCATATCTCCAGCTTTGAAATGTTTGAAGAACTTGAAGTAAGTTACTGGATAGGCCGTGAACATTGGGGAAAAGGTTTTGCAACGGATGCACTTAAGCAATTTCTATCTTTAGTAACAATACGTCCTTTATACGCTCGGGCTGCAAAAGATAATATCGGATCGAGGCTGGTTCTTGAAAAATGTGGATTTCTAATAACAGGGGAAGGAAAAGGATTTGCAAATGCACGAAATGAGGAGATTGAAGAATTTATCTTCACTCTTCGATACTGATAGAAAGGACTCATAGTTTTCTTTATACGTTAACGTGGCGTTGATCAAGGAAGGGATTGACGTCCTTTTTGTTGAACTTATTGTCTAAAGAAGCAGTTTAGTTAAACAAGGGATGAAAAAATAGAAAAAAAGGGGAATAAAAAATGAACAACGTGGTTTCAAATGATATTAAAATTACGATTAATAGAAAAGGTACTATATCATTGATTCTTGGCGTTCTTTCAATTGTTACTTCATTTATGGCTGTAGGTTTAGCATTCGGAATTATCGGATTAATCTATGGCGTCATTGGGGTAAGGGAGGTAAACCGTTTTAATCAAAATGGAAAAAGAAAGGTTATAACAGGTGTTATTTGTTGTATTCTTGGGATCTTCTTGACTTCAATGTTCTCCATTATCGCTGGTATGTCACTCTTCAACTAACAGGTGCTTTACTTGAAGATCCTTGAGCTGATTAGACAGCTCTTTTTTCTTATTCTACTAAAGAGGCAGAATAGTTCAACAAATGAAATGGGTATAAGGTAAAATATCATTAGAGAGAGGGATGGTTTTGAAAGAAAATAAACAAGCTCTGTATTTCAATATGATTTTGGGTACAATCGGAACCATACTCATAGCTTTAGCTGCAATGAGGTATCTGGTTAAAGAAAATGATAATATAGGGAACGCATTAATACTTTTTGGTTTTATATTAATGAATGGATATATCAATTACTTAGAAAGAAGAGTAGGAATAAGTAAAAAATTGACTTGGATTAGTGGTGTTGTATTAATAATTTTGTTTATTTCTTTTTCATATTTCTTATATTTCTAGTTATTTCTTATTCAAGTAACGGGTGTTTTACTTCAAGAAAGAGGTAAAGCCTTTTTTCTTATTGAACTAACACAGAAGTTTAGTTGAATAAGCAGGGATTATTGATAAAGAATTGGGCAGGCAAATTAGAAATGGATGTGAATCAATGTTAGCTAAAGGTCATGTTGTCAGTATGCCTAAAATTTATTGGGTCATTTTGATTCCTATTTTCATAGGGGTGAGTTACTAAAACATTTTTTTTGATTGGCAATTACGATACTTTGGCGTAACTGAAGCCGAAGATTTTGGACGATATGTATTTGTCTTATGTATAAGTTTTTGCCAGTGCTTTATTTACATTTTGTTAATTCGGTTGGCAGTATCTTTATTAAATTATATATTTAGGTATAAAGAGCAGAATTCTTCATCATAAACGGAGCTATTATTAAAGAATTATTCTTATTGAACTAACGGGTGCTTTACTTGAAGAGAATTGAACTACATAGATGGCTCTTTTTTTTATTCAACTAAAGGTGCAGGTTAGTGAAAAAATATAAATGGCTGTGTACTTTTGATAAGATATTTTTTAAGGGGTGATTAAATGGAGAAAAGTATTAAAAAATGGGCTATTTATGGATTTTTAATTTCCTTAGCCCTAGCAATCTTATTTGTGGATTACAAAGTAATTACTCATTTTAACGGTGGTTATACAACAGAGTATGTACCAATTTACGATTACATTGTTACTATAATTCGCTACAGTGTATTAGGTGCTTTTGCAGGAATGTTTGTAGGTTGGAGATTTGGCAAAGGACAGGATAAGGTTAACAAATCAAAAACATATTATGCTGAAGTGTTTTTTGGAGTATTCTTTATAGTAATGTTTATAGGAATTATATCCTTCTTTGTTTAACTAACGTGGTCCTTACTTCAAGTAGGAGTAAAGCTTTTTTTCTCATTTAAATAAGGCAGCATTTTATTTCAATATCAGCAAGTGTATTTTTGTTAATTCAAATTGGGAAATTACTTAATATTGCAATCGGCCAGATTGTGGAGTAAATAAAGAAATGCGCTTTAAGCTTTCTGGAAATTTTGGGAGGATATAAAAACTGTGAACATTGTTTTATTATAATTGAATTGCTCCTATAATAAAAAAGAGCGCACGCTGAATTTAATTGGAGGGAGCAAAGAAATGATTGCAGATCAACAATTAGTTATAAACAATCTTGAAGAAAAAATAAGAATATTCACTCATGCTGTTAATGGAACGCTTATCAAAGAAGAAGATTTCGTCCTGGTGAATACAGAAATACCCACTGATACATTCAATGTACTTTTGCCGAAATCTTCACATATAAAAAATGCATTTAATATTAGAAGTAGTATCGAAAATATGTCTCTTAAAGAATATCCCTTTAGTACGTGGATAGACTCCCGGTATTTGAACGCTGACTGGCAAGACCTGATGCAAGAATACGACCTAAAAGAAGCAGAACGTAATGTAATGATGAAACTTGAAAATACTCTTAATGTTGGTCAAAGAAAGTCCCATCAGCTTATGATTACTCATGTGAGAAATTTTGAAGAACTTAAGGAATATAAAGAGGTTTTTATGAGCCTATTTGAAGGTACACCAGAAAAAGATGCGTTAGAAAATTATTTTAATAAGTTTTCTGAGGTAAATTTAGATTCAGAAATTCAAATGTTTATTGGACGCGTCGGTGAAATAACTGTATCTACTGGTTTACTAATAGATAGTAAGGAAAGTTATGGGATTTATGATGTTATGACAAAAGAAACATTTAGAAGTAAAGGATATGGCAGTGAAATGTTTCAATACCTTCTTACTCAAACAAAAGATAAACAAAAACCCGTTGTCTTACAAGCATCAGTGGATGGGAAAAATATCTATAAGCGCTTTGGGTTTATAGATGTTGGAGAAATGGTTGTATTTGAATAAGGAGTTTTCTTATTAAGTAAATTGGCGCGATTGTTAAACATGAAGCAAAAGGGTGATACAAATTAGTCATGTCTAATATGTATCGCCCTTTGAACAAGGTCAATGTAGGGGGATTAGAATGGATATTGATTTTTTATTAAACCATCCTGATAAGATAAAAGAAGTTTCTGAATACGTCTGATTATTATTGAAAAAGAGGGTGGACTTATGTTGAAACTGTTTCTGATGATAAATACGAAAAAATTGATGTATTTAAAATGAAGTGTATTTGATTTTATGAATGATACTTCTTTATCCTTTAACAAACTACATTGTGAAGGAATGTACTTAAACTAACGGAATATTTAATCGGATATCCTTTACTGGATGATTCTGTAATAAAGTTTTGAGGAAAGTATTGTTTCCATTTTTTTTGAGGTGTATATTAATTAAATATTTGTTAAAGACAAAAAATTTGACAG
>NZ_JBHVRO010000021.1:0-13843 GCF_042885655.1 Psychrobacillus sp. NPDC058041
AAGCGAACGAGGAGGCTCAAGCCATGCCCGCGGAAAGCGAGCGCCGGAACGGAAAGCAACAACTCGTTGAATGGATCACTATCTTTAATTTGCTTCTTATAGAAATTACTCTTGACTAGAGGCAAGAAAGCATCCGACTGTTGCGGAAATCAACCGATCATGCATAAAATTTTATTTATTTTATATTTCAAAAAAAATGGAGCTTCCCCACAAGTAAACTTGTTGAGAAAGCTCCATAAAATCTTTTAATATACTTTATCACCATTAAAGATTGAATTTTTTACTACTACATAATCCACATTTCGGATTGCTTCTAATTTATTGCCACCAGCATATGAAATAGACGATTGAAGATCTTGTTCCATTTCTCTTAATGTATCTTCTAGCGGTCCTTTATACTCAACAAACATTTTTTTGCCTTCTACGTTCTTCTTTTCACCTTTTTGAAATTCTGAAGCGGAACCGAAGTATTCCTTAAACAATTTACCATCTTTTTCAACTGTCACTCCTGGTGATTCTTCGTGGCCAGCAAACAAAGAACCAATCATAACCATTGATGCACCAAATCGCACAGATTTAGCTATATCACCATGTGTACGAATTCCTCCATCAGCGATTATCGGCTTACTTGCTGCTTTTGCACACCAACGTAATGCAGCTAATTGCCAACCGCCAGTACCAAATCCAGTTTTAATCTTTGTAATACATACTTTACCAGGTCCAATACCAACTTTTGTCGCATCTGCGCCAGCATTTTCTAATTCTCTCACAGCTTCTGGAGTTCCTACATTTCCAGCAATAACAAAACTTTTTGGCAAATACATTTTAATATGCTTAATCATTTCAATTACTGCATTGGAATGACCATGCGCTATATCAATCGTAATAAATTCAGGTATAAGTTGTTCTTCTGCTAATTGCTGAATAAATGTATATTCCTCTTCTTTAACCCCTACACTAATGGATGCAATCAATCCACGAGATTGCATATCTTTAATAAAAGATACTCTCTTCTCTGGTTCAAAACGATGCATAATATAAAAATATCCATTTTCAGCTAAATAATTGGCAATTTTATCATCTATAATTGTTTGCATATTTGCAGGTACTACAGGCAGTTTAAATGTATGTCCACCTAAAGTAACAGTTGTATCACATTCAGAACGGCTATTTACGACACATTTTGCCGGAATTAATTGAATATCTTCATAATCAAATACATTTTCCATTATTAACACTCCTAAAAACGAATATTAAAACTAAAGTCGAACGAAACGTTCGTCCTTTGCATAATTTACAGTATTTTTATGAGGATGTCAAAGGTTTTAGATAAGAATTTCAAGATTTCATACCGTTTTATCATACAATTTATGTGGTAAAGACATAATAAAAAAGCTTTATACGAAGGAAGGTGAACTAATGACAGCAAATAGATTAATCCATGAGAAATCACCATACTTACTTCAGCACGCACACAATCCTGTTGACTGGTATTCATGGGGTGAAGAAGCTTTTGAAAAAGCGAGAATAGAAAATAAACCTATCTTTGTAAGTATCGGTTATAGCACTTGTCATTGGTGTCATGTAATGGAGAAAGAATCATTTGAAGATGAAGAAGTAGCAAACTTACTAAATGAACATTTTGTGTCTGTTAAGGTGGACCGTGAAGAACGTCCAGATATCGACTCGATTTATATGAATGTTTGTCAACTGCTCACCGGTCAAGGCGGATGGCCACTCCATGTGTTTTTAACTGCAGATCAAAAGCCTTTTCATGCAGGAACTTATTTTCCTAAAAAAAGTAAATATGGTCGTACTGGGATGCTTGAAATGCTGCCGCAAATAGCAGAGATTTTTCAAAAAGAACCAAGACGTATTGACGAGATTAGTAAGAAGCTCACTCATGCAATGAACGATAGCTCTAATTCACAGGAAGATTCTATTCCTCCAAATGCAATCCATCAAGCATATCAACAGTTAACAGGTAGTTTTGATACACAGTACGGTGGTTTCGGTATAGCTCCTAAGTTTCCTTCTCCAGTTCAGCTATTATTTTTATTGCGTTATTATTATGCTAACCAAGATCAAAATGCTTTGGATATGGTCGAAACAACACTTGATGGAATTGCACTAGGTGGAATTTATGATCATATTGGATATGGATTTGCTCGATATTCGACGGATGAAATGTGGCTAGTTCCCCATTTTGAAAAAATGTTATACGACCAAGCCCTACTTCTGCTTGCGTTTACGGAAGCATATCAAATTATGAAGATTCCACAATATAAGGAAATCATTTATAACACGATCGAATTTATTGAACGTGAAATGACACACCCTGAAGGTGGTTTTTATTCCGCCATTGATGCGGATAGTGAAGGTTCAGAAGGTACTTATTATATTTGGTCTTACCATGAAATATTGGACATACTTGGTGAAAAAGAAGGGACTTTATATGCAAAAGCGTATGATGTTACAGAAGAAGGTAATTTTGAAGGGAAGAATATACCGAACTTAATTTATTCAGATGCCAAAGCATTAGTAGATGAATACGATATCACATTAGATGAATTAGAAGATAAGCTAGAAGCTTCTCGTCAGCTTTTATTTTCTAAACGCCAGAACCGTATATATCCTCATCTTGATGATAAAATTCTTACTTCTTGGAATGGATTACTTATTGCAGCCCTCGCAAAAGCAGGTGCTACATTTTCAGAACCTAGATTTATGGAGCTCGCAATTAATGGAATGAAATTTATCGAAAAACACTTATTCCAAGAAAATATTCTTTATGCCCGTTATCGGGATGGCGAAGCAAAACATCTCGCTTATTTAGATGATTTTGCAAATGTTATTTGGTCATTAATTGAGCTACATCAAGCTACTGGGAACAGCGATTATATAGGAAAAGCGAATAAACTAGTGAATACACTATTTTCACAATTTGAAGATATTGATAAAGGAGGACTTTTCTTTACCAATAAAGATGCAGAAAAATTATTTGTTAGAGAAAAAACTGCTTTAGATAATGCAACACCTTCCGGTAACGGTATTGCAGCAATGCAACTATGGCGATTAGCAAAAATTTCTGAAGACATGGAGTTGCTGCGTAAGGTCGAAAGTATCATTGCGGCATTTGCAGACGATGCAGTTCAATACCCATCCTCAGTTTTGTCTACGTTAAGTGCACTTTTAGCATTCTCTGCTGAAGGCAAGGAAATAAAAATTAGTGGAGATTATGAAAATGAAATTATGAATTATCTACAAAAAACATTTCGCCCCTATGATGTGTGGTTGCTCGATAATAATGGATCTGCAGCCCTCTCTGTCCAAATTTGTCAAAATAATATTTGTCATACACCCTTAACAGAAAAAGAACAAATCATGAAAGTGTTATCATGAATAGTAACTAGCATATAATTTAACATGAGTAGGCACTTAGTAGTGTCTACTCAGCATAAATATTTCAATCCATTTTATTCGTTCACTTAACTCGAGTATTGCTTGCATCATTTGAAGCTGTTCCGTCTTGTTCACAATTGTATGCATTTTCATTTTTTCTACTGATTCTTCAACCTTCAATAAACTTTCTCCCATTTCTTCTACAAAATGTTCTATTTTCATATACAATTCCTCCATTCGTTTATATGTATTATTCTAAAGTCTATCTAAGTTAACTCAACTGTCAGAATTTATCGTAATTTAGCATAATTGTCTTTTGGGTAGTATTTGTTATCCAAAATTCATTTTTAGTTCTCTTTAGGCATCCATAATTTTTTTTTGAACTATATTGTTTAGAGGACGAATCAGCGAGCGACCTCGGAGCACACACTTGAGATGGGTTAGTCTAATAAGTAAGACAATCTATGAAACCGCTCCCTTTCCGCATGGCACTGAAAAACTCAAATTAATATTTTGTAGCAACTATTCCTGAATCTCTACTTCATACAATAGTACTTATCGAGGAGCTTGAGACTCCTACGGGACTTGAGAGATAGACGAGATCCCGCGGAAAGTGAATGTCAAAGTGGTAAATTCGGGTAGATATTAGCCATTTTTTAAAAACTATTATTTTTCGATGCCATCCTTTTCATCGTATTCACGATTTGATAAAAAATTTAGTCTATCAGTATACAAATTTCAAAATTTATAGCATATCAATAGATATAAAGAGTTAAGGAGATGATTTTATGCATCCAAATCCTGTCGATCCAGAAGAAATGGCCATGAGGCAGAATTTAGATTTAATTGCTTCCCTTAATATGATTGGAGAAGGAGGTCCTGTTCCTATCGTTGAAGACGATGAACCGAAGGAAGTAAAAGTTTCCACAGATTCCGAAAATAATAAACCTCCTGTTAAATGACCCCTACTTATGTGGAGAGCACTGAAAAATTTACGTTTTTTATAGTGTATTGGATTCAAAACAAAAAGAAGGCACTTTCTGTTCGATGTTGAACAGAAAGTGCCTTCTTTCTTGTTCAATTTTACTCTTTTAGAATAAATGAAAAATCAACAAGTTCATTCATTTGGCGAAGCATATTATCTTTGGACACGACAATATCATAAATCGCCATGTACGAACTTAGATGAGGAGTTACTTGATATAGCGAACAATATATCTTTCACTTGCTTGCTATGAAATCCTTTTGAGGACTTTTTTAGTGCTGCCACCTTATGTGTTTTTTGTTAGAGTTAAGCCAGGTACAAAACCGTTTAATATATTGTATTCTGCCGAATATTGTGATAAATTGAATTGAATCTTTAATTGAAGTTTTTACTTCATTTTAATTTAAATTTAACGGAGTCCCTTCACAAAGGAATGAATATATTGAAATTACAGGAACTTATACGAGAACATTATACCTCCATGTCTAAAAGTCAGAAAAAATTAGCGAACTATGTATTTGATCATCCAAAAGACATTGCCCTTTGCTCCGCAGCCGAACTCGGTTCGAAAATCGGAATTAGTGAATCTACTGTTATTCGATTTACTTATACACTTGGTTTCTCTGGATATATGGAACTTCAGAAGCTTATTCGAGAACATTTTTTTTCACATGAAAGCAGTATCACTACCTATCAACAATCAAAACTTTTACTTCAACAAGACAGCACTTTTTATAAACAAGTTATGGAAAAAGATCGACAATCCATTCTTCACACAATGAATCAAATAGATGAATCTTACTATTATAAAGCAATTACAAAACTTTCGAAGGCAAATTCCGTGTACGTCCTTGGTCTTCGGACCTCATATTCTGCTGCGAACTGGCTTTCCTTTTCCTTAGGATTGGTTAAAGAGAATGTACATTTTATGAGGCCAGAAACAGAAGATGTAATTCGAACAATTACCCAAATGAATTCTAATTCGGTCGTAATCATCATTTCCTTTCATCGTTATTTAAAAGAAACGATTCAAATTGCTCAGCTTATACGAAGACAAAAAGCGTTTATTATAGGAATAACAGATTCACCGTTAGCTCCTATTCATGTACATAGTGATGTTTTATTTCCAATTTATTCAACAAGCAAGTCTACTCTTGATGCAGTTTCTCCTCTATTCTCGTTTATGAATGCTATCGTAGCTGGCTTAATCGTAGAACAAAAAGATGATTTCAATAAAAATCAGGAATTGTATAAAAGTATTCCAAGTAACTTTTTATTTGAGGAGGAAGGAGAAACAACATGAAAAATGCTTTATCAGAAATAAAACCAATTGTGGAGGTCGTTTTTGAACATCTCCATAGTCATCCAGAAATAAGCTGGAATGAAATTGAAACAACCAAATATATAAGAGAATTGTTAGTTAGTGAAGGATTCAATGTAACTACTTTTGAGGATACTACTGGACTTGTCGTTACTATCGGAAGTGGGAAACCATGCGTGGGGCTTCGCACGGATATGGATGCACTTTGGCAAGAAGTTGATGGTGAATTTAAAGCAAATCATTCTTGTGGACATGATGCTCATATGACAATGGCAATTGGGACCCTGTTTTTGTTAAAGAAACTTGGTGTTCCTCAAAAAGGTACACTGAAAGTATTATTCCAACCAGCTGAAGAAAAAGGGCAAGGTGCACTTTCATTCGTAGAAAAAGGCTTAGTAGATGATATTGACTACTTATATGGAGTTCATCTTCGTCCAATTCAAGAATTAAGAAATGGATATTGCTCACCTGCAATCATACATGGTGCTGGAAAACTAGTTAGCGGGAAAATTCACGGGGTGGAAGCGCACGGTGCAAGACCACATCTTGGAGTAAATGCTATCGAAGTTGGTGCACAAATAGTGCAAGCAATTCAATCAATCTATTTGGACCCAATCATGTCTTATTCAGCAAAACTCACAAGATTTCTTGCTGGAGGAGAATCAGCTAATATTATTCCGGGAAATGCAGAGTTTAGTATAGACGTTCGAGCACAATCGAATGCTGCTATGAGTGAGTTAATCGGTAAAGTAGAGCATGCTATCCAATCTGTTGCATTTCTAAATAATATTACAATTGATTTTCATATTGACACGGAAATTGTTGCTGCGCAGGTAGATCCTACAGCAGTTAAATTCATGAAAGAGGCTATAATAGAGACAATCGGAAAAGAACATTACATCCCTCCTATTATTACTCCTGGAGGGGAGGATTTTCATTTTTACACATTAAAAAGACCTGCTATTAAGGCTACCATGCTTGGACTAGGTTGCGATTTAGCTCCTGGATTACATCATCCAAATATGTCGTTTAAACATGAAAGTATATTAACTGGTATTGAAATTCTTGCACGTACCGTAATGGATACTTTTCAAAGAGGTGAAACGGTTGAATGATACTATAACTATTCGAGTATTGAAAACAACGGAAGATATGCGTCTTGTCCAACAATTAGAAGAAACAATTTGGGGAATGGGATCTATTCCGATTCATCAAACACTTACAGCAGTGAAAAATGGCGGACTTATGATTGGTGCATTCGACGAGGAAAAATTAGTTGGATTCTCATATGGCTTTGCAGGATATAAAAATAATGAAGTGTATTTATGCTCGCATATGTTAGGTATTCATCCGGAATATCAGTTGCGCGGAATTGGAAAAAAGTTAAAAGATATGCAGCTTATTATCGCAAAAGAGATGGGGTACAATCTTATTACATGGACTTTTGATCCGCTAGAGAGTAGGAATGCATACTTAAACGTATCCAAGCTATATGGAGTTGTTGACACGTATATTGAAAATTGTTATGGAGAAATGGAAGGCGGTCTAAACGCTGGGCTGCCAACAGACCGTTTACAGATTGAATGGTGGATAAATAGTGAACGAGTAGAGAATAAATGGATGCCAAAGGATTTCAATTATGAACAACCCTTTCAAATCACTATATCGGAACATAATTATCCCTTATTGATTGAACCTTATATATTTGAACCAACACAAGAAGGATATGAATTACCAATCCCCAGCAACATTCAAGACATAAAAACGATAGATCCTGAACTTGCCTTAAACTGGCGTTTGCAAACAAGAAAAATTATGCAGCAATTATTTAGTGAAGGCTATGCTTTAGTAGCTGTTCGAAAAACAGATGATCCTGTAAACTATTATCAATTTGTAAAAAAATCAACGATACCATTACATCTAAAGGGGCAATTACATGATTATTAAAGAGATTAATATTCGCAAAATGAAAATGACAATGAAATCACCTTTTTCGACAAGCTTTGGAACTTTTCAAGATAAAGAATTTCTTCTATTAGAAGCTACAGACGAACTTGGAAACACTGGTTGGGGCGAATCAACTGCATTCCACTCTCCGTGGTATAACGAAGAAACACTAGAAACTAACTTACATATGATTAGAGATTTCTTAATTCCACTCGTATTAGATAAAGAATTCAAACATCCAGACGAAGTAAGTGAACTGTTTGCCCCTCTTCGCAAAAATAATATGGCGAAAGCAGCTGTCGAAGGTGCTATATGGGACTTATTTGCAAAACGAAATAAGTTAACGCTTGCGGAAGCCCTCGGTGGTACTGCAGATAAAATTGAGGTTGGTATTAGTATTGGAATTCAAAAAAATACTTCTGATTTAATAGAATTAGTACGTGGCTTCGTAGCAGAAGGCTATAAACGAATGAAAGTAAAAATTAAGCCTGGTCATGACGTGGAAGTTATACGTGCCCTACGTGAAGCTTTCCCAGATGTTCCGCTTATGGCGGATGCAAATTCCGCTTACACATTAGATGATATTGAATTGTTAAAACAGCTGGATGAATTTAATTTAACGATGATCGAGCAACCTCTTGCTTCAGATGATATTATCGATCATGCAAAACTGCAAAAAGAATTAAAAACACCGATTTGTTTAGATGAAAGTATTCATTCATTAGAAGATGCTCGCAAAGCAGTTGAACTTGGAAGCACCAAAATTATTAATATTAAAATTGGTCGTGTTGGCGGCTTAACAGAATCTAAAAAAATACATGATTACTGTATGGAAAACGGAATTCCAGTATGGTGTGGTGGAATGCTTGAATCTGGAGTAGGACGTGCCCATAATGTAGCACTTACCACATTACCTAACTTTATTTTGCCTGGCGATACAGCAAGCTCTTCACGTTATTGGGAAGAAGATGTGATTACACCAGAAGTAATTGCAGAAGATGGCTATATTACCGTACCACTAGCATATGGAATTGGATACGAGCCAAATATAGAAGCAATGGATCGTTATACAGTCGAACAATTTCATTATAAAGCATGAAATGAATAAGCACCTATCTCCACTTGAGAGTTAGGTGCTCTAACTAATAAATTTTCTGAATATACAATCTTTTTCGGTGAAAAAGGGGTTTTGAAGAGTGAAAAAAAGTTTTCAAATCGGTTCTGCTATTATTGGAATTATTGTAGGGGCAGGATTTGCTTCTGGACAAGAAATTTTACAATTCTTTTCGAGCTTTGGTTACTTTGGAATTACAGGTTCTATTCTAGCCGCTATATTGTTTGCTTTTCTTGGAATGAATTTAACCCAATTGGGAAGTGTCTACAAACTACTTCTCACAAGGATGTAATTTATCATATTTGCGGTAGATATCTAGGTGTCTTTGTAGATATTATTATTACATTTTTCTTATTTGGAGTAACTGTTGTTATGTTCTCCGGGGCAGGAGCAATTTTTGAAGAACAATTTGGATTGCCTGCTATTGTAGGAAGTCTTTTTATGGCAGCCATTACTATAGCATCCGTTACGTTGAATGTCCAAAAAATTATTGGTCTGATTAGTGCAGTTACTCCGTTCTTGTTGGTAATGGTTATTTTAATTGCCGGTTATTCTTTACTCCATTTCGACCCTTCTGCTATTAATATCGATTCTGGCGTTGCAAAAGCTTCTCCAGCTGCTTCAAATTGGATGTTGGAAGCATTATTGTATGTTTCTTATAATATTGCAGCAGGTGTAGCGATGATTACCGTTATCGGTGGTACAGTAAAAGATCAAAAAGTAGCCGGCTGGGGTGGAATTATCGGTGGACTTGGTTTGGGACTATTAATTTTATTAATAAATATTTCGATGTTAACACAAATAGAAAATATTTCCGGAGTGGCAATGCCAATGATTTCGTTAGCAAATGAAATACACCCAGTTATTGGATTTATCATGGCACTAGTTCTTATAGGTATGATCTACAACACCGCGGTTGCCATGCTCTATGCGTTTTCTGCTCGTGTAGTAAAACCAGAAAAGTCATCTTTTAAATCATTTACAATTTTGTTTGGAATTATAGCATTTATCGCTAGTTTCGTTGGATTTGTTAAACTTGTAGGTACTGTTTATCCTGTCACAGGATATTTAGGATTTCTATTAATTGCTGCAATTATTGTATCTTGGTTCCTGTATAAAAGTAGATCTTCAAAGGTTTATGTATAGGTGAAATTATAGGAATCCCTTTACTATACTATTTCCCAGGAAATCAAGGTAAATCTGCCAATCTACTAAAAGAGTCCTTTCACTATAATAGCGAAAGGACTCTTTTTAAATTACTTTTTAACGTCTACAATACGACCTTCTATTTCATTCTTAACAGTTTTCATTGTCTGAAGTTGCTCTTGAAGATTTTCCCAATCAGAAAGTCCTAAGTCTGTTACACGGCCTTCTGCATAAGCTTTGGCGAATACATAGTAACCGTCTCCACCTTTTGCAGTGAATGCGTTTGTTGCAACAACATATTTTTCAGCATCTTTGATGTCTACAAATGTTCCATCAGCAGTTTTAACCTTAATGGATACTACGCGTTGACCTTCTGGTTTAGAAGAATCGAATTCTACTTTTGCTCCAGAAACGTGTAAGAAACCACCATTTTCTTTTGGATAGGATTTAAAACTAATTTCAAATGCAGCTTTTAGTTCAGCACCCGTTACTTCCATTGTTGCTAATGTATTACCAAATGGAAGAACCGTAATAACCTCACCTACAGTAATTGGACCAGCATTAATTTCTGAACGAATTCCTCCGCCGTTTTGAAGAGCCATTACTACTTTATTATTAAATGTTTTAGCCTTTGCTAGCATGCCGTCTGTAATAATGTTACCTAGTGCTGTTTCATTTTTACGTACGCTTGGATCCGTATCGACTTTTACTCGAGGATTTGTAAGTTCTTCTTCTGCAATTACACCAATTTCTTTTCCTTTAATTTCTTTAATTTTTTCTGAGTATTTCTTTAGTACTTCAGCTGCAGCTGGATCTTCTTTTTGATCTTTTATTGGAATTAATTTTCCATCATATCCTGTAATTTTACCTTTTCTATCAAATGTTACATCTAAAGTTCCTAAAAAATCACTGTATTGGTAAGCTTGAACAATAACAGTTGGATCTTTCTTAGCTCCATTTTTATCTTTATCTACTACAACTGGTTTGTCCAATTGAGTATGGCTATGTCCACCAACGATTACATCTATCCCCGTTACAGCAGCTGCTAATAATAAATCATTATCATATTCAGCGCTATCATCAAAACCGATATGTGTAACAGCAACGACTTTATTAACACCTTGCTTCTCAAATTCATCTACCATCTTTTGAGCAGCTTTAATATAATCCGTAAATGTAACATCTTTAGGACTTGAAATATCCGCTGTTTCAGCAGTAGTTAGTCCAAATAATCCAATTTTCTGTCCATCTACTTCTTTAATAATGCCGCTATAAATTTGTCCATCTTTAGGATCTGAAGAAACATTTACATTAAATAGACCTTTAAGATTTACATCTTTTGAGAAGTCAACATTTGAACTAACAAATGGGAACTTTGATTTTTCGATGAACTCTTTAAGCGCTAGATGGCCTTCAGGACTTGAGCCAAGATCAAATTCATGATTACCAAATGTCATAACATCATAATCCATTAAATTCATCAACTCTAAATCTGCTTGTCCTTTGAATTCATTAAAGTATAAAGTGCCAGAGAAAACGTCACCAGCATCGATTAATAAAGCGGATGGTTTTACAGCTCGTACTTCATTTATTGCTGTTAGACGTTTTGGAGCTTGGTCAGTATGTGCATGTGTGTCATTAAGGTGCATTAATGATAAAGTAAAGCCTACATCTACTTTATCTGAGATTGCTTGAACTTGTTTTAAAAGCTCTTTTACTGCTGGAAGAGTTTTTTCGCTTGGAAGTCTATCTAGTAATGGTTGAATAGAATCTACTACTTTTATAGCTTCTTCTTTTTTGCCAGCATTAAATAATGCTTCTGCTTGATTGACTTTCATATAAACAGTAACTGGAACCATTAATGCATCTCTTTTTAAATTTGCAGGATCTTTGTATTGTTTTAATAATAGATCACGAGCATCTTTACCAGTAAAACGATATAAAATAGCTGTTCTTGTCTTCAGTTGAGCTGATAGCTTGTGATATTCTTTTTCTATTTTTGCCCAGTCTTTATTTGTCTCTGCTTTTTGAATGTCTTTCATGATAGGATCTAAATATTTGTCCGCATAGTTGTATGCATCAATATAAGGGATTAAACCTTTTGTCACTCTTTCATAATACAACTCATCTAAATTTTTTAGCAAAGTATCTTTGTTTTTTGCATCCGATTTTACAATAGCATCTTTAGCTTTTTGATAGTTTGCTTTGGCTTTATTTAGAGTTGCATATAAACTTGAGCTTGTAGCAAGTTTTCCTGCTTGTGCTGGAACTACATAAGAATAAGATGCATTTTTAATATCTTTTCTTGCTTCATCTACTACATTTTGTAGAGAACTACTTGCGAAAGAAATACTTGACGCTGAGAACAATGATGTTGCAATCACTGCTGCTACTGCGGACTTCTTCATTTTACTATTCTTCATAATTTTCCCCCTAAATAATGGTTATTGAGTAATTATTTCATTAATAATTACCAACTATTCTTAGACTAAACTAATTACTCATCTATCACAAGTGAATTTTAGATAATTTGTTGTTTAATAACTGTAAATATGTTGTTCTAATATTACACTTACGTAAAGATATCATGGTAATTTTTGACAGAAGACCTTCTATTTATTTAAAAGTTAGTGTTCTAAGACAAATTCAATCTTAAACAACTGATTGCCCCTGTCTCTTTGTGGTATAATAAGGTATCAAAAAAGAGATGGGAGCCTCACAATGTTAAAAGATATTTTTATGACTTTATCAGAAAACCAACTATTAAATGGTGCAGCAAAAAGATATGGTTTAAAAATGGGTGCACAGCATGTAGTAGCTGGTACAAATATTGAAGAAACAATTGAAAGTATTAAGAAATTGAATGCAGTAGGTATTTCATGTACAGTGGATAATTTAGGAGAATTTGTTTTCGAAAAAGAAGAAGCTTTGGAAGCAAAAGATCAAATTATTGCAGTAATAGAAGCAATTGAGGAGAACCAAGTGGATGCTCATATTTCATTGAAGCCATCTCAACTAGGTCTAGATATTGACTATGATTTTGCTTTAGAAAACTTAAAAGAAATTGTATCAATTGCGCATAAATATGGTACATTCATCAATATCGATATGGAATCACACAAACATTTACAACCTTCTTTCGATATTTTGGACGAACTTTCGAAAGACTATGATAATGTTGGAACAGTAATCCAAGCTTATTTCTATCGTGCGGTAGA
This sequence comes from Psychrobacillus sp. NPDC058041, assembly GCF_042885655.1. Taxonomy (NCBI): domain Bacteria; kingdom Bacillati; phylum Bacillota; class Bacilli; order Caryophanales; family Bacillaceae; genus Psychrobacillus; species Psychrobacillus sp. NPDC058041. The sequence goes on from NZ_JBHVRO010000021.1 coordinate 13,134, forward strand.
AGATATTCAAAAATATAAAAACTTCCGACTTCGTATCGTAAAAGGTGCTTATAAGGAACCACTAGAATATGCATACCAAACAAAAGAAGAAATTGATAAAAACTATATCGAGTTAATCGAATGGCATTTACTAAACGGTAAATTCACATCTATCGCAACACATGATCACAATGTTATTAACCATATTAAGCAATTTATTAAAGATAATAATATTCCAAATGACAAATTTGAATTCCAAATGCTTTACGGCTTCCGTACAGATATGCAACATCAACTTGCAAAAGAAGGTTATAACTTCTGCACATACGTACCATTTGGTAAAGACTGGTACGGATACTTCATGCGTCGTCTTGCTGAACGTCCACAAAACTTGAATCTTGTAGTAAAACAAGTTTTCAACAAAAACACAAACACACTTCTTGGAATTGCTGCTGGGGCATTCGCGCTTGGTAGAATAACAAAAAGAAACAAAAACAAACGCTAATTTAGAAACACTGCACAGCCATAAACACTAATGGCCGTGCAGTGTTTTTTTTATGATAATAGTTTTGTGATAAATGGGGGCATAAGAAAAACACAAGCAACTTACCTCTAGTCAAGAGTAATTTCTATAATAAGCAAATTAAAGATAGTGATCCATTCAACGAGTTGTTGCTTTCCGTTCCGGCGCTCGCTTTCCGCGGGCATGGCTTGAGCCTCCTCGTTCGCTT
>NZ_JBHVRO010000022.1:0-12549 GCF_042885655.1 Psychrobacillus sp. NPDC058041
AGATAGTGATCCATTCAACGAGTTGTTGATTTCCGTTCCGGCGCTCGCTTTCCGAGGGCATGGCTTGAGGCTCCTCGTTCGCTTCGCTACCTGAGGGGTTTCAAGTCTCATGCACCTGCCGCTTCGCTTTCGGTGCAGAAAACATCTGCTATCCCCGCAGCAATGTAAAGAATAATACACTTCATTCTGTAGATGAATTAGTTTGATTAAGTCTTAATTTTCTAAGGTACTTCAGGTATTAGCCCCGGTACTTTCTAAAGTATTGAATAAACTAATTTATAACTGAGAGGTACATTCTACCTCCTCGGCTGTACCTCCAGTGATTTAAAAATTTTTTAAAAAAATAAGCAAATGAATCAGATGAACATCCAATCTTGACATAGAATGAATTATCTCGCCTTAGGAGGTGTACAAAATGGGTTATGGTTATGGATTTGGAGGTTATGGTTGCGGAAATGTATGCGGACCAGTATGCGGACCGGGATATGTTAGACCAGGATTTGGATCAGGATTTGCTCTAATTATTGTTCTGTTTATACTATTAATAATAATTGGCGCAAGTTTCTTAAATAATGGTGTCGGCGACGGTTGCTAATCCAGAGTATAAGCGAGACAGGTTATGAAAACCTGTCTTTTTTAGTTTTTTATAGACATTTTTGTGCTTCCTTTATCATTCCCTTTCTAAAATTCACAATTTTTGTCTAAAAAATTGGCAAATAAATTTCTACCTCTTGCTAATTATTTTCACCTTCAGTTTCCCCCTAAAATTGTAAATTTAATAATTCAACTCTACAGTAATTAATAATCCCATTTAACATTATTAAAACAAAAAACAATTAAATGTTTGCTATGAATTTTTCCTTGTTATGGGGCCATAAAATATCACCTATAGGAAACATCAATATATTCTATTCCTTTCTTTAAATTCAATATCATTTATAATAATCCTGCCTTTGAGCATGAAAAAAGAGCTGCTTTTGCACATAATCCTCAATCCCTTATACATTTGCTTCAAGTTAGTCGAAAAAAATTTTCGGTTCAATTTTTAACAATGCCTACTGAGGTTTCAACGGTAACTTTGTCTGAAACACACTTGTCCATATACTCTTCAGGTGAAATTCAATAAATAAAACAGCTTTTTTGATTAGAATAATCCGTTTCTGGTTCGGATAAGGCGAGACTATTGGTGAGTTAACATCGGAGAGTTGCGGACAAGCCCTTTCTATTACAATAAGTTTAATACTCATTTGAGGTGTAAGGCTTCGTTTTGTAATTTGAACATCGAATTATACATAATTGAAGAGTAAAAAGAAGTATTTAAATTTTAATATATATGTTATACTTTTCCATATTTATAAAGGAGGTGTAAGTCCATTGGTAAATAAATAAAGTGAGAAAATCTTAAATTATTTTATTAATTTTTGGAATATACATGTAGATTTTCTCTTTCATAGAATTAATTAATATTATTAGAATAGAGGAGTTTTAACATGTTAAATAAATTAAGTGATAGTATTTATTATTTTTCTAATCAGGATGATAGAGATCGACCGACATTAGGATTGGTTGTTGGCGACCAATGTAGTTTAATCATAGATTCTGGTAATTCGACTCAACATGCAAAGGACTTTTTACTTGAAGTCGAGAAGCTAGATGTACCACCAGTTAAATATTTGGTAATTACGCATGCACATTGGGATCATTTCTTAGGTATGAATGAATTTGATGCAATTGTTATAGTTAATAGTCAAACAAATAAAATGATAAAGGAATGGAAAAGCTATTCGTATGATGATAGTTCACTCAAACAGTATGTCATTAATAATCAGATGAGTTCTATGTGTATGAAAATAATACAAACTGAGATGGAAAATAGGGAGAGTTTTAAGTTGAATTCTCCAGATGTAATCTTTGAGAATACATTAACTATTGATCTAGGAAATAAAGTTTGCATACTTGAAAAGATCAAAAGCACTCATACTGATGACTCTACAATCATTTATATTCCTGATGAAAAAGTAATTTTCTTAGGTGATAGTGCGTATGGTACGACTACAAACTCATTATTTCATTATAAGAAATCATTGTTATTACCTATGATTAGAGACATTCAAAAATATGATTCTGAAATGTTCCTACTAGGTCATGAGTCTATCTGTTATAAAGATGAAATGAATATTTATTGGAGAGAGTTAACAGAAGCAAGTAAAGTTGTAAAATCTGAATCACTAGAAAATGCAATAGAGTGCTTTAAGTTAGAAAATAAAAGGGACCCTAATGATAATGAAATTTTTTTCATACAAGCATTTGTTAACGACCATATCATACAATCACAACAACTTAATTGATTAATTAAGTATATAAAGTAGCCATCTCATTAAAATTGATATGAGATGGCTTTTCATTAGACGAATTATTGTTTAGTGTCTGCAAGTTATGGCATTATTTTACTGACACAATTTGAAAGTAAGTACATAGTAGCTACAGTTTGATTATGCAAAACTTTTCTTAGCTTCTTCAATTTGAATAAGAACTTGTTCAAAGCCTGTTCCACCAAGAGAATTTCTTCTTTTTACAGCAGCAAGTGGTGATAATACATCGAAAATATCAGACTCGATTAGACTACTTGCTTCTTGCAGATCTTCTAGCGGAAGATCTAATAAGAAATAACCGCGTTGGATACATAAGAATACTAATTTTCCTGTAACTTCATGTGCTTCGCGGAATGGAAGCCCTTTTGCCGCAAGATAATCGGCAAGCTCTGTCGCATTTGAAAAATCTTTGTGTACGGTATCGCGTAGTCGTTCGGCATGAACAGTCATTGTGCGAATCATTCCTTCAAATATTTTCAATGATCCAACGATTGTATGCACAGTATCGAACATACCTTCTTTATCTTCTTGCATATCTTTGTTGTAAGCAAGAGGTAATCCTTTTATTACAGTGAGTAAGCCCATCAAGTTCCCATAAACACGGCCCGTTTTTCCACGGATTAACTCAGCCATATCAGGGTTTTTCTTTTGTGGCATAATACTTGAACCAGTGGAGAAAGAATCATCTAGTTCAATAAAGTTAAACTCTGAGCTTGACCATAAAATAATTTCTTCAGCAAATCGGGATAAATGCGCCATTAGCATAGAAGAATTACTTAGAAACTCCAAGATGAAATCACGATCACTTACCGCATCCATACTGTTTGCATAAACATTCGAAAACCCAAGGTATTCTGCAGAAAGCTTACGATTGATTGGGAAAGTAGTTCCCGCTAAAGCACCTGCTCCAAGTGGTGAGATGTCTATACGTTTAATGGAATCCTGAAAACGCTCTTTGTCTCGATCAAGCATCCAGAAATAAGCTAATAAATGATGAGCAAACGAAATTGGCTGTGCACGTTGTAAATGTGTATATCCTGGTGCAAGTGTTTCCACATGGATTTCTGCTTGAGCCACAATTGTTTTTTGGAAAAGCTCAATTAACTCGATTATTTCTCTTACTCTATTTTTCAAAAATAAATGCATATCCGTTGCTACTTGATCATTTCTACTGCGGCCAGTATGTAACTTTCCTCCTACAGGTCCGATTAAATCAATTAGCATTTTTTCTAAATTTAAATGAATATCTTCGTTTGCAACAGAAAACTCTAATGCATTTTCTGCTGCACGATTTTTTAATTGTACAAGTCCACCTAGAATCTTCTGTACATCTTCTACAGGTAAAATATTGCAGTCTCCAAGCATCTGAACATGCGCAATGCTGCCATCTAGGTCTTCCATTACTAATGTTTGGTCGAAACTAATAGAAGCTCCAAATTCATCTACCCATTGTTCTGCTGATTTTTGGAATCTACCGCCCCAAAGCTTGGTCATGCTTTCACCTTCCCTGCTCCCTTGTTTACCATAGCGTGAACCTTTGTGGGTAGACCCCAAAGTTCGATAAATCCAACTGCTGATGCATGGTTAAATTCATCATCCGCTGTGTAAGTAGCAAGTTTTTCATCATAAAGAGAGTTTGGGGATTTACGTCCTTCTACAATTGCATGCCCTTTAAATAATTTCACACGAACTGTACCGTTTACATAAAGTTGTGTTTCTTTTAAGAATGCTTCTAAAGCAGTTCTTAAAGGAGAGAACCAAAGTCCTTCATAAATAAGTTCCGTCAATTTTTTCTCCATTACTGGTTTAAAATGAGCCAATTCTTTTACTAGGGTAATATCTTCTAATTCTTTATGTGCAAGAAGTAATGTATGAGCACCTGGAATTTCGTATACTTCACGTGATTTAATCCCAACAAGACGATTTTCTACGTGATCGATACGACCAACTCCGTGCTTACCTGCTAAATCATTTAATTTCAAAATCAATTCGTATAATTTGTATTCCACACCATCAAGCGCAACAGGAACACCATTCTTAAACTCGATTTCAATTATATCTGCAGTATCAGGAGCATCCTCTAATGCAACCGTTAAATCGTATGCATCTGCTGGAGGTGCTGCCCATGGATCTTCTAAAATACCACACTCATTTGCACGACCCCAAAGGTTTTGGTCTATAGAGAATGGGCTATCTAAATTAATCGGAATCGGAATATTTTTCTCTTTTGCGTATGCAATCTCTTCTTCTCGGCTCCAGCTCCATTCACGAACTGGGGCAATTACTTCTAAACTTGGATTCAATGCCTTAATGGAAACTTCGAAACGAACTTGGTCATTCCCTTTTCCTGTACAACCATGCGCTACAGCCGTTGCTCCTGTTTGTTCTGCAATTTCCACTAACTTTTTAGAAATTAAAGGACGAGACAATGCGGAAACAAGTGGATATTTATTTTCATACCAAGTATGTGCTTGTAAAGAAATCAATGCATATTCATTCGCAAATTCTTCCCTTGCATCAATCATATAACTCTCGATAGCACCAACTTCAAGTGCTTTGTTTTTTACAAATTCTAGATCTTTTCCTTCTCCTACATCTAAACAAACAGCAACAACGTCATACCCTTCATCTTTCAACCAAGTAATTGCTACGGATGTATCTAGTCCCCCTGAATATGCTAAAACGACTTTTTTGTTCATTTTTTATTCCTCCTTTGTATTTATATACATTTACTTCGTATTAATATACATAATGTATCATGTGTAATGTATAAATACAACAAATATTTCATAAATATAAGAGGTAAAATCAATTGCAAATCACTTTAATTGATTTCATTGGAAGATAAAAAGATAATAGTAGAAAGGAGTGTGTTGGAATGTCGAATTTATTTTCCCCTATTACACTAAAAGGACTTAAACTAAAGAATAAAATAGTAATGGCTCCTATGTGTCAGTATTCAGTGGAAGCAAAGAATGGTTCCCCAAATGATTGGCATTATGTACATTACGTTTCTAGAGCAGTTGGAGGAACAGGACTTATTATAGTCGAAATGACTGACGTTGATCCAGATGGTAGAATCACTGATTTCGATTTAGGATTATGGGCTGATGAGCAAATTCCTGCATATGAAAGAATAGTCAATGAAGTGCATAAATATGATGCCAAAATCGGTATTCAAATTGCACATGCAGGTCGAAAAGCAACCGATGCAAAACAACCTGTTGGCTCATCGAATATTCCTGTAGATGTAGAGTGGAAAATACCTAGAGCTCTGACAACCTTGGAAGTCCAAGAGATGGTTGGAAAATATAAAGAAGCTGCAAAACGTGCTGTGATAGCTGGATTTGATACGATTGAACTTCACGGAGCACATGGTTATTTAATCCATCAATTCCATTCACCGGCGATTAATAATAGAACAGATGAGTATGGAAAAGACTTGTCCAAATTTGGAGTAGAAGTTATCCAAGCAGTTCGTAGCGTCATGCCAGAAGAAATGCCACTTCTATTCCGCATTTCCGCTGTTGAGTATATGGACAATGGATACGGATTAGAACATTCATTAGAAATTGCTAAGAAGTATAAAGAGGCTGGAGTGGACGTATTCCATGTTTCAAGTGGTGGAGAAGCAACTCCTGGTAAAATAAAACCAGCAAACACACCCGGATATCAGGTTCCGTTTGCTCGAGCATATAAAGAAGCATTGAATGTTCCGGTGATTGCAGTAGGCATACTAGAAGATCCGAATCTTGCAGAAAAAGTGATCCAAGAAGGTGACGCAGAACTAGTTGCAATTGGACGAGGCATGTTAAAGGATCCATATTGGGCACTTCATGCAGAAGAAGTGATTACTGGAAAAACAGTACCACCTACACCTTATAAACGAGGATTTTAATGAAAGCAGAGAATAGTAAACCACCCTATCTTAGGAGCGGTTTACTTTCTCCCATATCATTGATATTTACCTTTCAGACAATCGTTGTTAAAAAACAGCTCCCGTCTCCATTGAATGCTGCTTCCTCATACGTTATTTTAGAGTGTTTAATAGATTCAGATATTAATATAATAGCTTTTTATACAAGAAACCAATTGACATTTATGAGAAATCTTCAATAATTTCTACCACTTCAATTATTCCATTAATTAAAAGTTCTGGTAGCTCGTTTTTTACATTACCCTTCCAATATTCTCTAGCCTGTTCAATTTTTTTAGAAAAAGGGACCCCATCCTCCTTTGGCAAAAGATTTCCATCTCCCTCAAAAGAATTCCCAATAACTCGAAGTTTTACAATTTGCAAAACTTTTCTATTGTAAGACTCAAATAATGCTTTCCAATTCAAAGTATCTTCATAGTTTTTCGAAGCAAATAAGCAAGACAACCTTGAAGGATATTCAGGATATTCTTGCAGTCTAACCATTTCTACTATTACTTCTCTAATAGCTCTGATAGTTTGGCCAACATAATTTAAAGTTACTTGGGCATCTTCATTTTTCAAGTTCAAGCCTTCATTTGTATAGTGGCTTTGTAAAATCTGAATGAAGTCTTCGCCTTTAGAATTCAATTGTTCCTTTTCAAAAAAGAAGCGGTATAAGGTGTTCTTTTGATTATTCTCAAAATTAATTATCTGCCCTAGACTCATTTTTTTCCTAGTAACGATATGGTAAACATACAATTCGGTCTTTTCCATAGAATTCCTCCTATTATTGTGATTAAACTGATCATCGTTTTCATGTACAAAATATATATTCTCGAATTATTAGGTGACCGCTACCTAAAATGCTAAAAGCGTAAATCCCTCATTTATTTTTCAATTGTTTTAGTAATAGATCTTAACTTTAGTTGAAAATGCTGTCTTTACAGTTCATTGTACTTCTACTTATAAAAATCAAATTCAGTGTATACATAGTATTCATCAATAGTAACATCTCCACCCTCATGCAAATTTACTTTCAATTCACTATCAGTATTCCTGAATACAATGCTTCCTATAAAAGCTGGTACTTCCCATTCGTGTGTTGTCTCTCTTCGCGAAGTATTTATTTTATGCTTAGTTTCTTCAATTACCGATTCTTCCTCTGTTTGATATACTAGTTCTTCACCTATATATACGTACATGAGTTGGTACTCTTCTGATATTAATGGTTCTTTATTACAACTCACCAAGAGTAAAATAGAGAAAATCAATACAATAAAGAAATTATTCTTACTCATAAGTACCTCCTATGGTTACTAGAACTTTCTTATCTTTATGTTCTTTAGAAACTAAATTGACTTTTAAGTCATACATATAGTGCAAAACCGGTTCTAAACCTCATTATATGAAATTTCTACATAACGGTCGATGAACAATGGTGCTTTTAGTTTGAATGATTCATAGGACCACGGTGATTCACAGACCGTCGCTCCCTTTGGCGAATACTCAAGGTAGATTAATACCACAATGGTAATCACAACAGTATCCAATACTACTTGTTTGGTTTTATAATTTTTTAGTTAACGGAAATAAAACACAATCTTTGATCGTATCACAATCAGTTAGTACCATTAGTAGACGTTCAATGCCGAATCCCCATCCAGATACGGGTGGCATCCCATATTCCATGGCTATTAGATAATCTTCATCCATCTCCATAGCTTCTAAATCTCCATTATTCTTAAGAAGTGCTTGAGCCTCTAATCTTCTTCTTTGTTCGATTGGGTCTACCAGCTCAGAATAGGCATTAATAATTTCAGCACCATTCACTACTAATTGAAATCGATCTGTAAGAGTAGGATTATCATCATTAGCTCTTGCTAACGGAGATAAATCGATAGGGTGCTTTACTAAAAATGTTGGTTTTACAAGTTGAGGACGACACATTTTTTTGTAAAGAAGATCAATAAAATTTCCTCTCCCTAAAGATGAAATATCCGAATATTCTAAGTTAATATTTTTTCTCTTGGTTTCTTGATATAGATCTTTAACATCAGGGAAAAGGTCTATATCAATTCCTGTATCCTTTAATATTAGATCCCTAAACGATACAATTTCCCATTCTAATGAGAAGTCTATTGTTTGACCTTGCATAGTAATAATAGTTGTATTAAAGGTTTGCTCAAGTACATATAGAATCATTTCACGCATTAATTCCATCGTATCCTCATAATTCCAGTATGCCGCATATCCTTCAACCATAGTAAATTCCTGAAGATGTTGTGGGCTTATCCCTTCGTTCCTAAAGCACTTTGCTATTTCAAATACTTTGGTAAAACCACCTACAATTAGTCTTTTTAAATAGGTTTCCGGGGCGATTCTAAGGTTTAATTCAGTATTTAAAGAATTATGATAGGTACTGAAAGGTTTAGCTATTGCACCGGAGGAAGTATGCTGTAAGACTGGCGTTTCTACTTCCAAGAAATCTTGGTCTTCAAAGAATCTACGAATGGCACGAACCATTTTAGTTCTAACTAATAAACGATTTTGAGTATCTTTCGTCATGATTAAATCTAAATACCGCTGTCTATATCGAAGTTCTACATTATTTATCCCATGCCATTTTTCTGGAAGAGTTCTGAGTGCCTTCCCAAGAAACACATAGCTCTCCAGACGCAGCGTTTTCTCGTTCGTTTTAGTTGTATACATACGTCCTTCCGCACCGATAAAATCACCTATATCCAAAAAATGATGGAATTGATTAAATGACTCTTCCCCTATTTCCTCTTTTTTCAAAAGAAGCTGTAAGGTTCCTTGAATATTTGATAGCGTTATGAAACTCAATTTACTGAAGTTTCTAATACTCGTTATTCTTCCAGCAACCCGAACTCCAAAGGTTCCGTCGTTAAGCATTGATGCTTCATGCAGTTCATAATTTATTGAAAATTTTTCTGGGTATACTTGAATCCCCTGATTTCTTAATCTCTCTAATTTCTCTATTCTTTGAGTAGTTTGTTCATTACTCATTGTATTTCACTCCAGTCATTATTTTGTTTAATGGAATTTGAATTATTAAATTTATACGAAAAACAACAAAAAGACTCCCACCCCCAAGATTATTCATCTTGAGGACGAGAGCCATTAGCTTCGTGTTACCACCTCAGTTTATTGATATGTTGCCATATCAACCTCTTCGGGTACGGCAATTTTTAAAAAATTGATTATACCCTATCTCTTTAACGGGAGATCCCGTCGCAGCATCACTAAAAATTATTTTAGATCCGTACGAAGCTCAGAGCCTTTATTCATTCAGAACATTATTACTCCTTCCCACCTTTAGGAGCTCTCTGGAAATAATGGATCAAAACTACTCTTCTCTTCTTAGCCGTTTGTTTAATTTTAGATAATTAGGAAAACTATAGCGTAAGTAATTGGTGAAGTCAATAAATATTTGAATTTTAAAATTTCAATATTGTTATTTACTATAATTACTTTATTGGTTTATTTTTAATAAATTTTTATGTAATTTAAAAAGAACTACCGAAGTTTTATACTATATTGTCTCATTGATTTGGGTATTCCTTTTAACTCGAGTACACCACTGTATACTAAATGCCGAATCCTATATTCTAAAAAGAAATAATCCATATATGCTACCTTTTGTGTCCAGATTTCTCCAATCACGGTTCCAGTCTTTATAAATTCTTTCGTTCCTTGCTTATGATGTAGCTTTTCTATTGTTTCGATGATGAGTGGATCATAATGATGATCTGATACACATTTCATTTTATCGTCTTTCCACAAACGTAACACTTCTTTAGATTGGGATAGCTTTTCCCATTCCCTATGAAATTGAATACGTCTTTCAGGAGATAATGGTTTATTCTCTTTATTCTTTTCAAAAAATAGTCTTAGATTTTTTGAATCAATTTCAGCCGTATGGAAAATAGGTAGCACTTCTTCGGAAGCACTATATTTCTTATAGAGTTCGGTAGAGTTGATAAGAAAAATCTCATTTGTATTTTCTCGCAATAAATAGAGGTAAAAACGGAGACCTATTTGTTCATCAGCATTATTACCATACCAAATATAGATTGGAACATGATTTGCTATATCCTCAATCTCACGCAATGTATTGTTAAACTTATTTTCATATTCATAATCATCTTGCTCAAAGTTAATATTTTCAAATAGCCATTCCTGACGAAAGCTTTGACCTATTTTTTCATCTAACTTCCACAATGGTCCAATCGAAAAGGAATCTGGAAATCCAATTACAGTCTTTGGTCTTTCAACTCCTACTCTTAAAGAACCCGCTGCAGATTCTGAAGTAACGATATGTACAGCACCAAATTGATTTCCCATCCCCTTCAAATGTTGTTTTTTTTGAGTATGTTTATTTATTTCTTCCACCATCTTGTTCATATCATCCTGATTTATCATGAATCCTTTTCCTTCTATTGGCTGGCTTTTCTTGTAGTTGAAGGTTTCAAAGCTTTCTGTATGATTAAGTTCAAATGTCTCCCACTTGCCAACATCTTTCAAATCCGAAATTGTTACATATTTTTGTGTTTCCATACGAAAAACAAAAACGACATTGGGTTCCATAAAAAAATAGATAAATGGATAATTGATTTTAGTTTTAATTAGGACCTACCACCTTTTCCATGATTTTACCATAGATACATCTCTGACAATCGTTATTCATTAGTAAAAAGGCGTCTCTACTAATTGTAGAAACGCTTTTTGAACACTTCTTCTTCGACTAACTTTTGGGGAAAAATACAGCAGTTATCAGCATCACTACTTAATTAGATATTCAAATACACTTATTCACTTACAATAATTTACTCTAACTATTATTTACTATAAGATGAATTAATACTCCTTCTTTTTCATCTAACAAGCATCTTCAGCTGAAGAAGAAAATGCATATTATATTCCTACTGCCTAAATCAAAAAGTATTATTTCATATTTTTCATCTATAAGTTAAATTCATTCTTTATCATATGTGCGACTTCCATTGCATCCAATTTTGTATTGTTAATTCGTAAGTAGTTTTTTGTTTTTATTTCACCTTCTATTGAGTTTAACCTTCTATCTAATGTGCTAAGTAAATGTTGTTCCGATTGCTCTACATTTCGCTTGGTTGGCTTATGTTCAAGGCGATGAGTTGTTTTATTTCTAATTAGCCTTTCTTCTACATCTGCTTCTAATTCTACAAAATAGATCTCAACCCCTTGAGAACTAAAAATATTACACATGTATTCAATCTCATCCCAATCTTCTTTTTGATCAAAATACCAAATTTTAGTAAATATCATTCCATATTGATCGCTTTTTGAAAAGGAAAGAAATACTTCTCGACGAAATAAGTGTGTTAGCCTCCACATTTCAGGACTAAATCCAAATAGAGGTTCTAATAAATCAATGGTCATATGGTTATGAAACAGCTTTAACCCAGTTATGGTCGATAGCTGTTGTCCAACAGTCATTTTCCCAACAGCTTGTGGTCCATATATAAAAACAAATTTTTCCAACGAATTTCCTCCAAATAATAATTAATAAACTCGTATTTTTGTTAAGTTATAAAATATCTTAACGAATTTTAAGCAAAGCCCCTTGACTCATCTCAATACAAAATTATCTTATAAATAGAAACAACCAAGTTATACTAAATATGATATAGGTAGCTGAAATGGTCATCCACATTGTATTTTGGGATGTATGAGCATCGGTATCTCTACTAAGCTTTTTGATTAATTCTACTAAATTTAAGCAAAACACAATTGCTAAAATTGGATTTAAAATGAATGCTGCTTGTAATATTAATTTCATCATTTCACCTCTCATTGACTTTCATTGATATGTATAAATCCTTAATATTAACTACTACATATTCACTCAAGTACCCTTCTTGCCGTTATTGCTATTCTATCACTATTCTAAATTAATATATCTAAATATTTAGATTTTTATTATAATTCACTTGAATGCTTTCATTAAATGGAGGGAAATAAATGTTAGATATGTTTTTATATAATTGGAAAGTAAGAGAAGAATGGTTTAATTGGTGTCAAAATATTTCACATGAGGAATTAATTAAGAAACGTGTCGGAGGATTGGGAAGTATCTTACATAATTTATTTCATGTAATCGATTGTGAGCACATTTGGTTTAATCAAATGATAGGAACACTATTAGTCAAAGCTATGGTGGAGTTTTTAGTAGAACAAAAACAAGCAGACAGAGTAGTAATG
>NZ_JBHVRO010000023.1:0-10554 GCF_042885655.1 Psychrobacillus sp. NPDC058041
CCTTCTACGAAACCGTCAAGCGATGCGTGCAGAAATAGAACGAGTTTTCTCATTTTCAGTTCTCCTTTGTTCATGAGGAATATCTACATTATACAGTAACTACATTTTAACATAATTCAACTTGGATGTTTCTTATGGATTGCTAATCCCAAACCTGCCCGTTAAGAAAAAATGACACCTCAACTTGAGGTAAGGCACCCCTTTTGTTCAATAATTCACATATATTAACTTATACAACACAATCACCAAAAAACTTCTTCCTCAACTAACCTGCTGCGTTAGTTATATAAGAAAAAAGAGCTGCTTAAGCAACCCTCTGGTATAGTAACCGTCTTTATTCTCCGTCAACGATCTTTGCAAAGTCATCAAGAGTAGTTGAATACTTGATATAGATCCGTGGTAAAAGATAGAATTCGTCTTTTATGCCCTTCTCAGAAAATAGTTCAGGAGTTGTCGTAAGTCCAAACAAATAGTATTTCTTCGTTTCTGCTACAATCTTGTTATTGAAATTTCCGTATGGATACGCAAGAGTATTAACTGGTTTGCCCGTTATTTTTTGAATTTTATCTTTGGACTCTTTCAGTTCATATTCAAAATTTTTTATTTTCGTCAAATCAGGATGAGTAGCAGTATGAGACTGAATTGAGATGATCCCCGAATCAGCCATCATTTTTAAATCCGATTCCGATAATCGGTTGGAGCGACCGATAAAGTCAGAAATAACAAAAATGGTAGCAGTTGGTTTAAAACTTTCGTTTTTTAGTTTTTGAAAGATACCAAATGCATTCAGATTGTTTTTGTACCCATCATCAAATGTAATGAAAATAGGTTTGTTTACTTTATAAATGTCTTGCCATCGATCAAAAGTTAATAATGTGTAGCCATGGTCTTTTAGATAAATCATTTGTTTCTCGAAATTCTTCGGTGTTACATATAACTCCTTAGAGCCCTTCCCTTTATATTCGTCAATCGAATGATATATTAAAATAGGTACTTTACTTTGGGCAAAAACTTGTGATGGAAGAATTAATATAAGAAGACATAGGAAAAACATTGCAACCTTTTTCATAAAACTCCTCGCTTTACTTCTTTTTTTATTACTTCTCAATTTATTATTCCTCAAAAACATAGGATTATTATGATTTCTCCAATATTTTATTCCATCTAGCATTGATCAATTGTGACTTCGATAATCCCAAATTACATGCTAATTTTTATTGCACGTTTTATATAATTTACTTGTGGAGAGTTATTCAAGAAAATGGCCTGATTGTTGAAGTAAAGCACCCGGTAGTACAATAACTAATTTTTCTGCTTATTTAACTCAATAGGAAAAAGGCTTTACTTCTTCTTGAAGTAAAGCACTCCGTTAGTTGAATTAGAGAAATTTTTGATACGATTCAATAATCAATAGAATTAGCTATCTGAACTAAAATTTCAGGAGGAATCTTTTCGGACATTCTTTTATCTATACTAAACCTATATTGCAAATTATCTTTTTCAAAAACCAATAAGTTTGCATCTCCTATACTCAACAAATATGCAGTGTTTCCACCCTTGAGTCTAAATTCTTTTATAACTTCTTTATCCAGTATCTTAAAACTATCTTTTACTGCTACATTAATCATGAAATTGTTCACTGATGATTGCTCATTTATGAACTCCATTTCAAAAATATCTCCGCCGTCTACTTCATTAGTTCGTGCCACCCATCTATTTTCTACCATGCAACTAATTTCAGCAATCGTAAAAGCCTAGATCTATATTTGATCCTGAAAGCCACTACTACAATCCTTGTTTATCCTTTTTAGTTTCATTTGATTGACTTGTTTGTATATCCCTTGTAAAATTTTGTTAAGTGTTTACTTTAGATAATGCACTTACTTAAAAGTAAGGGGATGATTTATCAATGATTCATCAGCTTGAATGCCCAGTTGAGACACTCATTCATGTTTTAGGTGGCAAATGGAAGCCAATGATTTTATGGCATTTGATTGAATCCAATAAGCGATTCAGTGATCTGGAAAAGCTTATACCTAATGTTTCACAAAAAATGCTTTCACAACATCTCCGAGATTTGGAACGAGAAGGCATAGTCGATAGAATGATCTACCCTACGATCCCTCCAAAAGTAGAATATTCCCTTAGTGAATACGGTAAAACATTGATCCCTGTAGCAGAAGTCATGTGTGCTTGGGGAGAAAATCATAATAAGCGGAAATATAAAGAATCAGCGTCTTAAAGCTGGTTCAATGAACCTCTCCACTAATTCAATCAACTCAAAACCAATGCTGCCACGGGATACCGGGCAGCTTTTGTTTGCCTACAGTCGGCACTCCTGTTATGAAGTAATTTTCGGGTTTGAGTTAATATAACTCCTGATAGTGTAGGATTGTCGCCAATCTGTATTTAAAAATTTCCTGTCCTCCCGAACTCCGCGTGAACAATTAAGTCATCCGATTCTGTCATGCTTACTTTTAAGTAAGTACCTTACTTTAAAGTGGGTTCTTAACATAATATATAAACGATGCTAAGGTTGAGTTAACCAAATATTCGGAGCTATTTTAGAGGAGGAAAGAACAATGAAAATTATTGTTTTTGGAGCGACGGGGAATACAGGAAAAAGAGTGTTGGCGCAAGGGATAAAAATGGGGCATGAAATGACCGCATTTGTGCGAAATTCTGAGAAGCTATATGATCAACTAGGTGAGCATTCCGCACAGCATGTGAAGGTGATCGTGGACGATATTATGGACCCGGTCAGTATCGGTGAGGCGCTCGCGCATCAAGACGCCGCTATTATTGCAGCCGGCCATGCGGGCCAGGGAGAAGAGTTTGTTCGTATCGTCGATAACATTATAACCCAATGTGAATTCCAACCTAGTTTCTCTGGGCGGGTATGGATAATGGGAGGAGCTGGACTGCTGGGTATTCCATATACCGATCTTATCGGCAACAATTTACCCGGCTTCCCGCCTGAGTATAAAAATCACAACCAGAATTTTGAACGGCTACAGCAGACTCAGCTCGATTGGTCCATTATGTGTCCGGGAACAATGATTGATTCGATAGAGCATCCAGATCCAGTTCATCTGCATGTAACAACGGAAACCTTGCCCATTCCGATTCCGGAGATGATTAAGGAATATTCCGAAGAAGATATAGCCCGTCACTTGTTCAGCCGACTTCAAGAGCTGGATGTTACTTATGACGATGTCGCGAAATGTATGCTGGACCATATAGAGCTAGGAGGATCGTTTAAAAGAAAAAGGGTCGGTCTTGCCTATCAAAGCGATATTTTGGTGCACGGAGGAGAAGGGAGATAATCGGTTTGTTTGGATTACTGCTCGTTTTGCATATATTGGCTTCGATCGCCATAATTGGTCCAGCTTTCGTGATGCCCATCATTCGAAGATCCGCTAGAACCGTCGGTCAGCTGCGCTTTGCTTTTGGTATAACTACCAAGCTTGCCATAATACCTAAAATTGGCGGAGCTGTACTTATTATAACCGGGGTTTGGCTTATGATCATAAACAGGATGGGGTTATCTCAAATGTGGCTGAATGTATCTATCCTTTTATCGCTACTCATGGTCGTAATGATCGACGGATTGATCGAGCCGCGTATGAAAAAGATCATAAAGATCGTATCTGAAAGTCAAGAACAGGATAATGAAATACCCGCAGATTTCGGACTGTTGATGAAAAAAATCGTACCAATCGAGACGGCGGCACAGCTGCTGATGATTGCCATATTAGTGCTTATGGTCGTTAAGCCATTTTAAAGAAGCCGACGAAAAAAAGGTTGCCGAAACAGCCATACTTGTTGAATTTATTTACTCCTCCTTTAATAACGCTTTAAGCTCTTCTGTCATTTGTTCCACTAATTCAGGTCTTCCGTGAAACTGGGCAGGAGTATTTTGGTATAATTGAATACGCCAATATCCATCTTTTTTTACAACAATAAGAGTGTGATGAGTGTTTACATTTGGGTTTATGTCATTTGCTTGAGGAGGTGCCATTCCAGCAATCGCTCGTACAATTACTATGTCAGTACTTAGAAATTTTACATCTTTTACTTTGCTAACAAATCGAGCCGTTTGATGGTGCTCAAAGATTGGATTAAGGTGCGAAAGTATTTCCTCCCTGCCGATTGATTGACTCCCATCAAAACCAATAATTTCGCCATCTTCTGTAAATAAATCTGCCATTCCACGAGCATTTCTATTATTCCAAGCATCTAATAGTTGTTTATAAACTGCTTGTACTTCTTTTGAAGAATTATTCTCCATATTATTCACTACTCCTTTAATACCCAATATTTACTTATGATTCTAAAATATAAAACATCTATATTCAATATTCAATATTAGTATCTGTGTATTTTCTTATTGAACTAACCCTCTGCGTTAGTTCAATAAGAAAAAAGAGTTCTCCATGGCAACCCATGATCTTTTACTAAAGCACCCGTTTGTTGAATATCGGATTTCACTAATGTTTAGTTTATTTTTTGAATAATACCAAAACCAACAGGGTCTATCAAGTATGCAAGATAAAAATCGTTGTTATGGTGACCGCCTTTAATGTCCAAAAATACATTCCAATTAGACACCATTCTAACTCACAACTTTAGGAGGAACCCTACCATGATGTTAGCTTTGCCTAACTCTTGCAAGTTTAGTGAGACTAACAGCAAGCTATTTTGCATTTTCTAATTGGTGTATAATAGTGTAAAGAAATTTTATACTAACGGAGGGTAATGAAATGAAGATTTTGTTTGATGAAACATACACTTCAAATGACGGAAAGTATTCAAGCAGGAATATCTGGTATGGATATGCTGATATATCTGTTGATGGTCAGCATGGAAAAACCATTAAACTTAATGAAGATTTTATGGTTCAATTATGCGAATTAATAAAAAATGACTTATCTAAGAAGGCAGCAAATGTGCCTACTCAAACTAACTGGTATTTCTATGGAAGTGATGTAACTAAGGACGCTATTGGAGACAATATCCGTCCGACAATTATGGTTCGTGAGAAGTCTGACGAGTTTACAACTAATTTTAATATCAGTGACCACGATTTTGCTGTAAATATTGATGCTATTCTGTTGTTTAAGGCGGATTTTGAAAAACGTTTAGCAAGTCATTGATGAATAATATCAGTAAAAGCATATTTAAACTATTTGAGGGGATGATTTCATAATGAATTCATTCTCCTTTTTCATGTGGTGGGAGTCTTTTTGTGTGGAGGAAAAGGACATTTAATAATACAGATTGTGAATAGCAACACTTAAATTAAACTGCTTCTTTAGTTCAATGAGAATAATGAGCTGCCTAAGCAACGCCATGTTCTTGAACTTAGCACGCGTTAGCCATCCATGCAGCCCTGCTTCACCACAGAATATGCAAGAAAATTACGTTCTTCCATGGTAGTTTTAGTACAACCCTTCACAATCCAACTATTACTTTTAGATTACTATGCATTTAACTTTTCCGTTTTTCATGCATGTACTTCATCCATTTTTTTAGCTTATAACTACAAATAATATAACCGATACTTGAGAAGGCATTTACTCCAACTGACAACTTCCAAATAAGGGGATGTGAGGTATAGATACCTGCTGCTATCCCTATGAATCCAAGAAGCGTTAATTGGAATAACTGCTTTTTATGATTTTCATAAATAATAAATTGAAATTGTCTTCTTTGTTCGGTTTCCTTTAAATGTTCTAATGTTTGAGGTGCATTTAAAAATTCTGTAACAGAATGAAAAAACTTAAACATAGGCTGTGACTGAATCCATTGCCAAACAAATGACCATTTATTATTCCCTTGTTTATTTAACCATTCCATAAAAACAGGTTTACTTAGATCCATGAGTTCCTCCTCTGGTGCCAAATTGCGGAGGATTCCTTCAATCGTTACGAAAGAACGACCTAAAAAGACAAATCTTGTTGGAACCTGAATGGGAAGTGCTTGAATCATATCGTTCATTTCTAATTTTAATGCGAGAAGATCCATTTCTTTTAATTGAGCAGGTTGGAAGGACATTAATTCAGCTAATAGCCTTTCGATCGTTTTTGATTCAGCATCAGGGAGCAAAAACCCTAAATGAGACAAGCAAACAACAGCTTTAGCATAATTTTTCGAAAGAAAGCTTTCAATTAAACCTTGAAAATTAGCAGCATCCTTTTTGGTGATTTCCCCTACCATTCCGAAATCAAGTAGGATGATTCGTCCTTCCTTTGATACAAGTACGTTTCCTGGATGTGGGTCAGCATGGAACGTGCCAGGCTCAATCCATTGAGGAAGGAACACTTCGATGAGCCGTTGAGCCAACTCATGACGGCTCACTTCTAACTGATCTAAGGCCCCTACATTTGTAAGTCTTATTCCTTCAACCCATTCCATCACCAGTACCTTTGACGTACTAAGCTCCGAATACACAGAAGGAATTTGTACAACATCGACATCCTTAAATCGTTCTCTAAAATACAGTATAGATTTCAACTCTTTTGTAAAATCAAGTTCTCGTTCTATCACTTGTTTTAGTTCCTTAAACAAGACTTTAAAGTTAATAAACCCTTTTGGAACGGGAACAAAGTGATCGGCAAACCAAATGATGATCGCTAAAGTACGGAAGTCAATTTGTACAATCGAATTAATATTAGGACGTTGCACTTTAATAGCGACCTTTGTTCCATCTTTCAAAACACCTTTATATACTTCTCCAATGGATGCTGAAGCAATTGCATCTTTTTCGATTGAAAGAAAGTGATGATTAAGGGGATTTCCCCATTCCATTTCAAGAATTTCCTCAACATCACTCCAGTTAGAAGGGGGAACCTTGTCTATAAGATCTTGGATTTGGCTTATAAATGCATTGGGCAACAAGTCGGCACGAATGCTGAGCATCTGTCCGATTTTGATTAGTAAACCTTCTAATTCAAAAAGTGTCTTTCGAAACCTTTCCCCTATTTTCCCCCAAAGTTTTTCCCATTCAGCTTCAGGCTTTTTCCGAATTTTATACCAATAAACTTGAATGAAGATGGAAAAGGACAAAGATAGCACCTTTGACATCCGAACCAACTTATTCTTTGTTTTCATCACAAAACCTCTCATTTCTTTTATAGTCGTCCAATCATATTTCTTGAGATGTCTACACCTAAAACCTTCGTAGACCGTTACCTTGCAAATTGACTAGTTCCACAACCTAAATCTAGTATTTACTTCCAATTTACTATTAACCTATATACTACTTCTCGAAAGCAATAAATTATACCCCTTTTGCCAATTCTTATTCCACTAAACTGTGTCGTTAGTTCAATAAGAAAGAGCTACCCTTACAGGTAGCCACTTGATTTAACTAAAGCACCCGTTAGTTGAATACAGCATTATTTCTTCTGGACATACCTTGGTCTTCATTCTTATCTATCTATAACAAAAACAGATATTTTTTTAGCATTTTTTTTATCTGCTTCTTGATTTTCTACCCATATTTTCACGTTGTCTCCCACTTCTAATTCACTGAAGCTATCTTTTGTACCTTCAATCACTGTATCATCATCAATAAAAATTTCATAAGTAGGATAATCAGCTTCTGGGTCATCTCCAAGTACTTCAATTTTTATGCTATTATCTCCGATTTCATAAATACTACCTTCGATATCGTTTGAATTAAATGGGTTACAACCGCCCAATGCAAATAACGTAATTATAAGCGTGATAACAAACCTTTTCATCCAAGAAATCTTCTTCAATTCAACGTCTCCCCCTTTTTTATCTGTTTTTCTTCTTCAACTAAACTGCTGCGTTAGTTCAACAAGAAAAAAGGCTTTACTCCTTTCTTGAAGTAAAGCACCCGTTAGATGAAAAACAAAGTCATTGTTCAATTGCTCATTGTCTCAATATATCTGAAAAGCCGTTGTCATTTCCGTAACTAAATCTCCCGATTTTCCCTTCTTCTTTTGTAGAGAAGAGGACTTCACCTTCTACATTTATAGTTTTTTCTTCACCGCCATTTTTTTGAAAACCTACCTTTGCTATGAAGGTATAACGGTTTAGAATTTTCTCGCTTTGCTCGATCGAGACTTCTTTAAAACTTAACTTATATCCATTAAAATCAGCAAAACTTTGATATGAAGTACCGAACGCCCTCATAAAGAAATCTAATTCGCTCTCTGTGAAAAACCTCCATATAACTCTTCTATATACTTAGATAATTCCAGATTTTCTTCTATTCCATTATTGACAATCTTGTATTTAGGATTCCACAATAAGTCCATAAACTTCTCGTCTGGTCCAGTAAATTGAAGCTCTAGAACTTTTTGAATTACTGTCTTATTCGGATCATCTGTTTCATCTTGGGAGCAACCAGAAATTAAAAACCCTGATATTAACATAATTAGAGTCAAAAAAACAATAAGTGTTTTGTTCTTACGTTGATACATTACATAACCCCCTTTGTAATTAATACGGTTTACAATCCAAGAAGATTCAGTAATACTTATTTTTTGAATTTCACTATTACATTCTTATACTCTCACATTTACCAATTTTCATCACACTAACAAACTTTTTCTTATTAAACTAGCCTGCGTCGTTAGTTCTCCCAGCTGCTAAACATATATAAAAATCCTCCATTACATTTTTCGATTTCCTTCTTTCATTAACCTACTGCGTTAGTACATAAGAAAAAAGAGACACCTCAGCAGATCATTATTCTTCAAGAAAAGCACCCGTTAGTTGAATAAGAAAAGAAAATCTTACTAAAGAATCGTATTTACTTATGATTTAATTCTCCACCCTTGTTATAAGTGCATTTTTTTATAATTTGATCATAAGGATTATCTATAATAATAATTTATTGGTTAATGAAAATTATAAACTACTTTTTGGTTTTCACCCGTTTCCATATTTTTTATTATATAAGTGCCGTTTATGATTTCATCGTTTCCTAATACAATTACATTTGCAATACCTTCACGATTTGCTCTTTCCATGGCTTTATTTACTTTTTTATTTGATAGTTCCACTTCTACTCGTTTACCTTGGGATCGTAAGTTTGTTGCCAGTTTAAGTGCTTCCTTTACCGTTCCAATTGGAATGATATAAATATCTATAACCGAGCATTTCTTCACTCGTTCTAATAATTCAAATGCAAAATAAATAACATCTAATCCAAAAGAAATACCTACTGTCGCAAAAGTCTTTTCAGAGTTTAAAAGTCCTCCAATAGCATTGTCATAACGTCCACCGCTTCCTATACTTGAGCGAATCGTACCATCTGCTAAAAAGATTTCGTAAATTGTTCCTGTATAAATTTCAAGTCCTCTTGCTAAAAACGGGTTAAAAATACACATTTCCTGAATTTCGAGTGTCTCTAAATATGTAGTAAGCTCAGCTAATTCCTGTAAGCCTTCCTGCACATAAATATTTTTCTGTTCCCATTGTTTGAAGCTTTGTATCGTTAATTTACCTTTTGATTCAATAAATGCTTTGATTTGTGCCAAGCTAATTGAAGTCAATTGTAGTTGAGCTAACTCGTCCATCATTGATTCAACCGGTACCTTTTCAATCTTATCTAACACTAAAATGACACGATTCATTACACCTTCAGGGACCTGAAATTGTTGTAGTAAACCATATAAAAGCTTACGGTTATTAAATTGAATCTCTACATTTACGTTAAGATTTTTAAAAGCATCTAACGCCATCATCATTAATTCTGCCTCTGCAGCCTGTGATTCCACCCCTACAATATCTACATCACATTGAGTAAATTCACGATAACGCCCCGCTTTAATTGGACCATCTCGAAATACTTTACCAATTTCATAACGTTTAAACGGCATAGGAATAGTTGGATTCATCGCTACAACTTTTGCGAACGGAATCGTCAAATCGTAACGCAGTGCTAGATCACGTTCACCACGATCAGTTAATTTATACATCTCCTGTAATATTTCTGCACCACCCGCATACTTAGATGCCATTAAATCTGTGTAATTTAAAATAGGTGTTTCTAATGGATTGCAACCATACGCAATAAATGTGTCCTCTAATGCTCTTCGAATGTGTCGTCTGATAATTTCTTGTCTAGGTAAATAATCTTGTGTACCTCTTACGTTTTGATAATCCATTTTTTTCATCAAACTCTTCCTCTTTTCTCATTTATGACAAATAAAAAAATCGTACTAACATAAGCTCCAAAACGGCTTAGTTATACGATTCAATGAAAATAGTCTTCCTATATAGATATATTAATATCGATAGCAAGACTAGTTAATATGATGATGTGAAGTTGTAATAATTAGTTTTAGTAATAGCATATGAACCCTCCTTATTTATTGGTGTAATAATACAAATTTTCTAACCATTTGTCAAGTTATTAATAGAATATTATGTTAAATAGCTCTTTTTGGGTAGCCAAATCAAGAAGTAATCTTGATTTGGCTTATTTACATCTTTTAAAGACCCCAGAATGGTTGGAAATCATTCGAAGAGTGTAAAGGCAGAAGGGAATATTGGAAGAGGTTTTATCGGATG
>NZ_JBHVRO010000024.1:0-9336 GCF_042885655.1 Psychrobacillus sp. NPDC058041
CAATGCCACCTACAAAAACACTTATTCTGTAACATTGACCAATCAATTTACACCCATCATTTTGATAATCCTGCTGAAAAGGAACGAAATGATATCTGGTGGATAGAACCTGACGGCTCGAATATTAAGGAAGTTTTAACTGATATTAAAAAATCATTTTTAATCGATTTGAAAAGTTTTATAAAGCAATGTATTTTGCAGAGCATTTAAAGGATAAACAGAAATTTAACAAGTACAAAGCTTTGTTAGAACAAGGGCAAAAAAGAATAGATACGTTATTCAACTAACGTTGTGCTTTACTTCAAGAAGGAGTAAAGCCTTTTTTTTGTTGAACTAAAGGTGCAGGTTAGTTTAAGAAGGACAATAACTTTGTGGTTATATTAAATAAAATTAAAAGGCTGCCTCATTAGGTAACCTTTTAATTCTTTTTATTTTTATAAGAAAATCCTTTTTCAATAATATAAACACTTTTAGCCGATGATAATAGAGGGATTGATTCGTCCACTCCCCCATCTATTTCCACAATTACCGTATCACCTATTGTAAGTTCTTCTAGTACAGTATTATCAGCAGTTAGTGAAATATATTTATCTACATCATACTCTATTAAAAATGCATTTAGATTTATCTCTGTAACCTCCCCCCTAAAGTCTTCTTTAATTCTTATAATCTTTGAACTTTCGTTCTTACCCTCACATCCTGCTATTAGGAATAATAAAAATATACACAGCAAGAGGAATTATTGCCATATGAATAGAAAAGTTAATCTATGAATATTTTACTAACGAAGCAGGATAGTTCAATAAGAAAAGTTATAGTCACTTATCTTTTAAGTGATGAACAAGCGGAAAAGAATATAAGTAATTTTTTGGGGGGAAATACCTGCAAAGTACGAAAGAAAGCAGGTATTAATTTGAGGAGAACTATTATAATAATTTATCTCATTATCTTTATTACCATTACACCTGTACATGCTGATACAGGCAGCTTTCGTAATGAAATGATTCTTGAAGATATTATTTATTCATTTTTATCACCGTTGGAATTAAAAGCAATTAAAGATTATTTTGGAGAATTTTACCTATCTGATTTTTGCAAATTTATAAGGGTCAAAACAAAACCTGACCAAGCATATAGATACGAGATAACCTATCAATTCATAACCTATGAAAGAGCAATAATGCCTAGGTATCATTTGTTTACTTTAAAAGTGGAAAACAAATCTCCCACTGAATGGGTAATAATAGATGTGAAAGTAAGGAAATTAGACGAAAATGAAGATTACACCAAGATGTGTAGAAATCCAAGAGTTATTCAGTAAATAAGAAATAGAAGTTTTCATATACTTTTTCTTTAAGTACCCTTATTCAACTAACTGGTGCTTTACTAAAGATTGTTAATCCGCTTAGAAGTCTCTTTTTTTTTGTTCAAAAAGCGTTATTTCAATATGTAGTAGAATGAGTACTTTAAAAAGCAGGGAAATAATATAGTCATGTAGAAGTTGAGTAGAGTTGTATTTTTAGTAGAAAGGATGCTTGTGATGGAACCAATTATTGAGGCTAGAAATTTAATGAAATCCTATAAAAAGCGGAAGTCGAAGGAATACATTCAAGCGGTTAATGACATCTCTTTTATAGTGAATAAAGGCGAAATTGTCGGGTTACTAGGGCCTAACGGTGCTGGGAAGACGACGACAATTAAAATGATTTGCGGTTTACTCATTCCTGATGCTGGAACAATTACGATTAGCGGGATGGACAATCGCGAGAAACGCCTTGTGGCATTGCGGCATATTAGTGCAGTGTTGGAAGGGAATCGGAATTTGTACTGGCGATTGACGGTTAGGGAAAATCTTGAATATTTTGCTGGGAACCGCGGTGCTTCACGAAAAGATGTTTCTCATCAAATTGAAGTCTTGTTAACAAGCTTTCATTTAAAAGAGAAGGAAAATGAACTCGTCAATCGACTTTCACGTGGAATGCAGCAAAAACTTGCGATTGCCGTCGCAATGCTTGCGGATAGTGATGTCATATTATTGGATGAACCAACTCTTGGATTGGACGTGGAAACTGGGTATGAAGTGCGCGAATTGTTACGAACGATTGTCGATGAATACAACCGAACAATCATCATTAGCTCGCACGACATGAACGTCATTCAAGAATTATGTGATCGAACGGTGATCATTAATGACGGAAAAGTCATTGTTGACGATAAAGTGGAGAATTTGATGAAGCTATTTGAAGTTCGTGCATATTCAATAACACTCGGGGACGCTTTGAGTGAGCACCAACAAAAATTGTTGAAACAAAAATTCCCGGATTATAACTATATTACAGATTCCATGCAGCCTATCATCCAAGTTCAACTGACGAAAAGCGATGAAATTTACGAGTTATTTGACATGCTCAAAATGGGAGGAACTTCGGTCGAATCGATTGACCGCGATACGATAAATTTCGAACAAATCTTTATGAAAATAGTGAAAGGAGAAGAAGAGTATGTATTGGGCTAACCTCCTGAAGGCAAATGTTCGGAAAGAATATATCGAGTTGAAACGTTATTTGCCAAATACAATTGCAACGGTTTTTACGTTTTATTTCATTTTTTTAGGAATGTTTACGGGAATTCAGTTGATTGGCGACCCGAATATGCAAGAGGCAAACATCCAATATGCCATAGTCAACTATATTTTTTGGTTTTTAGCGATGATGGTGATGGACAGTGTCGGGTGGACGATAACAAACGAAGCAATGCGCGGAACGCTCGAACAACTTTACATGTCTCCAATGGGCGTCTGGCGAATTTTGGCGACACGACTCATCGCAACAACAGCAATATATTTTTTTATTATTGTCGGGTTACTCTACTTATCAATGGCGACAACGGGTGAATGGTTAAATATAGACGTCATTTCCATTATGCCCATCCTTATATTAACGCTCATTAGCATGTTTGGTGTAGGGTTCATGATTGCGGGAATCTCTATAATCGTCAAGCAAGTAGCAGCATTTTTACAAATACTACAATTTATTTTAGCAGCTCTAACGTTTATTCCTTTAACCGTCGCACCATTTTTTGCATTTCTTCCGTTTGTGAAAGGTGTAGATCTTGTCCGCCAAGTGATGATTCACGGTTACACATTAAGTCAGTTTACAGTGGCGGACTTTTTAATTCTCGGATTTAACGCGATTGTGTATCTTACATTAGGCCTTCTATTTTTCAATTATTGTGAACGAATTGCTATGAAAAAAGGATTGCTTGCGCATTATTAAGTGAAAAAGGGAACGGACTTGTTAAAACAGTCTGTTGCCTTTACCGGCAAGTGATTTCATTTTGGCCGAATTTTGTGGTTGATTAGTTCGATGGTTTAGAATATTTCTTATCTTACTGAACTGTTCGATATTGATCTCAATGTCAATGGAACCGTCTTTTTTCCACAAGGTAAGGAACTTCCTCTAATCTCGATATATAGCGTATTGTCTGTATTTCTTACACTATACCCCTTATAACCAATGGCACTGTCTGTTAGGAAACCTTTAACAGAAATCATCTGTTCTTCGACTACGATCTCACTTACAGCAATATTATTTGGGTTTACTGTTATTGAAGAAAACATATTTGCAACCATTCCACATGCAATGATAAATACCTTATTGAAGAAGCTGAACTCGTAATTTTATACAAAGTATTATGGGCCGATAAAGAAAGGGAATAACCTCTGTTTTATTTAGCAACCGGGCGCAATTGTTTAACAGGCGTCACTGTTCTTATTAAACTAACGGGTGCTTTAGTTCAAGATCATGAGTTGCTTAGGCAACTCTTTTTTCTTCTTGAACTAACGAAGCAGGTTAGTTGAATAAGGATTTGTTATGGAACATCTGGAAAATACTGTTCAGTACTTTATAAGGAATAATATAATAAAAATTGTGAATGTTTGCATTTTTTGTATACAATAAGGTTGCCTGAAGTGAAAAAGATAGAATAGGGGGAGAATATTATGAAAAAGAGAAATTTCATCTTTATTTTTGTAACTTTAATTTCTGTTGTTGGTTTGTATCTTTTATTAGATTTGGAAAAGGATTATAGCCAGCTTTCATTTGAAGAGTTACACGATTTGGCACAAAAAGAAGACGCAGTAGCACAAGGAATGTTAGCCTACTATTATCAAGAAGGAATAAATGTAAATATTAATTATGAAGAAAGTTTAAAATGGTATTTAGAAAGTGTTAATAATGGAAATACAACAGCTATGGTCAACTTAGGTTATCTTTATGGAAATGGAATAGGTGTAGAAAAAGATTTAACAAAAGCATTTGAATTGAATTTAAAGGCTGCTAATAGTGGAGATTCAATTGGGATGTTTAACGTAGGCAAGAAATATGAGATGGGTATTGGGATAGCTAAAGATACTTCGAAAGCTAATTATTGGCTGGAGAAATCCGAATCAACAAAGGGAAGATAATATAATAGTCCTGTTGGTAATTCGGAGCGTGCTTCTTTCTTGTTCAACTAATGGGTGCTTTAGTTAAATCAAGAGGCTACCTGTAAGGGTAGGCAATTGTGTTATATCTAGCAGGATTGTTTGTTCTATTTACAGTTATCAAAGTAGCTGTGACTAAAGGTATTAACAATTCAATAATTGGAGAAATGTTTGAGAAACAATATGGAAAAAGAGATAAAGAAAAAGGAATTAGTGAATTGTTGGAGAAATACGGCGAAATAGAAGATGATGATAAGTAAAAGTAAATTGGAGGACAGATAATGAAAAAAAGAATAAGAATGAAAATAGCAAAGAAGTATAGAGGAGAATTGGTGTGGGCAATTTATTATGGTCAACTGGAAAAAGTAAAGCGGTTAATCAGTTCTGGAATAGACGTGAATGAATCGGATGAAGATGGACGTACAGCAATTCACTGGGCGACGCAGGAAGGGAAGCTAGATATCATTCAACTACTTCTCTCAGTAGGTGTCTGTATTAATGTAAAGGACGAAAATGGGCATTCACCTCTATATCAAGCAGCTGCCGACGGGAATATACAAGTTGTTAAATATCTATTAGAGAACGGTGCTTATATTGAAATAAAATCGAATGACGATACTACGCCTTTGATAATTGCAAGTTGTTACGACCACCTAGAAACGGTGAAGTTGCTCATAGAAAGAAGTGCGGATATTAATGCAAAAGATGACGAAGGAAATACTGCACTCTCATATGCAAAGGAATATGGTAATGAAGAAGTCGCTATTTTTCTACAAGAGCAAGGAGGGGCGAAATAGTCTTATTGTAAACTCAATCGTTCTTCAACTAACGGGTGCGTTAGTTAAAGATCAATGAGCTGCATAGAAGGCTTTTGTTTCTTATTGAACTAACGGAGCAGTTTAGTTTAAGAATGTAAACCTAGATTTAAACCTAATATATATAGATTGAAATATATGTTATTATTTATATAAAAGAAAGTGAGAGTGAAAATATGAATATTAGAGTAGCAAGTGAATTAGATTACCCTGATTTAAGACTGATATACTTAGAATCTCGTCGTAAAAGTTTTCATTGGGCAGATATAGAAGAAATGACTTTAGAAGACTTTGATAAGCATACTGAAGGTGAGTATATAATTTTAGCAGAGGAAGATTCTCATATCCTTGGATTCGCTTCTTTGTACCTGCCAGATAATTTTATACATAATTTATTTGTTCACCCTGATTTCTCGGGTAAAGGCGTTGGTGGTCAATTGGTTAATGCATCCATAGAAAAAATGAATAAACCATTAAGATTGAAATGTGTATCTGAAAATCAAAAAGCGATGAAGTTTTATGAGAATAATGGATGGAAGAAAATTGTTGAAGAAGGTAAACCAGAAGAAAAATATTGGGTTATGGAATATGAATAAAATCAATAATTGAGGCCTGTTTTATTTTTTTTGATGTTAAACTAACGGGTGCTTTAGTTAAATATTCGCTTACCGAAATAATCAATCTGTATTACAAAAAGCCCTATACAGGAATAAAAAATAGCCCCTTTTTGAACAATCTTTGTTCAAAATAGGGGTTATGATTTTCTATTAGAATCAGCATTTGTAGCTGTGTTTTAATCAATCTTTATTCCAAACCAACAAAAGCGCTAAGTAAATTGAAGTTTGGCCACATTGATCCTATTGGTTATTAACTAACTTTTATTTTACTAAATAACAGCATTACATCAAAGTAGTTGTACAACCATTTTACCGTGCTGTTTTTTTGGATTGAAAATACCTTTGTGATTGTACACCTAAATTAAAAACCGCTGCCAATGCGGCAAATATCCAAATATTTACCTGTACGTTATCTATTTGAATTGGTGTATTGAACAGCATAAAAATATAAATGGTAAACATCGATGATGTAAAGCATGAAAGAATGAATTGACCCTTTAATGATTTGACCATAATAGCACCCCTTATGTTAACTATACTCATAGAAATGTTAACACATTAATAGTGATAAATAAATTTTAATATTCAAAAAATGGGGATTTTTTAAATAGAACAGTTAGTGTGTTCTATAGGAATGTCAAAATATTTGTTATAGTGTTTTGAACAATTAGCGTTAAAAGTTGTATTACAATAAGAACAAGTTATATTGTGTAGATATTCGTTAATCGTTAATTCCTTTTTACATACCCCACAAAGAATGGCTATGCGAGTGGTGTTCTGTATTAATCAGAGACGCTTTTCACTAACGGGCGCTTTACTTCAAGAAGGAGTAAAGCCTTTTTTACTTATTTAACTAACGGGGCAGGTTAGAGGTTCCCTTCTACTCGACTAGTGGGAAGCAAATTAATAAATTTTATATAAAAAACGTCATTTTTAATAGTAAAAATAACGTTTTTTTTCTACTTATCACTTTTTCATTTCAATCTCAATTCTCTTTGCTAAGTCGGATGATACCTTATTTAAATACTCCATAACTTTCTTTCTAATATCATCAGATATGACTTTCAAATCACTAGCTAAATTTTCGACAAGATGTTCTTTTTCTATTTGAGTTAACATCGTATAGAATTCACCAGCTTGCCCGAAATCATCTTGCTTTGTTATAGAAGTTCTTTCTAGTTTGCCTTCAATATATCTTCCATCTCCACTTGTAATTTGATTAGCTGGTGTCCAATTTTGCTGTTGGTTGACCAGTAATTTACGAAATTCAGCTCCAATTCTTCTTCTTTGAGAATCACTATAAATATTGGCACGGCCCTGAAGTATTTTATCATATGATAATTCTGCGCCGTCTAGTAAATTAGAAGGTGAAAAGGCTACTTTTTCTACTTGTTCAATATAATTATCAGGATTTTTATTTAATACCATATTGCCTACTGCTATTAGGGGATACTCTTTTTCATCCCATACTTTTGTATCGTCTAAAGGATCATAAGAAAGATTAGCTTCATCCTTTGGGTCCATGAGCTGGACATATAAGCTATATTCCACCGGTTTACCACCCGCAATTTCATCGTATAAATCTTTACCAGCATAATCAGGATTATCAGCGGCTAGTCTATTTGCTTCTTCACGACCAATGTATTGTACACCTTCAGATGGGTACCAGTGATATTTAACGTACTTTCTAATTCCTTGTTCATTTCTCCAAACATATGTATTTACACTATGTCCTGAAATGTGGCGATAACTTTTTACCGTACCAGCATTAGAGAATAAACGTACAACAAAATGAATCGATTCAGGTGCTCTTGCTACAAAGCTCCAAAACCTATCAGGATCAATTAAATTATTTTTTGGTGAAGGTAAGAATGCATTAATAGATTCCGGAAATCGTATCGCATCACGAACAGAAAAGACAGGAATGTGATTACATAAAAGGTCAAAAACGCCTTCTTCTGTATAAAATTTTGTAGCAAAGCCACGCACATTTCTAGAGGTATCAGGTGTTCCTTTCGTACCGGCAGCTAACGAAAAACGAACCGTAACAGGAACTGTCTGAAAAGAATTTTGTAAAAAATTCAGTTTTGTATGTTCGGACATAGAATATATCGTTTGAAAATAACCAAATGCTCCAAATCCTTTTACATGAACAGGTCTTTCTAAAATCTTTTCATGAATAAATTCTTGTAAGGTTTCGTGTAGTACACCATCTTGTTCCAGTACAGGTCCCCCAGACCCGATCGTTTGGGAATGAGGTTTAGCCAGCTCATCATCAGTCCAATTGGAGAGTTCTTGATTCTCATAATGGCTTTCCTCTAATAGCATTTGCCTTTTTTTTTGATGTTCTTCATTCATTACAAAACCTCCAAAAATTAATTTCCATCAATCGTTACTATATATGATTTTTAAGACTCGAATATGTATCTTATTTTCAGCATTCATTAGAAATATAGTTTAAAGTTAGAAGCATTTTTCAGGGAATTGTAAAAAGTGAAATTGAACTGAAATGTGAATAAAACACTAGTTAACGAAAAACACACATCAAGGACTTGAATTATCGATAGATGAGAATCTTTTATAATGATGACTTTATTAAACTAATTGGAGCTTAGAAAAGAAAAAAACGCTTGGAGAAATATTCTCTAAGCGTCTTTATGTTATTAATAATTAGAATGTTAATTCGTTATATTCAACCCACTTTTCTTTTTCTAGCTCTACTGCTTGATTTTACCACTCAAACCAGGAAAAAAATATAATGTAAAAACAATACTGGTTGAGCCTTTTAGCATCGACTATAGATTTGAAAACATGGGTAAAAAGTATATACCTAATTTATTAATTATTTATGAATATGGTACAAAAGTTATTGTAGAAATAAAATTTAGTAGCGAAATTTCAGAACAGAAAAACCAACAAAAATTTGATGCAACTTTAAGGTATGCAGAAAATAATAATATGCATTTTATTATTCGAGGTATGAACATTCAAGAAAGTGGCTATAAAAAAACTGGAGTGTTTGGTTGGGTAGAAAAATATAGTTTCTGCGTTTTCTTATTTGCAGCGATCTCATTAAATATCTATAATCTCATCTTAGGTTCTCCTATTATTGGATGTGATTCAAAAGAGTGGGGTATCTTTATATTATTAGCAATTTCCCCTGAAAATTAATTCCAAAAAATCATGAGAGTTTGTGAAAGGATGTACTTAAACTAACGGGTGCTTTACTTCAAGAAGGAGTATAACATTTTTTCTTATTGAGCTAACGACGCAGTTTAGTGAAATAAGGAATGACTTTTTAAAAGGGTTCTTTCGCTATATAGATACGGTGGAAAATAAATGAAGAGAAGCTCTATCCTCTCATTGGGAATTGGATTATTTCTTGCTGGTGCTGTATTCCAAATTCAACATATATCCAAAT
>NZ_JBHVRO010000025.1:0-6727 GCF_042885655.1 Psychrobacillus sp. NPDC058041
CCATTCATAAACCTCCATCTGGGAATCAAAAATCCTCTTATCTTCTGGATATTGTCCATTGAGCCATTGGATTTCCATAAACAAGAGCCCCCCTTTTGCTTTACCCCTTCTTGAAGTAAAGCACCCATTACTTTAAGTGAAATGTTTAACAAATCCTTTTTCCCTGCGTTCCATTGATTTAGAGTAACCAAAACAATCTCTAAATAACTTCCTGCCAATATATTTATGAAAATTATTGTATCTATATCGGTAATACTCGTTCCAATAGCTAATCATTCTATTATAGCTTTTGCAAAACGGCACAATATTTTCAAAACAAAATCTCATAATCCGTTCTGTATCCTGCTCTTTTAAAATATCATAAGTCATTTCTAATATTTCTACGACATATTCATCACATATTTTTACGATATAAGGAATAGCCCAGTCTTCATAATCCATCTGAAGCAACGAATAAATATGCTTTTGGCGAACAAACCCGTCACAACTTCTTGAATAAATACAATGCAATATCATTTTTTGTCGTAGAGTTAAATTGTCTATAACTTCATCTGAACTATCAATGTAGTAGATACGATAAGGTAACCTAATCACGGTATTATCTTGTAAATATTGAATAGTATCCTCGGACACACCAATAGTGACATTATTATAAGTTTTATGAGGAATCATTCCAACCGCTGTAGTTACATCATCTCTCAAATAAATTGGAAATCCATCTTGAAACATTCAATCACATCCTAGCTTGGAATAATGTTACAAAAGTGTAGAACAACTAAACTGCTGCGTTAGTTTAACAAGAAAAAAGAGCTGTCTATGGAATACAATTTTTAATAAAAAAGTAAAAATGAGCACTAAAAATGGTGCTCATTTTTTACTTTAATAATTTGAATTTAATTGTTTTCATAGTACGGTGGCATATTTCCAGTTTCATCGTTTATTCCTGAACCATCTCGTTTAACTTTATAAGATATAGTCCATGAATCCTTTTCTGTACCTTTACTCCAATTTTCTGTAAAAGTAACTAAATAAACTTCATCTTCGATTTCTTTTGCACTCGTTTCCCTTTTTACTTGATAACCATCAATATCGCCTTCCCATTTACCAATTTCTTTTGGGAATTCCTCAATAAATGTACCTTCACCAGATGTCTCAAATTCAACAGCATCTTCCTTTGTAAAAGATGGTAAAGGCGGAGAGACTAATTGAAAATAACTCCAAGATATTAATAGCGAAACTATTGGTATAAGAAAAAACATTTTAACACTTTTGTTCTTGGAATTCCTTTTATATAACCACTTATCAATTACTCCATAAAAAAGTGCAGCTAACATACCATAATAGGCAAGTGTTTCTTCTTGAAAAAACAATCCATTTGCTAATCCAAAAACACCAAGAATTAATACATGTAGCCAATCGTTTTGCGGAAACCATTTTCTTTGTAAATAATCTACTCCAATTGACACTAGGTTTCCGTAAATGAGGATAATAACCCCGATAGCCATAAAATAAATGAAAAACCAACCGATAAATTCATTTTCTTGGTTATATACAATTTCGAAACTACTTTTAACTTTAGTATAGTAAAAAGCAGATAGTATCGAAAAAATAGTTGTGGCAACAAATGTTGTAATTAATTTCCTTACTATAAGACTTCCTATTCTAGTTTGCATAGTCTCCTCTATTCTCATTTCTTTTTGATAATTTCAATCGTCTGTTCGTAAATCTCCCAATCCATTTTTGGCGTCTTTTTATCATCTCAATTAATAAATCACATTTTTTCACTACTTCCAACCCTCAAAATAGTATATATTACCACCCTAAAAATAGCACTAAAATAATTGTACTGTTTTATAAGTTAATTCGAATAAAACTCTTTCATCTGAATAAAAAATAACCTATTCGCTAAAGCGAATAGGTTATTTATTGCGACGAGCCGTTCGCTCTATGCCATTAGCGATTACTTTGTACAGTTGGTGCGGCAGGTCGTGTCCCATACCGTCAACCAACATTAGCTCGGCGCCCGGAATGGCAGAAGTCGTGTCCTCGCCACACTCCGGGACGAACAGGGGATCGTCCACCCCATGAATGACAAGTACTGGTACTTTTATGGTCGCCAACCGCGGACGACGGTCACCGGAGACAGCGATAGCAGCAATTTGTCGTCCGACACTACCTGGATCGTAGGCTCGCTGGACTTCCTCCAGAATGAGTGCCCGATAAGCATCCTCTTCAAACGGATAGCCGGTGCCGGCGATGCGTTTGGCAAAAGAGAGGCTGTGCGCCAAAAATCCTGCTTCATCCTCAAATGGGTTCGGCGCCGGTTTAGTCATCATCCCCATGACATCTGGGGAAGTTTGCGGAAGAGCCGGATTACCGGAACTGGACATAATGGAGGTGAGTGATAAAACCCGTTCAGGGTACTCGCTGGCTGCAATCTGGGCGATCATTCCGCCCATCGACCTGCCAACGAAATGTGCCCGGTCAATTGATAGTGCGTCGAGCAGTCCGATAGCGTCGTTGGACATGTCTTCGAGAGTGTAAGGGATGTCCGGACGCTGTCCCGACATGAGAGCAGTCGCCAGTGCGTCAAATTCCAGCGTCGGATAATGGCTAAAGTGCGTCGAGCAACCTACGTCGCGATTGTCAAAGCGGATTACGCGAAAGCCCCTAGCTGCTAATATCCGACAAAACGAATCCGTCCATCGGATCATCTGGGTTCCAAGCCCGGCGATTAGGATAATAGCCTCGTCATTTTCTTTACCGAAACTGTCATAGGCCAATTCGACGTCGTTGACTTTTAGGATATTCATAATCATGTTCTCCTCCTTTTATTTTGATATCGGAAGTTCTGTCATAGGCAGAAGGCGTGAATCTTCGATCGCTGGAATCCGATGCCCGATACCGGCCATGTAGTCTTGATGACTTGAAAAAGCAAAAAACGACTCCGCGCTGCTTTGGCGGATCATCATGACAAGATCCCATCTTTCCTCTTCGGGTCCGATAAGAAACTCTCCGCCATCGCCAAGAAACATTACTTCACCTCCACTTTCACGGAGAAATGGGAGGGTGTGCTTAATATAGCGGTTGAAAGCTTCGGCACCACTGATTGGGACCTCCGGTGTAGCTCAGGATTGGATGTGTGAAAACGTAACAGATTCAACATGACTATGCTGCCCTAAATACCTCGCTGCATAAACCTCATGCAAGCGCGTTGCGATGGTTCGATGTAACGAATAAATTCAAACTCAGTCATAACGGTTCTTTTCGTAGATCCTTTTTTTATTCCAAATTCTTTACGCCTACACATGCTTTCATTCATAAGTTCCCTTCAGGGAATGCATTAGCGGCTAATCTTTTGATATGGTTTCTGATATCGGGTGCCCAATCATCGATGAAGTGGTAAAAACGATCCAAATCACCAGCATAGAATTCCCGCAGAGCTTCCTCGTATTGATGGAAGTTCCCTGCCATAGCTGTCATAAAGTGATATGTTGCTTCTTGTGACTCTCGTATCTTGCTCTGTTTTCCTCCAGCATGTCGAGCCTCATCAACGAGTTTTCGTAATGTTACCGATGCCCCTCCTGGTTGACTCTTGAGCCATTCCCACTGCCGTGGCAATAACGTAACCTCACCGGATACAACCCCCAGCTTCGGTCGACCGACCCGCCGTGTAGGTTGGTGATTCACTTCCGTACCAGGCAAGTCACCAAACTGTTCTCTTAATCGTTTGAGCACGTCATCTGTCTTCCCACGAAAATCAACATCTATTTGCTTCCCCGTGGAATCGTCAAATATAAGCAACTGTGTGAGGTCACTGTTATCCAGAGCATCCTTCACTGTAGAAATAACTTGATGTAACGAACCACTGGCAACTACTCCCACACCCAAAAATGCCGTGCAGTAAAAGCACGTTAGGTCATTACTCATGCTGTACCTCCTCTCCTAAATGCCTATATCAATTTTACCCGGGTAAAATTAAAGAGTCAATATTAATGGGTAAAAATAATTTTGTCGTTCGTTATGGAGAGAATAAATGCAAAAAACGCGGCCAATTAGGAACCGCGCTGTTGAGGGGTATTATTTGCCTGTGTTTTGTTGCAAAACTGCTCCGTTAGTAAAAAACTTCTTATTTCTATTATTCTATTAAGTTGGCAATAATGAAGGTAACCACATAAAATGAGTGTCGCCAAAATGCGATACATCATCAAGCGTATTTCCAATCGTGCTGAAATCAATAAAGAGATTCATCCACACCAACTTAGCCAAAGCTTTGCAACTCATTTGTTGAATAATGGAGCTCCTATGAAGTCATACAAAGTCTAATGGGGCATGAGAAAAGTGAAACCACAATGATCTACACTCAATTAAGCGGGAGGTTAAGGAAAGAGTATAATCAGACGTACTTTTAAATGTAAAAGTAGCAACGTCTTAAAAGACGTTGCTCTACTTGACTAAAGCGCCCGAAAGTTTAAGAAGAAATCTTTAGAGTTGGAAATTTAATCATTTAAAGTGTCATTCAATATTTATCAGATTTTCTCAGCCAACTCTAAAATAATTCCCTCTGGACCGCGAACATAACATAACTTATAACTTTCTTCATACTGCTGTATCTCACTAAAGATTTCCGTGCCCTTCTTTTTCAACTTCGCAACAATAGCCTCAATATCTTCAACATTAAAGCAAATATGTCGGATCCCCAGCGTATTTGCAAAAGGTTGCTGAATATCTTTTTCATCTGATGGCGTATAAAATTTGACTAGCTCTATCCATGCCTGACCATCTGGCATCCCCAATCCTACACATGCCGTTTTAACATCATTAAGCCCAACTATTCTGTCTAACTGTTCTCCATCCAATTCCCATTCCGCTTTCACTTCAAGTCCTAAATCAAGAAAAAACGCTTTAGCCTCTGAAAGATCATTTACGTTTATACTCACATGATCTATTCTATTGATCTTCATATCTCGTACCTCCCATGTTCCCGTTATTTTCAATACCTATATTCGTGTAAAGTTTGGTTAAAATTCTAATTCGCTTAAGACAGAAAATATCCATCTTCAACAATCTTGCACCGTTAGTTTAAGTGTAACATTTCACAATGGATTTTTGAGATCACCTTGATGTTTTGGATAAAAATTAGATCATCTAAAAGGTCTTGTTTAGCTAAAGCACCCGTTAGTTGAATAAGGATTAGGGCACGATATCTTTCAATTCTGCTAAAAATTCAGTTTGAAAGCCCGCTTAAACCATACACACACATTTTATATTATAAAAAAGCCTAACTAAATTAATCAGTAGGCTCAAATTTTTTTCCATACATACCATGGTAATTTATAGTCCATTTTCTGACCTTGTTTACTATTTTTACCTATCACTATCCAATTACCATCTTTCTTTTGTACATGATAATTTACATTTGTACCATCAGACTTTTTAAAGAGCAAGTAACCTGTATTGCCTTTTATAAAGGTTACAGGGTCAATAAGTGTTGCTTTATAAAATTCATTTATATCCTTTTCTAATTCATCTCCCTCATGCTGAAAGCTAATTGCTTTAACTCCAAATGGGTCTATTTTGAAAGTCATTGTTTCCTTACCATAAGGAGGGTCATGTGCATGGTCAAATGTTGTGACTTGGATTTTTGCAATAAAGCTAAACTGACCTTCATGCCCTCTGATGATACTCAAAATCTTAGCATCATATAAACCATATTGTTTGGGATATCCATAGTAATTAATAATTTCCTTTTGTATGAATGGTTCAAGGGAAGTAATCAATGTATCATATATAAGTTTATAATCAGGTTGTTCACTATGGGCATTAATCCTACTGGGATTAATCAAAAAAGTTATTGCAATTAAAATATAAGTAATTTTTTTCATGGGGTAATAAGCCTTTCTAAAATATTTTTCATTTATAACTTGTGCAAATAAGAGCAAATTATTTGGAGGAATGAAAATGGGTTCGTTTATTTTATAATTTATTCCCCTATATGAAATAATAATCTGGCAATTTTTTAACCCTAAAGATCTAATTTTATGGGAAAAACGTTGGATCTATAAAGAAGAACCGAATGCCACTGAAAAGGCTATTACCTACGCAAAAGTCACTTCGGTTAATGGCATTGTATTTTTAACAATTGTATTAATAATTCTTTTTTTATTTAAATTTAATGTTACCGTAACCACCTACTTGTTTTTTCGAATAAAAAATAGACCCTCAAATGATGGTCTTGTTTGACTAAAGCATCCGTTAGTTGAATAAGAATTGGAGGAACTCAATTAAATTAAGTTCCTCCGATACAATGAATATTTACAATTTAATCTATTTCGGCTTACACTCAAATGAATAATTACTTGAGAGATTATTATGGATTTCTAATATGACTTCTCCACCATTTTCATAACAGCCGGTGATGAGTAAATTTATTTCTTTAGTATTGAAATAAATTTAGGTATGCGTTATAAAAGACACTCCAAATAAAGCGATAACGAAAAGCCATAAAACGCCTATTAAATCCTTTTTTTAAGGCTATGTTAAATTCTAATGTTGATTTGTGACCATAAGAAAACCGCCTTTGTGAAAAGGCGGTTAATTGAGCTAGTTTACCGTTAGCGTAATCACCTTAAGTGACAAGGTCATCTTACCGTCTGGTAAACGAGACCTATGGCTCCAGAATCAAAGGTCTTGTTTTCGATTAGCTTAAGATTGATCTTCTCCTTGA
>NZ_JBHVRO010000026.1:0-6014 GCF_042885655.1 Psychrobacillus sp. NPDC058041
CCTTCTACGAAACCGTCAAGCGATGCGTGCAGAAATAGAACGAGTTTTCTCATTTTCAGTTCTCCTTTGTTCATGAGGAATATCTACATTATACATTAACTACATTTTAGCATAATTCAACTTGGGTGTTTCTTGTGGATTGCTAATCCCAAACTTACCCGTTAGTTGAAGAAAAAAGTGACACCCCCAACTTGAGGTAAAGCAACCCTTTTGTTCAATAATTCACCTGTATTAACTTATTCAACACAATCACCAAAAAACTCTTCTTCAACTAAACTGCGACGTTAGTTTAAGTGTAACATTTCACACTGTATCGTCGAAATCTTCAAGATGCTCTGGACGTAAAAATATACCATCGAAATGATGGTCATGTATCGCAACAGCACCCGTTAATGAAGAAGAACCTACGATTAGTTTCTGTTGTAAATATTCTATTATTTATCATGTATAACTCTTAAACTAACCTGTCCTAAGATATATTTTTACATAAAACTAAATTTTCTGCTATTTATATTTTCTAATGATATGATAATAACAGGAGGTGCTCTATATGGGTATCAGAAATTTAAATAATTTCCTGTAAACGAATAGTTTATTACAGGAGGATATATATGAAAGAGAATTGGGTACATCCCTTTTACAAAAAACAATTTGAGTATTTTCATGATTCATTAGACGATTTAAATGATTATAAGAAGGAAGTAGCTTTGATTCATGAACAAGTGGGTAAACCCTTCAAGGACGTACTTGAAATAGGTGCTGGCTCGGGGATACTTGCAAGCACACTTTCATTAACCAATAAGGATATAACCACCGTTGAACTTGTATCCGAATTGGTTGAATACGCAAAAGCTCACTCAAATCCATCTATAAACATTTTATGTGATAACTTTTATTCGGTACGACTGTCAAACCAATTTGATTTAGTTCTCTATCTAGATGGTTTTGGAGTAGGTACAGATAAAGATCAACTATTACTATTACAACGGATACATGAGTGGCTCAAAGATGACGGATATGCACTCATTGATATATATGAGCCAAATTATTGGAAAAACGTTAAAGGACAACAAATGCTAGTCGTTGGAAAATCTCAAATTAAGAGAGAATACGGTTATGATGATAATAACTGTCGCATGACGGATACACTTTGGCAAACAGACTCACCAAATGAAACAATTACACAAACACTAGCCTGCTATTCAACAGATGAAATAAACTCTTTATGTCTACAAGCTGGGCTTCAGATAATTGCGTTTTACCCTGGTGGAGCAATGAATTTCAACACGTGGAGGTTTGAAGAAGTCGCATCGTTATCAAATTGTTTATCTTACCGAATTAAGGTAAAAAAAGTTAAGTCATAGTGTTTAAAGAGGCTGCTAGCATGTTGTTAGCAGCCTTTTAAATTACATACAATATTAAGTTTGTTCACTTTCATCACCCTAAATTATATTTAGAGTTAGTTTGTCCTGTTCAGTTTCATATACTCTTAGAGAGCGAATTCAACATGAAAGCGTTGGCAAATAAGATATGCATCGCTTTATACAAATTTTAGCAGTAGCAGAATGGAGAGGAAAATATCATGCATAGACCAAATAGTGAATATGCAGCTTATTCTCTAATGTTAAGTATCATAGCTGTTGGTTTAATGCTTTCTCATTTCATTTCGTCTTCTCTAAATTCGTTTCCTTTCATTTTTGATATAGGTTTAATGTTATTAGGAATATCATTTCTTCTATCTTCAAATACCGAAATAAATAGCAAAAAATCTTTTTATATCCATTTGATATTTGGAACTGTAATTATTGTTATTTCTTTACTCAATATTTATAAACAACTTTAATTTATACAAATCAATTTGGGCTTTAATTCCTTCTTTAAGTAAAGCATCCGTTAGTTGAAGATGAATACATAATAAATTTTATAATAAATCCTACAATTTCGTCGTCAATACTGTTATCAACATATCCCACACAAGTAGGTGATGTCCTTTAAAAGTAATTCGGGATATCAAATGATATAGAGTCGATATCATTTTCTTTTGAGTAGTACATGCAAATACTGTCTTTATATTTTTGAATTTCATTAGGAAGAACAATAAAGCCTAATCTTTTATAAAAGTCTGTCCCAATATCACTATTATCTCAAGCCTTTGCTTTTAATCTCATTCCAATAATTTTCCGCTTCAGGGATACAATTCAAGACACCATAAGCAATAACATCAAAAATATCTTCATCGGAACTTGAAGCATCATACCTAAACCACTCTCCACAATTAAGTCTCGGTCTGTTGTTTAAGTCGTGAGCAGTAACTTTATTCAGAGGAACTTTCTCCCCCCAATGATGGGTCACTCCATTAGGACGACAAACTGCCACTTCGATAACAAATCCCCCGCCATATCTGTCAAATTGAAACGTTAGAAGGTCAATTTTATTTTCTTTAATTCGACGAAAATGCGGAAATGAACCTTTAAACCCCTTCTCTCTAAGGGTTGGTATTACTATTTTCTTTAAAGAAGAAATCATACAATCTCTATCAACTGACATTTTTAAAAAACCTCAATTCAAAAAAATTAACTCTTTTCAGTATAGATTCTCCCTAATATAAACATTTTTCTTCCTCAAGAAACCTGCTGCTTTAGCTGAATAAAAAACATTAAAAAAACCAACCCTCACTCCTAAACTTAACAACCTTTAATTAATCAATACCATAGTAAGGCATTTCTACTCTGGAACAATTATATATTCTGACACTCTAGCTTTCAAAATTTCAATTAATACTTCGTCCATATAACCATAATCGTCTGGGATGTCTAAGTTCCAAATTTTCTTATTATTAAGCATAGGACCAAACTTATCTTTTAAGCGTCTTATATGCTTTTTTTCCATTACAAATATAATGTCAGCCCATCCAATGTGTCCGTTCGTAATCTTAACCCTTGCTGCAACCTCTGTCCCTGCTGATCTTACATCATAGCCATTAAATTTATGAAATACCTTTTCTGCTGTTGGACTTCGCCATTTGTTTTTACTACATATAAACAGGATCTTGATATTCTTCACCCCATATAAAAAATTTTACTTATCTATACTGCTGCGTTGGTTGAATAAGATTAGCGATTTATTTTGAAGAGAAATACTTTCAAAGTCTCTCTTTTTACGCCTTCCTCCATTTGCTCGTCATCATCACTAACCTCTTCAAACGAAAAGCCGTCGTGATATAAAAATCTCAGAAACTCCACAATAATAGGTTCAAGTTTATATGAATTTCTATTTTACATCCGAATTGTAGGGCAGTGTCATAATCTGATATTAAATTAAACTTTATTTGTGCCATTACGCCTCCACTTTTCCTAATTATATCAATATTACCTATTTGAATATTTAAGCCCGTTCTTCTTGAACTAACCTCTTTCGTTAGTTTAATACCAGTTAATTTATTCACTAGGCATATAGCCAA
Source organism: Psychrobacillus sp. NPDC058041 (assembly GCF_042885655.1). NCBI lineage: Bacteria > Bacillati > Bacillota > Bacilli > Caryophanales > Bacillaceae > Psychrobacillus > Psychrobacillus sp. NPDC058041. The sequence continues at coordinate 3,461 of NZ_JBHVRO010000026.1, forward strand.
TTACTTTATTGGAATTGAGGTCAACGAGGATTGAAGGTGTAGCGATTACAACACTATCTTTATCTTCAAAAGAAACGGTTAATACCTCTTTTCCATCATAAGTTTTATCCAACAATTCATAGCTATTATCAGCAATCGTTTTTTTCACTTTCGCACTTTTCCAATCTTCTTTAGCCCTGTCATTCCAACCTTTTTCATTTAAAAATTCCCATGCTACTGCTCTAACATCTCCATAGTTATCCATATCATTTGTATTTTCTTCTATAACTTGTTTATTAGAACAACCAATGATTAACCCTATCGAAAATATTGTTATTGTTAAATATAAGAATTTTAATTTCATAATACTTTAACCTCCTTTTCAATTAGATGAAAGTATCTATTTTGGTATTTTTAATTCAACTCTTCTTGAACTTAACTGGTTCGTTAGTTCAATAAGAAAAAAGAGCCGCGTAAGCAGCTCAACGATCTTTCACTAAAGCCTCCGTTAGTTAAACAAAATTTTACTCTATATACTCAATTAACTTAGCTGGAACTGTTTCAAAAATATAAATTTCAGGGTTATTAAAAGGCTTGCATTTCAAAAACTCATCAAGAGTATTAATACTTTCCCAATACTGTTTCATTAAATCTTACTTTGAAGGTAAACCTTCAACCAAGTACCCTCTACCCCCATCAAATTTATCTTCAATATAAGCAAATAAATTACTTGATATATCTCGGTTAAAAACTATTATTTTATCACTGAACATAGGAAATTGAAAATGAGGTTTTTCATACGTTTTTAAATCTGCACGGAAAGCAACTTTAAAATCTATCCATTTTGGTAAATTTGCAGGTCTGAAACACTCTAATTACCACTGTTTGAATACCACCTTGTTGCTGTTCTATGATTTAATCCTTCTTTTAAAACCCTTTGCGGACTTATACTTATTTCACTAACATTTTCAATGACCATATGATATAAAAACAAGTTATCGCATCCTTTCGTTAAATAAAACTCTGCTATCTAAAATTATTAAACTAAACTGGTTCGTTAGTTTAATAAGAAAAAAGAGTTGCCTAAGTAACCCTATGATCTTTACTTAAGCACCTCGTTAGTTGAAGTACATTATTTTCAAAGATTTTATTTGTAATTGGAAAGGTAGTCTCCCTCTTCAAGAATCTTCCCTCCAACTATTTCAAGTCAACCTAATTATCTTAGAGGTATGTTTTGTTAATGTTATTAAAATTAATAGTTTAAATAAATGAAACTTTTAGACAAAATGGAATGTAAAGGAAATAGGTCAATTTTGAATAGGGAGATGAAGTTTATGAATATCGCTAATAAAGCTTTAATTTCATTTTGTTTTCTTCTATTAATTTTTATTTTATCAGCCTGTAAGCAAACTGAACAATCTCAAGAGAATATTATTATGGAAAATGAACAACAAAATATATCCTATTCTTTTAAAAACCCCAATACGGGGCAAGAATTTACTATAATTCATGCTTACATGCTCTATGAAAACTATTTTGAAACTATAAAGAATCATCCAGATGAATCACCATACCAATTATATAAACAGGTGATTATCGATCCTGTATATGATGCTTGTTTTAAAGATGCGGAATATTATAAATTTAGTGTATTTGAATGGTCACCGGAAGAAAGTGATTTTAATAGTATTAAGAATCAAATTGAATCAATGGATAAAGATTATTTAAATGAGTTATTTGAGGAATCCCTTGTTAAATCCTCAGACATACTTTCATCAGATAAAAAAACAACAGTATGTGTGTTTCCAAAAAATGAAAAATTTCCTTCTGATCTGGAAACAGCTGGATCAGGGAAAATTTTAGTATATTTAAATTATTTTGATGACTATTATAATTTGAGTGAACTCGATAACTATTATAAATCAGGTATGTCCCATGAATATCATCATAGTGTTTGGACCGAAAAACATTATAAGGGAGATTATTATTTGACTGTTTTAGATGACTTAATAATGGAAGGGCAGGCCGTGATGTTTGAAACCTTAGTGTATCCCGATTCGAATAGTACTGATTATGTGGTTGATGAAAGCTTTTATAAAGAATATTGGAGCAAAATTGAAACATATCTTGGGAGTAGTTATTCTGTTGAGTTTCTAATAGGTGGCTCTAATGGTTTACCTGATTATTATGGCTATAGTGAAGGCTACAAAATGATTAGATCTTACCTAAATTTGCATCCTGATATGACAGTAGAAGAATGGACATCCAAAAGTCCGAAGGAAATATTTGAAGAAGGGAATTACATGGCTAACTACGAGTAGTTTTCTTTATTAATGGTCTAAAAAACTTTATGTGTCCTTTTCTATCATGTAGAAAAGGATTTTTTATTTATATCCATGAAACACTTCTTTCACTAAACTGCTTCGTTAGATGCATAAAGAAAAAGCTGCATTAAAGAAAGCTCCTATCTTAAGCAAAAGCACCTGTTTTAACTGAAGTCTCTTCTTTTCCGATTACATGATATAAAGAAAATGCATGTATTTCTTTATGATTCTCCACTTGAGACAATACGTAT
>NZ_JBHVRO010000027.1:0-2583 GCF_042885655.1 Psychrobacillus sp. NPDC058041
ACTTAAGTTTCTATGAATTAGAATTGGTGAAACAACAACTTAAGCAAAATAATGGAAAATTCAAATGGGAAGTGAGTAACTAAGGAACTAAGCGAGTGCGATAAGTCTTTGTGAACTTAATGAAAATATTGTGAAGAAATGTACTTAAGCTAACGGGTGCTTTAGCAAATGTTTATGGCTAAATAAATAGTTTTGTTACAGAGGGTATAAATTAAGGGATTCGGAGATGTAGGATGGCAAAGAAAAAAAAAGAAAAGCGGGATGGGTTCTTTAAAGAAATTTTAGGTGAGATTGGTGGTTCTATAATATTTGAAGTGATCTGGAACATTATAATGTTTATACCAAGAATTATAATTCGCTTGATTTCAAGCATTTGGTGAAGTCATTATTTTTTCTTGAACTCACGGGTGCTTTAGTTAAACAAGACCATCATTTTTCGTTGGTCTATTTTTACGTCCAAAACATCAAGTATATTTTAGCGAGCCATTGTGAAATGTTACACTTAAACTAACGGAGCAGGTTAGTGAAGTAAGGCTTTGCTATAATAAAAATGTGAAAAGATGTTTTTTGAAATCAAATTCTAGGAGTGAAATTAAATGCCGTTGACTTTTGCTCATCCAGCAGTAGTTTTACCTTTTTCAAGAAATAGTAAATATGTTAATTTCTTTGCATTGGTATTAGGTAGCATGTCACCTGATTTTGAGTATTTTCTACGAGGAAAGCCAAATGGTGAGATTGGTCATACATTCTTTGGATTTATAGCTTTTAATCTTCCTATCTTAGTAGTCGTTTATTTTATTTATCAAATATGTATACATAGGACCTTATTTAGTCATTTGCCATCTGTATTGCAAGATACATATAATCAAAAAACAAGTTCACCCAGTTTGTTAAAAATATTTGTATTTTTGTATTCTGCATTATTTGGAATGCTAACCCATGTAGTCTGGGATTCGTTCACTCATTTTGGAGGATTTATGGTGACAAACTTATCAATCCTTTCTTATACTGTTCATATTTTTGATTTTAATATCCCAATCTTTAAGTTTCTTCAGCACGGTAGCACAATAGTTGGTATTACTGTGATTATAGTATATATGTACTTTCGAACAGCAAGGAATAGATGTAATAGTAATGAGACTACAAGACCGAAACAAAAATTCAAGTATTGGGGTCAAATAGCATTGTTAACTGCACTTTTGTTTTGTTTATGGTATTTCATTGATAGAGTTTCGATTGAATTTTATGGCATTATTGTTGTTCGAATAATAGATTCAGCTTTGATTAGTTTGTTAGTTGTTTCATTATATTTTAATCACTTTAATAGAGCAAAGACAGGAGATCCTTTATTAAAGTAATGGGTGCTTTAGTAAAAAACGGAAAGCAAAATACAATGAGCTTGGAAATACATTTCCTAGCTCATTTTTATGTGTATTCTAATAAACTTAACATAGCCTTTTAAAAAAGAAAGCTTGATAAAAAAAGAACTATGATAATTAGAGTAAATATATTAATTATTTTGTTGGTGATCTATTAATATTTATTTGTTGCCCTGTTTTATCAGATGTATATTGGAGAACTTGTCCTTCAGAATCAGTATTGTTCTAATCAAAAGAGACACACCACACGAAGTCATAGTTATTCCCCTGATATGAATACTCGCCAACGATATAATAAACGTTCTTATAATTATCTTCAGTTTCATCATTTTCTAAATCAGGATGTTTATCAGCTCTAATTTGAGCACCGTCTACCTCTACACCATCTAATCGATCATATTTCTCAATAATAGTTTCTGCACGAACTGCTAGATTAATTAAAAGTTTTTCATTCGTTATTTTTCCTTCTGAGACTTTATAGGTATCGGTTTCATCAGTATTCACTTCATTCCCAAAAGCAGTTAACAAAAATACAAGTAAAGCAAAGACGTAAAATATTCTTTTCACATTCTATCATCTCCCTTTATTCCCTATTTTTAGTATATTGGAAAGAAAAAGAGTAAACAACCTGATTGAGTTTCTTTTTATATAAGAACGATGAGTTAGGAGATACATTTCCCAGCTCATTTTTATGTGAATTTTTATTCTCCTATGAAATAACATGTATAAACTTGTCAATTAGAATGCCAAGTTTCTCAGCCTTAACTGATCTACGGTCTCCCAAGTTCCGTGAACACTCCATGATAAGCATTTGCTTTTTTTTACTCAAATCGCTTTCCATTTTCCTATTGTTGAGGAATTGAAACCACACTAAATAAAGTTGTAAATACTTTGTAGAAACGCCATTAAAACTACTTATCCATTTCGATGTTCTATTTTTACGTCAAAACATCAAGAAGATTTCGGCGATACAATGTGAAATTTTTCACTTAAACTAATGAGGCAGTTTAGTTGAAGAAGGAATTATTCAACTTAGCAAAGAATGTTATAAACATTGGGGGGAAATGAATATGAACGATTTATTTACAATAGACTGCGGTGAAATACTTCTAAGAGAATTTAGAATAGAAGATGTAGATGCTATTTATGAACTGACTTCACAACCCGAAGTTTATGAATTTTTGCCAGATTGGCGTTCGACTAG
>NZ_JBHVRO010000029.1:0-1380 GCF_042885655.1 Psychrobacillus sp. NPDC058041
GGACTCTTGGGGGAGATAAGCCTGTTATCCCCGGGGTAGCTTTTATCCGTTGAGCGATGGCCCTTCCATGCGGAACCACCGGATCACTAAGCCCGTCTTTCGACCCTGCTCGACTTGTAGGTCTCGCAGTCAAGCTCCCTTCTGCCTTTACACTCTTCGAATGATTTCCAACCATTCTGAGGGAACCTTTGGGCGCCTCCGTTACACTTTAGGAGGCGACCGCCCCAGTCAAACTACCCGCCTGACACTGTCTCCTACCCGGGTTACGGGTATGGGTTAGAATTTCAATACAACCAGGGCAGTATCCCACCGACGCCTCCTCCGAAGCTGGCGCTCCGGGCTCTAAGGCTCCTGCCTATCCTGTACAAGTTGCACCAAAATTCAATATCAAGCTATAGTAAAGCTCCACGGGGTCTTTCCGTCCTGTCGCGGGTAACCTGCATCTTCACAGGTACTATAATTTCACCGAGTCTCTCGTTGAGACAGTGCCCAGATCGTTACGCCTTTCGTGCGGGTCGGAACTTACCCGACAAGGAATTTCGCTACCTTAGGACCGTTATAGTTACGGCCGCCGTTTACTGGGGCTTCAATTCGCACCTTCGCTTGCGCTAAGCACTCCTCTTAACCTTCCAGCACCGGGCAGGCGTCAGCCCCTATACTTCACCTTACGGTTTTGCAGAGACCTGTGTTTTTGCTAAACAGTCGCCTGGGCCTATTCACTGCGGCTCTTCTAGGCTATACACCCAAAAGAGCACCCCTTCTCCCGAAGTTACGGGGTCATTTTGCCGAGTTCCTTAACGAGAGTTCTCTCGCTCACCTTAGGATTCTCTCCTCGACTACCTGTGTCGGTTTGCGGTACGGGCACCTATCACCTCGCTAGAGGCTTTTCTTGGCAGTGTGAAATCAGGAACTTCGGACTAAGTCCTCGCCATCACAGCTCAATGTTATAGAGTGCGGATTTGCCTACACTCACACCTTACTGCTTGGACGTGCATAACCAACAGCACGCTTACCCTATCCTTCTGCGTCCCCCCATTACTCAAACGGTGGTTTGGTGGTACAGGAATATCAACCTGTTGTCCATCGTCTACGCCTATCGGCCTCGACTTAGGTCCCGACTAACCCTGAGCGGACGAGCCTTCCTCAGGAAACCTTAGTCATACGGTGGATGGGATTCTCACCCATCTTTCGCTACTCATACCGGCATTCTCACTTCTAAGCGCTCCACCAGTCCTTCCGGTCTGACTTCAACGCCCTTAGAACGCTCTCCTACCACTGATACCAAAGGTATCAATCCACAGCTTCGGTGATTTGTTTAGCCCCGATACATTTTCGGCGCAGCGTCACTCGACCAGTGAGCTATTACGCACTCTTTAAATG
>NZ_JBHVRO010000030.1:0-1047 GCF_042885655.1 Psychrobacillus sp. NPDC058041
AGGTATCAATCCACAGCTTCGGTGATTTGTTTAGCCCCGATACATTTTCGGCGCAGCGTCACTCGACCAGTGAGCTATTACGCACTCTTTAAATGATGGCTGCTTCTAAGCCAACATCCTGGTTGTCTAAGCAACGCCACATCCTTTTCCACTTAACAAATACTTTGGGACCTTAGCTGGTGGTCTGGGCTGTTTCCCTCTTGACTACGGATCTTATCACTCGCAGTCTGACTCCCAAACATAAATCATTGGCATTCGGAGTTTGTCTGAATTCGGTAACCCGGGATGGGCCCCTAGTCCAAACAGTGCTCTACCTCCAAGATTCTAACGTTTGAGGCTAGCCCTAAAGCTATTTCGGAGAGAACCAGCTATCTCCAGGTTCGATTGGAATTTCTCCGCTACCCACACCTCATCCCCGCACTTTTCAACGTGCGTGGGTTCGGACCTCCAGTAAGTGTTACCTTACCTTCATCCTGGACATGGGTAGATCACCTGGTTTCGGGTCTACGACCACATACTCATTCGCCCTATTCAGACTCGCTTTCGCTGCGGCTCCGTCTTCTCAACTTAACCTTGCATGTAATCGTAACTCGCCGGTTCATTCTACAAAAGGCACGCCATCACCCATTAACGGGCTCTGACTACTTGTAGGCACACGGTTTCAGGATCTATTTCACTCCCCTTCCGGGGTGCTTTTCACCTTTCCCTCACGGTACTGGTTCACTATCGGTCACTAGGTAGTATTTAGCCTTGGGAGATGGTCCTCCCAGATTCCGACGGAATTTCACGTGTTCCGCCGTACTCAGGATACACTCAAGAGAGAATGAACTTTTGACTACGGGGCTTTTACCCTATCCTGCGGACCTTTCCAGATCGCTTCGTCTAGCTCATTCCTTTGTAACTCTATATAGAGTGTCCTACAACCCCAAGAGGCAAGCCTCTTGGTTTGGGCTCTTCCCGTTTCGCTCGCCGCTACTCAGGGAATCGATTTTTCTTTCTCTTCCTCCAGGTACTTAGATGTTTCAGTTCCCTGGGTTTGCCACAGAT